>PLZH01000131.1 GCA_003152055.1 Burkholderiales bacterium
GATGTTCGGCCCCATCAGGCGAATGTTGTACTTGCGGCCGATCCTGACCAGTTCTTCCTGCATCTCGTGCTGGCCGGTTTCGGCGAAGCCAGAAGGAATGAGCACGGCGCCGGCGATCTTTTTCTCGCCGCATTCGATCAACGCTGCGGCAACGAGCTTGGCCGGGATGGCGAAGACAGCGATATCGATCTCGCCCGGCACGTCCTTCACGCTCTTGAAAGCCTTGTAGCCGAGGACCTCCGTGGCCTTGGGGTGGATCGGATAGATGTCGCCCTTGTAGCCGCCNNGTAGCCGCCGTTGATGAGGTTCTTCATCACCGAGTTGCCGATCTTGCCGTCCTCGGACGAAGCGCCGATCACGGCGACGGAGCGGGGTTGCATGATGCGGTTCATCGCCACCAGCACGTCCTTTTCCTCCGGCCGGAAGCGCGGGGTCTTGGGCGTGAAGTCGACGACGATGCGCACGTCGGCCGCGATCGCGCCGCTCTTGGAGGCGAAGACCGGATTCAGGTCGAGCTCGGAGATTTCGGGGAAGTCGGTGACCAGCTCGCTGACGCCGACGATCAGGTTCGCCAGCGCTTCCCGGTCGACGGGGTCGCTGCCGCGCACGCCCTTCAGCATCTCGGCAGCCTGGATGCCGTCGAGCATGGACAGCGCATCGGCCTTGGTCGCCGGAGCCAGCCTGAAGGTGATGTCCTTCAGCACCTCGACGAGGACGCCGCCGAGGCCGAAGGCGACCAGCTTGCCGAAGCTGTCGTCGGTGACGGCGCCGATGATCACTTCCTGGCCGCCCTTGAGCATCTGCTGCACCTGTACGCCGAGAATCTCGGCGTCGGCCTTGTGCTTCCTGGCGTTGGCCACGATCGTGTCGTAGCCCTCCGCGGCTTCCTCGGCGCTCTTCACGCCGACGATGACGCCGCCGGCTTCGGTCTTGTGCAGGATCTGCGGCGAGACGATCTTCATCACCACCGGAAAGCCCATCGCCGACGCGAGCCGTTGCGCCTCGGCGGCGCTTGCGGCGACGCCTTCCTGCGGCACCGCGATGCTGTAGGCGTCGCAGACGAGCTTGCCTTCGGGTGCGGTCAGCGAGTCCCGGCCGGCGGCCTTGACCGCGTCGAGGATCTTTCTGACCTTGGCCTTGTCTTTGTTCATGGTTGCCTCACGAGAGAAGAAGATGGGCCTCGGCGCGGCTCTGCGGGCGGATGCAACGGCGGCCGGACGCTGGGACGAAGCCTGGGGGACAGGTCAGATCACGCGCTCGGCGCGCAGCGTCGCGATGGCGTCGTCCGCGTAGCCGAGCTGGCGCAGGACTTCCTCGGTGTGCTCGCCGAGCAGCGGCGAGCGCGTGACCTCGGTCTTGCTGTCCGACATCTTGATCGGATTGCCGACGCTCAGGTACTTGCCGCGCGTCGGGTGGTCGACCTCAACCACCGTGCCGGTGGCGCGCAGCGACGGTTCCTCGGCGATCTCCTTCATCGAAAGGATCGGGCCGCAGGGAATGTCGAATTCGTTCAGGATTTCCATCGCCTCGAACTTCGTCTTCGTCATCGTCCACTGCTCGATGCGCGCGAAGATTTCCTTCAGGTGCGTCAGGCGCGCCGCCGGCTTCGCGTACTTCGGATCGGTGATCCAGCCTTCCTCGCCGATCACCTTGCAGATGGCGCCCCAGACCGGCGCCTGGGTGATGAAGTAGATATAGGCGTTGGGATCCGTCTCCCAGCCCTTGCACTTCAGGATCCAGCCCGGCTGGCCGCCGCCCGAGGCGTTGCCGGCGCGCGGCACCGCTTTGCCGAATTCGGTGTCGGGGTACTGCGGATACTCCGTCATGACGCCGGTTCGGTCGAGCCGCTGCTGGTCGCGCAGCTTGACGCGGCAGAGGTTGAGCACGGCGTCCTGCATCGCCGCCAGCACCCGCTGGCCACGCCCGGTCGAATTGCGCTGGTAGAGGGCGGCGACGATGCCGAGGGCCAGGTGCACGCCGGTACCGCTGTCGCCGATCTGGGCGCCGGTGACGAGCGGCGGGCCGTCGTCGAAGCCGGTGGTCGAGGCGGCACCGCCGGCGCACTGCGCGACGTTCTCGTACACCTTGCAGTCTTCGTAGGGGCCCGGGCCGAAGCCCTTGACCGAGGCCACCACCATGCGCGGGTTGATCTCCTGGATGCGCTCCCAGGTGAAGCCCATGCGGTCGAGCGCGCCCGGCGCGAAGTTCTCGACCAGCACGTCGCAGTGCTTGATCAGCGTGACCAGCACTTCCTTGCCCTTCGCGCTCTTGGTGTCGAGCGTGATCGAGCGCTTGTTGTGGTTGAGCATCGTGAAATAGAGGCTGTCTACGTCCGGGATGTCGCGCAGCTGGCCGCGTGTCGCGTCGCCTTCGCCGGCGCGCTCGACCTTGATGACATCGGCGCCGAACCAAGCCAGCAACTGGGTGCATGTCGGGCCTGATTGAACGTGCGTGAAGTCGAGGATGCGAACGCCATCCAGTGCCTTGCTCATGATCCTGCCTTCATTTGAATTTCCGAGGGTCCGATTACTTCTTCATTGCCGCGCTTTGCGGGTTCAGACTGGTGATTCGACCGCTTTCCGTGCCCGCGGTCTCGTCGATGACGGCGTTGATGAGCGTCGGCCTGCCCGAGGCCACGGCCTCGGCCAGTGCCCGCTGCAGCTCGTCGGCCGTGGTCGCATGGACGCCGACGCCGCCGAAGGCCTCCATCAGCTTGTCGTATCGCGCGTTCTTGACGAACACGGTCGGCGCCACGTCCGGGTGACCCGTGGGATTGACGTCGGTGCCCTTGTACACGCCGTTGTTGTTGAAGACGACGACGCACACCGGCAGGTTGTAGCGGCAGATCGTCTCGACCTCCATGCCGCTGAAGCCGAAGGCGCTGTCGCCCTCGATCGCGATCACCGGCTTGCCGGTGACCACCGCTGCAGCGACGGCGAAGCCCATGCCGATGCCCATGATTCCCCACGTGCCGACGTCGAGACGCTTTCGCGGCTCGTACATGTCGACGATCGAGCGAGCGAAATCGAGCGTGTTGGCGCCTTCGTTGACGACGACCGCATCGGGCCGCGTCTTCACCTGGTCGCGGATGACGCTCAGCGCGCTGTGGAAGTTCATCGGTGACGGCCGTGCCGCCAGCTGGGCGGCCATCTTCGACTGGTTCTTGTCCTTGCGCTCGGCGATGCCGCTCGTCCACTCGGCCGGCGGCTGGGCCCAGCCCGAGCCCATGCCTGCCAGGAGGGCCGAGACGCACGAGCCGATGTCGCCGATCAAAGGCGCTGCGATGGCGACGTTGCTGTCGATTTCCGTTGGCGAGATGTCGATCTGGATGAACTGCTTGGGTGCGGCGCCCCAGGTCTTGCCCTTGCCGTGCGAGAGCAGCCAGTTGAGCCGTGCACCGATCAGCATTACCACGTCGGCCTCGGCGAGCACATGCGAGCGGGTGGCCGAGGCCGACTGCGGGTGCGTGTCGGGCAGCAGCCCCTTGGCCATCGACATCGGCAGATAGGGAATGCCGGTCTTCTCGATCAACGCGCGGATGTCGGCATCGGCCTGCGCATAGGCAGCCCCCTTGCCGAGCAGGATCAGCGGCTTCTTCGCGCCCTTGAGCACGTCGAGCGCGCGCTTGACGGCGTCGGGCGCGGGGATCTGCCTCGGCGCGGGATCGACGACCTTGATCAGCGACTTCCTGCCCGCCGCCGCATCCATCGTCTGCGCGAACAGCTTGGCGGGCAGGTCGAGGTACACGCCACCCGGGCGGCCCGACAGCGCGGCCCGGATCGCGCGAGCGATGCCGATACCGATGTCTTCGGCATGCAGCACGCGATAAGCCGCCTTGCAGAGCGGCTTGGCGATCGCGAGCTGGTCCATCTCCTCGTAGTCGCCCTGTTGCAGGTCGACGATTTCGCGCTCCGACGAGCCGCTGATGAGGATCATCGGAAAGCAGTTGGTCGTCGCGTTGGCGAGCGCCGTTAGGCCGTTGAGGAAGCCCGGCGCCGATACCGTCAGGCAGATGCCGGGCTTTTGCGTCAGGAAACCGGCGGCCGCCGCGGCGTTGCCCGCGTTCTGCTCGTGGCGAAACGAGATCATTCGCATGCCCGCCACCTGCGCCTTGCGCGTGAGATCGGTGATGGGAATGCCGGGCAGGCCGAAGATGGTGTCGATGTCGTTGAGCTTCAGCGCCTCGATGACGAGGTGGAAACCGTCCGTCGTCTCGGGGACGCTCGTCGGTTTCGACATGTCCTGAGGGGTCGAGGTCGCGCGGTTTTCGATGACAGAGGACATGGAATTTCCTGTTTGTGTGCCTTTTGCGGAATGCGATCAAGCATACGCGGCTGCTTTCTCAGGAAGCGTTTCACACGCCCGGGTGCATCGAGAAGGTGCAGTGTGATGGTGTGTGCCATGACCTCGCTCATCACGCCCATCACGCAATACTCGAATACCTGCTTCGCGTCGGCATGCCGAGCCGAGAAAGGCACCCATGCTTCCAGGGGCATGCGGGCCACTCGCACCTTGGTCACGCAGACGATGCCGTAAGGGGTCGGCGTGCCCAGGCGCCAGGCCGCGNNTCGAGGATGAAATACTGCTCCATCTCGCGCACGCCCTGGTGCAGCAGCACGTCGCCCTTGTTGCCGTCGCTGATGGTCAGATGCGGCTCGAGTTCGGCCCGATCTTCCTCCTGCAGACCCTGGAGGACGACGTTCTGCTTCAGCTGCAATATCGAGGGAATCGGACATGCTCGTTGTCCCTAACTAAGTCTAGTGAGCTGCCAATGCAGCTCGCCCCTTTCGTGGCCTTTGCATTCGCAGCCCTGCAAGCCCCGGTCGATGATCTGGATAGCTGGCTACGCCTGGAAAAGTGCCGGCACCATCTTCACGCGCATTCGCATGCTCTTCATTCGAGGAGCGAAGGATCGAAGATGAATCGTTGGCTGATCGGAGCGTCGTTCGCGGTGCTGGCGCCTTTCGCCTGGGCTGTGCCGAGCGTCGCGCAAGTGGAGGCTGAGTTCCGGCAGGGCCACTACGCCCAGGCCGAATCGATGATGCAGGAAGTGGCCGTGGCAAGGCCGCAGAGCGTCAGGGCGCACCTACGTGTTCGCGGAAATCCTGGCCCATAACGATCGCTTCACCCAGGCCGCCGCCGAGGTGGCGCGCGCGCATACCATTGATCCCTCGCCGAAGTTCAGCGATCCGGGCAAGGTCCGCGCGTGCTCGCCCCGATGGCACACCGCTGGGCAGCCTGGGCCCGTCCGGCTCGGTCGTTCCGGGCACGATAACGACGATCGCACCGGCTCGCCAGGTCGCTCGAGCAGGCGGAGCAACGCGTCGCCACACCGGCTGGCCTGCCGGATTGATCTGGCCCGTGGGCCTCATGGCGGTGGTCTTTCTTGCCTTGCGAATGCTGAGGCGAAGCAATGGCGGCGCCGTTATCCCGGCCGCCGCGAGCCCCGGTCCGGCGTACGGAATGGGCGGCATGTACCCGGCCGGACTCCTGGTGGCGGCTTGATGGGCGTGGGTCTTGCGGCGGCAGGCGGCGTTGCCGCTGGGATGCTCGCCGAGAAGCTGCTCGAGCGAGGCCATGAGCAACGCGGCAACGATGCGTTCAACGCGGGTCCTTTCGACGGTGCCTCGGGGTCCGATGCCGACGCGTGCGCGCTCGAGGACCGCAGTGTCGACTTCGGTACCGGCAATGACTGGAGCGACGGCGGCGGATCGGTCGATGTGGGCGGCGGCTCCGACGACGGCGGCGGCTGGTAGGGGTCATCGGAAAAGAAAGGGCCAGCGTGAGC
>PLZH01000092.1 GCA_003152055.1 Burkholderiales bacterium
GACAGCGGCTTCTGAGTCGAACTAGATGCGCGATATCTCGGTCTCGCGCCTCGCATCATCCGTCCAGTAGCCTGCGCGCCCGTAGTGATCATAGAGGCCCGTTTCCTGCCTGCGATCCAGCGGCGTCGCCGAATCGTAGGTGGGGGCATCCTTGATCGCCTGTCGCGTCATCTTGACCGCGACCCTGGCGTCGAACCAGCTGACGTCCTGGATCCATTGCGGAGCGACGAGCACCTGATGTCCGAGCCACCAGTTGCTCGTGTTGATGATGAGGTATCGAATGGCCCAGGTCTCGTCGTCTACGAGCAGCCCCTCGACATGACCGATGTCGCCATCGCTCGCATGAACGTGATATTTCACGACCGCGCGGCAACTGCGCAGGTGGGGGTTGTCATCACGCCTCCGCGCCGATCCAGCCCGAGCGATAGCGCTCTCTTCTTCCGAGCGCGTGGCTTGCGGCGAGCCGAAGCCGCCGTATCCGGGCATCATCAGATTCGGATACATGCCGCCGCCCCAGTAGCCGGCACCGCCCCAATAGTACGGATAGCCGTAGTAGCCAGAGTACTGCACTTCGTGCTGGCGTGAGATGGGCTTCTTCGTGTCGATGTCGGGGCTGTTTTTCACCTGCTCTTTCGTGATCGAGACAAGCAGCAGTCTTTCCGCCCAGTTTGGGCGACCGATGGCGATAGGCGAGATCAACACCTTTCGGCTCGAAAGCCAGGGGCCGGTGTCGACCACGAGGTAGCGGACGACCCACGCTCGGTCGTCGAAATAGAGATCCTTGACGTGGCCGATCGGGCCGTCGGTCGCGCCGATGACATAGCCTTCCAGGTCATTCGTGTTGCGCAACATTTCCTTCTCCTTTGAGAGAGTCGAACAACGGGCAGTCGAGCAATTGAACGATCCCATCGGAGCGACGCGCGATCCTTGACACTAGGCGTGCCTGAGGAAGTCAACAAGACGGAAATCTTGATGGCCGAAGTCAGACATTCTCGATTCCGGCGGTCTACTCCGGACGTGCCTTTCAACGACTCGTTCCGATCTTGCGTATGTCGCGTGTGTCGCGAACGCAGAGCATCCTTCGTTGTCGTTCCTTGTTTCTGCCACGGTGGAATCCACTTTTCTGCGCGCCTGGATATACGTGCTCGCGATCTTCCGCAGACCCTGACGCACTACTCGCTCGATCTCTGCAATGGCGCGTTCGAATGGGGCGGACGAGGCGCCCGGTCCCTGCTATGGGCAAGCAGCCAGGTAGCCTCAAACCGGTCTTCATGTCAATGATGAACGGGTTGCGCGTGTTCTCGGCGTAGAGCTGCTCCTTCAGCGTCATTCGACGCAATGGTGGCGATCTCCTCGCACGACGTCGTGCCGTCGATGTCCAGGAATTTGCCGCCAACGCCGCCGTGGACGCACTTGTCCTCGATGCGAACGCTCTCTGCCGACATGCGCAGGATGTCCGCCGGCACGATGCGCGCATGAAATGCGCTTTGCTGCTGTTCCATAGCGTGAACCGCCCGAGGTCGGCTTTCGCACGAGCCGCCACCCGGCTTGAGACGTCGACGATGCCTTCACAACACCTCGGCGAACCGAATGAGCGGGTTCATGGTGATACCCTTATCGAAAGATGCGTGTTGTGTGCAACGCGCGTCTGTGTGCTTTTGCACACAGCAAAACCCCAATGACNNCGTGCCTGCCGGGCATGCGATGCGCATCTGCCGCTCGGCCCACGTCCGGTCCTGCAGGCCGGCACGACGGCACAAATTCTCGTCGTTGGCCAGGCGCCGGGAGCGAAGGCTCACGCGAGCGGCGTTCCGTGGGATGACCGTAGCGGAGAGCGTCTGCGCGCTTGGATGGGTATCGGTGCCGAGACCTTCTACGACAGGGCGCGTGTCGCGATCCTGCCGATGGGTTACTGCTATCCAGGGCGCGCCACGAGTGGCGACTTGCCGCCGCGGCGCGAATGCGCGGAATTATGGCTCGATGAGCTGCTCGCCAAGTTGCCGCGGATCGAACTCACCCTGCTCATCGGCCAGTATGCACAAGCCCACTTCCTGCGTGGCGCCGGTCATGCATCGGTGACGGCGACGACACGGGATTGGCGTGTACACGCGCCCCGCATCATTCCGCTCCCGCATCCTTCACCACGCAACGTTGCCTGGTTCAAGGCCAATCCCTGGTTCGACGATGAACTCCTGCCTGTGTTGCAGCGCAACATTCGCAAGCTCGTCGACGGCTGAAGTGCCGCGGCGCCAAAGCGCCATGCAGCGCCGGCCGCCGCCGCGCGCGATCGCGTCATCCCGGGAGCCAGAGAACGAAGATCGCGGATCGTGCGAGGTGCTGACGGTGGGGCATTCCACGCGTTCGATCGATGACTTCCTGGAACTGCTCCGTGCCCACGGGGTCACCCAGCTCATCGACGTGCGTACCGTGCCACGGTCACGCCACAACCCGCAGTTCAACACCGAGACCTTGCCCGGTTCCTTGGCCACGGCGAACATCGGCTATGCGCACGCTGCAGGCCTCGGCGGCTTCCGGCGCGCGACGCCGAACTCACGCAACACGGGCTGGCGCAATCTGTCGTTCCGCAACTATGCCGACTATATGCAGACGGCTGAGTTCGACGCCGATCTCGCGAGTCTGATCGAGCTCTCTCAGCGAGACAGGGTCGTGCTGATGTGTGCCGAAGCAGTGCCGTGGCGGTGCCACCGCTCGCTGATCGCCGACGCGCTGGTCGTGCACGGAGTCCCGACTTGCGAGATCGTCAGCCCAAAGCGGCTGCAGCCGCACAAGCTGACGCCATTCGCCCGCGTCCGAGGCCAGGAAATCACGTACCCGCACGCCGAGCCGTCATCACCACGGCCAGAGTAGCTTTCTAGCGGCACGCTCGACAACTGTTCGCGTGCGTACCGAGGTCTCTCAGCTGCGCGACCTCTTCAGCGCCGCGCCCTTGTGCATCGCAATGTGATCCGTTTTGTCGCTCTTGATTTCATACTGCGGATCATCCGGACTCGCGTGATGGGTGTATCCCTTGTACTCGCTGTCCTTTGTATGGACCTTGATGATCTTGCCGCCGACATGACCGGCCTCGGAATTCCAGGTCACATGATCGCCAATTTTGAATTTCGTAGCCATGCTGGGTGTCTACGTTCGGTCACTCTGTTGTAGACATCACCCGCTCGAACTCGACTTCCGCCCGCAGTCCCTCGAGATCGCGGTGAACGATAGCCACCGCCAGCTTCTTGCCGCCACGGCGATACGTGACGGTGCAATTTCGAGTCCCAGCGTCGAGCTGCCCGTCGAGTTCAATGTGGTCCCACCGCTCGGCGTGACCCACATAAGCGAGGCCAAAATCGTATTGCTCGGTCCAAAAGAATGGCACGGCATCAAACCGTTCGCGCCGACCCAGCATGTTGCGGGCGGCGGTCTGACCTTGACGTTCGGCCAGCACCCAGTGTTCGACGCGGACGTGCTCGCCGGTCAGCCGGTCCGGCCATCGCGCAATGTCGCCCGCCGCGAAGATACCTCGGACACTCGTCTCGAGGTATTCGTTCACGGTGATACCGCGATCGATGGCGAGACCCGCCTGTTCCGCCAAGGCGATCACGGGCCGCACGCCGACGCCGACGACGACGAGATCGGCTTGAAGGATTTCTCCATTCTTCAAACGGACGCTTTGCTTGTCTATGGATACGGCAGTAGTGCCGAGATGGAACGTCACACCGTGCTGCTCGTGCAGCTCGCGGATGAACTTTCCCACCTCGGGTCCCAGAATCTTCTCCATGGGAATGACGTCCGGCGCGACCACGTGTACGCCGACGTTGCGTGCGCGCAGCGATGCCGCCACCTCGAGGCCGATGAAGCTCGCNNTCGGCGCCAGTGGCGAGCAGCAGTGCGTCATAGACATGGCGATTGCCGTCTACGAGCTGCACGTGCTGGCTCTTCGTGTCGAGTGTGGCGACGGGCGTGCCGAGCTTCAAGTCGATGTCGTGATCCAGATAGAACGCGGGGGGCCGCAGCGGGTTCGACTCAGCGGACGCCGTGCCCCCGAGGAAGCCCTTCGAAAGATTGGGACGATCACACGGCATCGATGCGTCGGCGCTCAACATCNNAGGATAACGACGGAATGCGGCATGTCCGCCACCAGCGGAAGCGGCTTTGGTTCTGCAGGCGCGAGCTTTTCGCGAACGAACACGGTGCCGCTTCGCTGCTCGACACGCCAGCAAGAGACCGGATCGAGCGCGGGAGGCCGGAGCGGCGCGCCGGTACGCAGGCTGAAACAGGCGTGATGCCAAGGGCAACGAACCGTGTCGCCGACCAGCAGCCCGTCGGCCAGCGGGGCGCCGTAGTGGGTGCAGATGGCGCCGATCGCGAACAGCTCTCCGACGCGGCGCACAAGCAGTACTGGCTCACCGTGTGCGTGTCCAAGCAGCGTCCCGCGTTCGACGACCGTCAACAGCGTGACGCCCTTCTCGAGATCGGGGCCGCTGAGTTGGCTCTTCGTTTCGCTCATTCGGTCTTCCTAGCGTGATTGTGGTCAGTTCACCCGATGCATCACAGCGGAATCCGGTGCTCAAGATCGAGATAAGCATGCTCTGATACGAAGGAATGCATTGCGTGAGGAGGAAGCTGAACGAGCGATGCCGCTATTCCCGTCCTTCGCATGCGATAAGCATCTGGCTGCGCGCCAACGGCCCAACCTCGATGGATGCAAGCATCAACGCAGCCATGCGGATCAAATCGCAGGCCGGGAAAAGAATCCAGAGACCGATTGGAAAGACAACTAGCATCGGCTGGATGGGGTGCTTGTAGACGCTGGCGGGAGTGCGCACTGGGTATCCTTCTCCTGCCTGCTCAAAGTGCACGGCATGGGGCTTGGCCGAGCCGTGGCATCCCCTCGACCTAGAGAGACGGTACGCGTGGATGAAGGCGAAGGTAATAGGCGAACCTCGACGACGAGAGTCGGGCATTCTTGACTCGGCCGCATCAGCATCGTGTACATGTCGCCGTCGGCGAAGATGCTCGACAGCGGTCCAGCGTGCATCGTGTCGGCGGCCTGACGTTCGAGGCCTTCTGGAAATAGGCGAACGTGGCATGCTGGAAGCGACCAGCGACCTTCTTCGGATGTTAGGCGTGCTCGCGGGAGAAGGGAATAAGCGAACCGCGACAACAAGAGTTGGGGATTCTTGACTTGAGCGCCGACAACCCGATCAAGGAGGGGTCAACCCGCAGGCAATTGCGAACTTGACCAAGCCGGCAAAGCTGTCGATATCGAGCTTATGCATGAGGCGACTGCGATAGGTGTCGACGGTCTTGGGCGACAAGGACAGCGTCTGGGCAATGTCAGCCGTGCTCTTGCCCTCGGCAACCAGCTGCAAGATTTGGTGCTCGCGTCTGCTTAGCTTGCCCAGTGGATCGGTCGGTTGGTGCTCTCGAACGTAGCTGTCGACGACGGTTTCAGTGATCTTTTGACTCAGATAGCGCCGTCCGGCATGAACACTCCTGACCGCGGTGACCAGCTCAGCTCCCGCCGACTCCTTCAGAAGATAGCCTTTGGCGCCTGCTTGAAATGCGCGGAAGATGTGCTCGCTGGTCGAATACATGGAGAGAATTGCCACTTGAGTCAGCGGCGACGCCCGGCGGACCAGACGGGTTGCTTCGATTCCGTCCAGTTCCGGCATGACAATGTCCATGATCGCCACGTCAGGCTTGAGCTCGGCAGCCTTGTGTATTGCTTCCCTGCCATCCCGGGCATGCGCTACGACGGCTATGTCCGGCTGCGCCTGAAGCAATGCGGCCAGACCGTCGCGGAGGATTGCATGATCGTCCGCCAGCAACACCGTGATTGTCATTGCTCGCTCCTGACCGTTGCAACTACGCTCGCGCCCGCTCCCGGTCGCGACTCTATCCGCAGCGATCCATTCAACGCACGCAACCGTTCCTGCATGATGAGCAGTCCCAATCCACTGATTCGATGACCGGACCGAGACCCTCTGTCAAACCCGCAGCCATTGTCTGCGATAGTCAGGACGACGCTTCCCGACTCGACCGCCAGCGTCACACGCACCTCGGCCGCGTTGGCATGCTTCAAGACATTCGTTAGCGCTTCCTGGCTTATCCGAAACAATGTCATCTCGGCCTCTTGCTGGAGGCGTGGAAACGGGTGCTTTGCCTCGACAAGAATGCGGATGCCCGTGCGGGCCGCAAACTGCTCGCCATACGATCGCAGTGTTACGGCGAGTCCGTAGTCGTCCAGAACCAGCGGGCGGAGCGCTCCGGCCACGTCACGCACGACTTCGACCGTACGTTCGACCAGCGCGATGGAGTCGTCCAATCTGGGACCGACTTTGGTCTGAGCTCTCGCCGAGAGTTGGTCCTTGACAATGTGAAGATTGAGATTGATGGCAGCGAGATCCTGGCCGAGACGATCGTGCAATTCTGCGGAGAGGTTGCGTCGCTCCGTTTCCTGGATCTCGACAACCCTCTGTGATATCGCCTGCAGCTGCTCTGCGTGTATTCGCGCTTCGGTTTCGGCGCGTTTGCGTACCGTGATATCAAGGACGGTGGCGCGTGTGTAGAGAAATGCCTCCTGACTATCACGCACGGCCGCAATCCGCAGAAACGCGTCAAACACCGACCCGTTCCTGCGGACAAGTTCCAACTCGAGCTCTGCAACATCCTGCCCCGCTCTGAACGATGCGAGCCCGCGCTCGTACTCGTCGCGGCGGCCGGTGGAGACGATCTCGGCGAACTTTCTCGCGCCAACGAGCTCCCCATTCGAAAATCCGAGCCAAGTCAGTTCAGTCTGGTTCATCCGCAGGATGGTCCCGTCGCGACCGACGCTGTGATATCCGCAGGGTGCGTTCTCGTATAGATCGTGCAGGTCGAGGGCGACCTGTTCGCTTGCTGCATCATTCATCGACACTCTCGGGCTCACGTGTGTACGAACGGCGCGCTCCTGAAGATTCGGCAGAACGCGTACCACGGTACCGGTCCGATGTTACGGTACGCGTGTCGCCCTCGGCCTGAATCGGAGATGGTGGGGACGCGTCAGTCAGATCGGCACGCGATAGCCGTAGAACTCGTGATCCTCGTTGTAGCCGCCTTCGCCGGCGCCAAGGTCGGCAAAGTCGTGCACGACCTCGATGGCCGCGATCCACTTCACCATCTTGAAGCCAACCTCGTTCTCGCAGCGCAACCGCAAGGGTGCCCCGTGCAACACGCTGACGGGTGCGCCGTTCATCTCGTAGGCCAGGATCGTCAGTTCGTGGCGCATGTTGGACAGGCTGTGCGTGTCGTAGTAGCGGCCGCCGTCGCTGCCGTCGGCGAAGGAGTAGAGCACCACGTAACGGGCATCCTGCATCGGCTTCACCAGATCGAGGATGTGACGCACCGGCACGCCGCCCCATTTGGCGACTCCCGACCATCCTTGAATACAGAAGTGCGTCGTGATCTGTTCCTGTTTCGGCATCGCTTTCAGTTCGGCGTACGAGAACTCCATTGCGTGTTCCACCATGCCGCCTACTCTCAGCCGGTAGTCGGCAAAGTCGTTCTTCACCAGCGTGTCGAACTCCGCCGATTTCGGCATCGTGCCGTTGGGCCAGAAATGCGGCGAGATGTCCTGCTCGGTAAGCTGGCTCTTCGCGTCCCATGACTGGGTCACGCTGCCGAACGGCCGTGACATGAACTCTCCAATCCTCTGTACAAGTCTCGCATGCCGCAATGTGAACGGCGAGGCCCAGCACCAAGCCAGGCCGACGAGCAGCATCGCCGGGATGAAGACCCAGAGGCCGCTCCATGAATCGTCGTGGACTCCGGCCCACATCATGTTCAGGTTGACGCGTGCGTCGGTGATAAAGACCACCGTCACGTGCGCCAGGATGAAGAGCAGGAACCACCACAGCACGATGAAGTGGATCGACCGCGCCTTCTGCCGATTCAACGCCCGGCCGAGCCAGCCGAGCCGGTTCGAGATCGCCGGACTCTGCATCAAGCCGGTCACGATCGACATCGGAGCGGCAATGAACACGGTGATGAAGTAGACGAGTTGCTGCAGGCCGTTGTAGCGCGTCCAGCTCTCATCGACGGGGAAGGTGAGCGAGAGGTATTGAATCGCGGTCGAGACCGCATTCGGAAACACCTCCCAGGTCGTCGGCACCAGGCGCAGCCATTGGCCGGTCGTGAAAAGCAGCACGTAGAAGACGATGCCATTGATCATCCACAGGAGCGTGACCGAGAAGTGCCACCACCGGGCAAGGCCGATCGAATGCCGGATGCCGGGGATGCCCAGCCACGATGGGATCGTGACCGAATCGTCCTTCGCGGTCCATATCCTGCCGGTCGGGACGGCCTTCTGGAAGCGGAACCATTCGGTTCCTGGCGTGCAGTCACGCTTCCAATAGAGCCGCGGATGGTCCGCGAGTATCTGGACGCCGGCGCGAATGATGAAGGCCATAAAGAAGAGGTTCAAGAAGTGCAGCAGCCTGAGCCAGATCGGGAAACCCGTGGTGACGGCGATTGACTGCGGAATGCCTGGATAGCGCACCAGGAAACTCTGTACGGCCGGGAATTGCCGTAACGCCTGAGCCACGGTAACGCCGATCACCAGCAAGACCAAGAGCAGCGGCAAGGCCCACAAAACGTTAACCCAGCGCTGGCCAAATCGAACCTTCGGAACGACGCCGGCCTGCGGGGGCAACCAGCTGCTGAGCAGGACGCGGTCGTCAGCGTTGCTCAGCTTCATCGCCAGAGGGTCGTGCAGAACTGGCGGGGGGTTCGTCATGCGCGTTCCTTGATGCAGGGTATCGATGCCGTTTCGATCCGCGGGGACGTTCAAAATGCGAACCCGGCCCGATGTCCCGGCCCTGCCGTTTCACTTCAGGGCGTAGGCCATCACCGCGTCCCCGATCGTGGTCCGGAAAGAGCCATGGCCTCCCGCGGCGACAACAACCATTTGTTTTCCATTGACCCGATACGTCATGGGAGTTGCTTGACCGCCGGCAGGTAGTCGGCTTTGCCACAGCTTGCGTCCGGTGGTCACGTCGTAGGCACGCAGGTAGTTGTCGAGCGTGCCGCTGTAAAACGCGACGCCGCCAGCGGTGATCAACGGGCCGCCGAGGCTCGCCACGCCCATCGGGAACGGGATCGGCAGAAAGCCTGGCATCTGATCGCGCACGGTGCCGTTGCGATGCATCCAGGCCAGCTTGCCAGTACGCAGGTCGACGCCTGCGATCGCGCCCCAGGGCGGCGCTTGGCATGGCAGGCCGAGCGGCGAGAGAAAGGGTTCGATCATCACCGCGTAACGGGCACCATAGTTTTCGTTCCAATGCTCGTTCTTCCCGGCGCTGACATAGTTGGTCGTCGCGTCCTGGCGGGCGATGAACTGATATGTGAATGCCAAGTGCGTCGGCGTACCGACCAGAATCTGGCGCACGGGATCAACTGCCACTCCGCCCCAGTTGAAGACGCCCAGGTTGCCTGGATAGACCAGCGTGCGCTGCGTGCCCGGCGGCGTGTAGGGACCGGCATAGCGCATCGAATGAAGCTCGATGCGACAGACGAGCTCGTCGAAAGGCGTCGCTCCCCACATGTCCTTGCCGGTGAGCGGCGGCGGCATGAAGCTGAGCGCGGAGCTCGGTTGCGTCGGCGACATGATCTCGCCCTGCACAGGGCTCGTCGACGGCACTGGCGATTCGCGCACCGGAAAGATCGGCTTGCCGGTGCGGCGATCGAGGACGTACAGCTCGCCCTGTTTGGTCGGCGCGATCAGTGCCGGCACCGTCTTCCCCTCGACGGCAAGGTCGACCAGCGTCGGCTGCGCTGGCATGTCCCGGTCCCACAGGTCGTGGTGGACGCCCTGAAAGACCCAGCGCAAGCGACCGCTGGCGACATCGAGCGCTACGATGGAGCTCGAAAAGCGCTCAACCTCGGCACTCCGGCCGAAGCCGAGCTGATCCGGCGACTGGTTGCCGAGTGGAAAGTAGACGAGCCCGAGTCCCTCGTCGACGCTGCCGCCGGCCCAGCTGGGCGGCGTATTGGACGTGTACACCTGTCCCGGCGCCAGCGGCGCCGTCGCGTCGGGACGGCCCAAGTCCCAGTTCCAGACAAGGCGCCCGGTATGGACGTCGAAGGCGCGGATCGTGCCCGATGGATTGGCAACCGACTCGCTGTCGTTGATTGAAGCACCGAGGATCAACAGCTTGCGCGTGACGACTGGCGGCGAAGTCTGCATGTAGTAGCCGGGCTTCAGGTTGCCCATGTTCGTGGCGAGTTGCACCACACCGCCATCGCCGAATCCAGTGCATTGCCGACCGGTCGCCGCGTCCAGGGCGAACAGTCGTCCGTCGATGGTCGGCAAAAAGATTCGCCTTGTACATGCCGGCGCTGGGGGAGCAGTAATTCCACTGGTGGCCGCAGTTACCGGTGCTCCGGTGGGCGTCGCGGCGCTCGAGCCCGCGCCTGCGGAAATGAGTCGCGGGGTCGCCGCCGTCGCGTCCTGCGCGTCGTCGTGGTAAGCGAGGCCGCGACAGCTCAAATGCTGGCTCGAATGACCAACCTTCACGCCCGGATCGAAGTGCCAGCGCTCCGTCCCGCTAGCAGCGTCGAGCGCAATTACGTGATCATGTACGGTGCACAGGTAGAGCGTGTCACCCACCTTCAAGGGCGTGACCTCGAAAGTGGTCTCGTGCGGATCGCCAGGGCCCTTCATGTCTTCGGTATGGAACGTCCATGCCGGTTCGAGCCGCCCTATGGTCTCCGGCGTGATGTCCGTTAGGGAGGAGTAACGCTCGGCATAGCCGGTGCCGCCGTAGGCCAGCCAGTCGTCACCCGAAGCGCCTGGAGCGGCGGCCGCTGCGCCCTGTGCGGCGGCTGATGCAGGAGGCAACTGACCCGCTATGTCGAGTGGGTCACGGACACTGGAGATCAGCGTCGTCGCGATCACCAGGACCATCGCGCCGCCCAGCCAACCGCGCGCGCCGCCCCAAGCGGATTGCAACGGCGCATCTGCGGTGTGCCCTGAGTTCAGAGGCCGATTGATCCACGGGGCCAGGAGCCACAACCCGACGACCGCAAGAAACGCCCCTCGGGGTATGAGCGCCCAACGATCCAGTCCCACTTCCCAGAGCGCCCAGATCAGCGTTGCCACGAGCAGGGTCGCGTACACCCCCAGCGCAGCGCGGCGGCGCCGCGCCAGCAGAACGCCGGTGACCATCAGGCCACCGCCCAGCCCAATATAGGCCCAACTGCCGCCGAGTACGGCCAGCCAGACGCCACCCGCGACCAACCCGGCGCCCAACACAACGAGAAGCCACCCCGTGGCGAGGCTCAGCATGGCATCCTCCTTGAGCCAGTCAAGAGATCTCGAAGAGCCTTGCGCCGCTTGGATCGAGCCAACCCGACCAGTTCTGTCCTGCTATGCATGCGCTAGCGCTCGCGTAGGCCGAATGGTTCACCAAGCTTCTTCCAGGTTCGCACGGCGTGAATCCTCCGGGTAGCCTCCCATCCCTGTGCCGCGCCTCTCTTGGTCGCCATGAGGTTGCTCTCTGACTGCTCATCGTCTCCTGCGGCCCATTGTTCGACGCGGGGCTTCACGAGCCTAGCGTTGCAACCTCGAGCGAGCCGTGACTCTACGTGCACGTGAAGGACAGAAGAATAGGAAGACTGCGATGGCTCGGGTAAGGCATTCTTGACTCCCACTTCAGATATCCAGGCCGACGATCCAGACGGCCTTTGCAGTGAGGCGGCTTAGAAGACGGGTTTGCCGCGGCGGCGCAGGCGTCCTTTGCGACGCCGGTCACCTTCCGATCCCCAGGCTGATCCGCACGGCCGGGTTTGCGTATCTCTTGTCGTGGATTTCGTACAGCACATGTCAAGCTGTTCCGATAGTGACGCATCGACAACTCAGATAAGAATCGGTTGACGGATGGGCACCAAGCCGATCTGGCGTGTGATGGACGAATTGCCGAGTCGGCCGTGCGCGGCATCGGCAGTCGGAGGTCGTATCTCTTTCCGCTACGGATATAGGACTCAAAAAGTGTGGTGCGCCGTTCCAGCGGCTTGCAGGCCAGGGTCCTTCTTGTGCGTTGGAACGAGTTCGTTCGCATTGCGCAGAACCTCCGCGCCGAGGCGAAAGGTGAGTCGCGCGTTCCCTGCAATAGTCAGTTTTGGAAGTGGCCATGTTTCGCACCGGTGAGGACTGGTTCACCGATAAGTGGCTCGCGCAGCAGCTCTCATGGACCGCGGCGCTTGCCTTGTTGACGCTCGTGGTGCTTTTCGCGGGCCTGCATCTGCTGCGGCGCGGAGTGGGCGCGCCGCGCTACACGGGTGGCGAGCCGGCGGCACGTTCCGTGCCTCGGTTCGAGCGCTGGGAACTCGGCGCGCGCTTGTACCACTGGGGCAACCTGTCGTTCCTGCTGTTGCTGGTCGTGTCCGGCATTGCGCTGTTCATCCCCGCAAGCCTGCCGTCGCCCGGTGTGTCGTGGCTGCTGGTACACGAGATCAGCGCCGGCCTCTTCATCTTCGGGCTGATCGCGCACATCGTCGCGGCAGTGTGGCTGTCGGACCTGCGCAGCATGTGGTTCGCTCGCTCGGACTGGCGCGACTTCAAATCGTTTGCGCGCTACTACGCAGGCGCAAGCCATGAGTTGCCGAAGGCCGGAAAATTCGACGTGTGGCAGAAGATCTATCACACCTCCCTGATCCTGTTGTCGACCGCCGCCATCGCGACCGGCGTCAGCCTGTTCCTGAATGCCGAGGTGCTGACCAGCTTCGGCCACCCGTGGATGCGCTGGCAGCGGCTCATCCATGACTGCGCCGCGACCTTGTTCCTGCTGGTAATCCTCGGCCACCTCTACGTTCGCTTGGCAAAGCTGAACTGGCCGAAGCTGCGCTCGATGCTCAGCGGTACCCTGACCCACGCCGAATTCGACGCGGTTCACGACTGGCGCCGCTGGCAGCCACCAGCCGACGACGCGCCGCACCTAGAGAAGAAGGCGCAGCACAAGCGCGAGGCCAGCGTCGATCGAGGAGCGACCAGCCATGGCTGAACGCGACAAAGATCCTCGACGCGACGTTCCGCCCAATCCGGCGCGCCGATCGTTCTTCCAGGCTGCCGCCGGCACGGCCGTGGCAGGCGCCGGTCTGGTCGCCGGCGGCTATGTGCTGAAGGAGGTCGCCAAGCGGCCATCGAATCCGGAGATCGCCCGTGAGCGGCCGGAGACGCGCGCCGACATCGAATTGCGGGTCAACGGCAAGACGCACCGCCTGAATGTGCCGCATCAACGCACGCTGCTGCTCGCATTGCGCGAGGACCTCGGGCTGACCGGCACGAAGAAGGGCTGCAACATGGCGCAATGCGGCGCCTGCACGGTGCTGGCGGGCGACCTGCCTGTCTACAGCTGCTTCATGTTGGCGGCTGACTCGGTGGGCCTCGAGATCACCACCATCGAGAATCTGGAGAAGAACGGCACACTGCACCCGCTGCAGAAAAGCTTCATCGAGCACCTGGGCAGCCAATGCGGTCACTGTACTTCTGGGATCAGTAGTGTCCCAACGTTCTCAACAGAGCCGCTGGTAAGTTGATGATCTGGCGAGATAAATCGTCGTTTGGGTCTGGTCTCGATTTGAACGTCGAACCGCAGACTTCGAGCCCATCGCGGGGTGGTCCCGCATGGGTTGGCGATGCATCAAGGCAAGCTCGTGTTCGCGCAGGTCATGGCGCATCTGCCGCTGTCCACGTTTCGGCGCTGTGTGGCGCGCTACGACGGCGAGCACAAGGTCAAGAGCTTCTCGTGCCTGGACCAGTTCTATGCGATGGCCTTTGCGCAGTTGACGTTTCGCGAGTCGCTGCGCGATATCGAGGCGTGTCTGGCGACGCAGGCTCATCGGCTGTACCACCTGGGATTTCGCTCGCCTGTTGCCCGCAACACGCTGGCCAACGCAAACGCGGTGCGACCTTGGCAGATTTACGCCGATTTGGCCCAGCACCTGATCGGTATCGCTCGCCCGTTGTACGCGAACGAGCCGATCGGCCTGGACTTGAAGGAGACGGTCTACGCCTTCGACGCCACGACCATCGACCTGTGCCTGTCGCTCTATCCATGGGCCCCATTTCGCTCCACCAAGGCGGCCATCAAGTTGCACACCCTGCTGGATGTGCGCGGTTCGATCCCGACCTTCATCCACATCAGCGACGGCAAGATGCACGAGGTCAACGTGTTGGACGTGCTGGCGCCGGAGCCGGGCGCGTTCTACTTGCTCGATCGCGGCTATATGGACTTCGGCCGGCTTCACGCGTTGCACGAAGCAGGGAGCTTCTTTCTCATCCGCGCCAAGCGCGGGCTGCGCTTCAAGCGCCGCTACTCGCAGCCGGTGGACAGAACGAACACCCAGGTGTTGTGCGATCAGCTCGGCACGCTGGAGGTCTACTACTCCAAGCAGGGATACCCCACCGCGCTGCGCCGCGTGGTGGTCAGGGACGAGGACGGCAAGCGCATCACGTTCCTGACCAACAACACGAGCCTGGCCCCAGAGATCGTGGGCGAGTTGTACCGGTTGCGCTGGCAGGTCGAGCTGTTCTTCAAATGGATCAAGCAGCACCTGCGCATCAAGGCCTTCTTCGGCACCAGCGAGAACGCGGTGAAGACGCAAATCTGGATCGCAATAGCGACCTACGTGTTGATCGCCATCGTCAAGAAACGCGCGATGCTGCCTCATAGCCTGTACGAACTCCTACAAATCCTGAGCCTGACCATGTTCGAGACAACCCCAATAAATCAACTACTTGCAACGCCTCGGCGTTCGTCGAATGACGAATTCGAGCCTGAGCAGCTCGTCCTCCTATGACGGACGTTGGGACACTACTG
>PLZH01000206.1 GCA_003152055.1 Burkholderiales bacterium
CTGCCGATGGTCTGGTACGTGCCGCCCCTATCGCCCATCAGCGCGGCGGCCAACGCCGGCCATGTGGGCGCGAACGGCGAGATACCCGATGTGAGCCAGCTGCGCATCCCGGTCAAGTACCTGGCCAACCTGCTGACCGCCGGCGACACCGTGCCGGTGGTGCGCGCGCTCGAGCGCATGCTGGCGATGCGCGCCTTCCAGCGCGAAAAGCACGTCGACGGACGCACCAACCAGGCCGTGCTGAAGCAGGTCGGGATCACCGAGGCGCAAGTCGAGGAGATGTACCACGTGATGGCGATCGCCAACTACGAAGACCGCTTCGTGATCCCGACGACCCACCGCGAGTACGCCGAGAACACCTTCAACGTGCGCGGCAGCTGCGGCTTCAGCTTCGGCAACGGTTGCTCCGAAGGCACCGGCGAGACCAGCCTGTTCGGCAGCGAGAAGAAGCGCACGATTCCGATCCGGGCGGAGGTTTGACGATGTTCGCACTGAACCCACCTCGGCCAATCTCGAAGAGCCTGCGCGTGCTGGCGGCGCTGCTCGGCTACCCCGATGTCCGGATGCGCGGCTACCTTGCGGAAATGCGCGGCCTGTTGCGCGACGAAGGCACCCTCTCGCACACACGCCGCATTGAGCTCGACGCACTGATGGACACGCTGCGTCGCGCCGACCCGCTCGAATCCGAGTCCGCGTACGTCGAGTTGTTCGATCGCGGCCGCGCCACATCGCTGCACCTGTTCGAGCATGTGCACGGCGATTCGCGCGAGCGCGGCCCGGCGCTGATCGACCTCGGCCAGACCTACGAGAAGGCCGGCCTGATTCTCGCCGAGGGCGAACTGCCCGACTACCTGCCGGCCGTGCTGGAGTTCGTCTCGACCCAGCCGCCGCCCGAAGCGCGCGCCTTCCTCGGCGAGATGGCGCACATCTTCAACGCGATCTTCGGCGCGCTGCAGCAGCGCGACAGCGCCTACGCCAGCGTGCTCGGTGCGCTGCTCGAGCTGGCCGGCGAGAAGGCGAAGCCGGTCAAGCCGGCCGCCGACGAGCCGCTCGACGAGAGCTGGGCCGAGCCGGTGGTATTCGACGGCTGCTCGTCCAAGGGCCAGGCCCGGCCCGACCAGGCGCAACCGATCCGCGTGATCCGCAAGAACGCACAACCGGGAGCGGCCGCATGAGCGCCCTGCAAAGCTACCTGCACAACTTCGCCTTCAACGTCTACCCCTACATCTGCCTGGCGGTGTTCCTGATAGGCAGCCTCGCCCGCTTCGACCGCGACCAGTACACCTGGAAAAGCGACTCGTCGCAGCTGCTGCGCACCGGCACGCTGCGCTGGGGCAGCAACCTGTTCCACATCGGCATCCTGTTCCTTTTCTTCGGCCACTTTGCCGGGCTGCTCACGCCGCACTGGGTCTACGAGCACTTCATCACGCCGCAGCACAAGCAGCTCGTGGCGATCTATTCGGGCGGCACGGCCGGTTTCATCTGCTTCATCGGACTGAGCCTGCTGCTGCACCGGCGCCTGTTCGACCCGCGCATCCGGCTCACGAGCCATCGCACCGACATCGCGATCCTGCTGATCCTGTGGGTGCAGCTGACCATCGGCCTGATCACGCTGCCGTTCTCGCTCGGCCACTCGGATGGCGGCGCAATGCTGGCGCTGTCGGACTGGGCGCAACGCATCGTCACGTTCCGCCCGGATGCCGATGGCTTGGTGGCGCTGGACTGGCCATACAAGCTGCACCTGGTGCTGGGCATGACGATCTTCCTGCTGTTCCCGTTCAGCCGGCTGGTGCATGTCTGGAGCGGCTTTGCGACGCTGGCCTACCTGTTCCGGCCGCCCCAGGTGGTGCGCAGCCGGCGCCTGAACGTGCCGGCCGGCCACAACCTGCCGCGCCAGCCCGGCGCCGGCGTCTGAAGGAGCACCCGAGATGCTTGTCGATACCGTCGATTTCAGCACCCCCGCCGTCGCCCGGTCGACGTCGGCGCCTTGCATCAACGGTGTGCCGTTGAACCCGCTGGGCCAGACCGTCACGGCCGAGGAACTGCGCCAGCGCGCTTGCACCGAACTGCTGCGCCAGGCGGCCATCCAGGGCGGCCTGCTCGAAGGCGCGGACCCCGCACCGAGTGACGGTGTGATCAGTGCTGCCGCGTCCGAGGCGATCGATGCCTGGCTCGAACGCGAGTTGCAGCTGCCCGACCCGACGGACGACGCCTGCCGGCGCCACCACACGGCGAATCCAGCCCGCTACCGCAGCGGAGAACGGGTGCGCGCACGGCATATTCTGTTCGGCGTGACACCCGGGACGGACGTGGTCGCGCTTCGCAGCCGTGCCGAGACCTGCCTGCTCGACGTTCGTTGCCACGACGGCAGCGCCGGTGACCGGTTCGGCCGGGCGGCCCGCGAGCTGTCCAACTGCCCCAGCGGCGAGCTGGGTGGTGAGCTGGGCTGGCTCGATCCGACGGATTGCGCACCCGAGTTTGCGAACGAGCTGTTCGGCCGTATCGAAGTCGGCGTGCTGCCGCGTCTCGTGCACAGCCGTTTCGGCTTGCACGTGGTCGAGGTCCTGGAGCGCGAGCCCGGTGTGGCGCATCCGTTCGAGGCGGTGCGCGGAGCCGTCGCGATGGCGCTGCGCCAACAGACCTACGTGGCAGCGTTGCGCCAGATCCTGCAACTGCTGGCTGGCCGGGCCAGCCTCGAGGGCGTGCAACTGGACGCTTGCGACACGCCGCTGGTGCAGTAGCCGAACAAGCGTACTGACCGCCCGAAACGAGAGATGTCGTGACCGATTCCAGCCCACCCTTTTCGTACCGGAGGCCGGCTGCGCCCTCGCCGGCCGATCGCCGATGCGCTGTCGCGCGTCGTCGATCCGGAGGTCGCGATGCACATCGTCGAGCCCCGAAGGCGCCGTGATGGCACAACCGATCGAGATCGAGGAACCGCGACCATCGCCTGCGCCATTGCAGGAGTTCGCGCTCTGGCAGCTCGGCTTTCGCCCTTTCTACCTGCTCGCAAGCGTCTTCGCAGCGCTGTCGATCGGCCTCTGGGCGCTGCAGTTTGCCGGCTGGCTGGGTCGGCCCTATCTGCAAGGGCCGATGTGGCACGCGCACGAGATGCTGTTCGGCTTCACCCTCGCGGTGGTCGTGGGCTTTCTGCTGACGGCCGGCCGCAACTGGTCGAACCGACCCACGCTCTCGGGCGCACCGCTGGCGGCGCTGGCGACGCTCTGGCTCGCCGGACGGGTTCTCGTGCTCACGCCGTTCGGCTGGGCTGCCGCGATCGTCAATGCCGCGTTTCCGCTGGCCGCCGCGATCGCCCTCGCGATTCCCTTCATCGCTTCGCGCAACCGCCGCAACTATTTCTTCGTCGGCCTGCTGCTGCTGATGTCCGCATCCGTCATGACCGTGCACCTCGCACAACTCGGCGTGGCGCATATCCCCGGCTGGATCGGCATCCAGGTTGCGCTCGACGCGGTGCTCTTCATCATGGCCGTGATGGCTGGCCGGGTGATTCCGATGTTTACCAACAACGGCGTACCGGGGGCGAACGCGACCCGTCGCCCGGCACTGGAAAGAGCGGCGCTCGGCGCCTTGCTCGTGTTGCTGGTGGCCGATATGCTGCAGGTGCACGGCGCGCCGCTGGCGGCACTGGCCGCTGCCTGCGCGGCCGCGCACCTGGCACGCTGGACGCTGTGGCAGCCGTGGAAAACAGCGCGCGCACCGCTGGTCTGGGTGCTCCAGGCCGCCTACTTCTGGATTCCGGTGCATCTTGTGCTGCGCGGCCTGGCGGAGCTGGGATGGGTCACGCCGTCGATCGCGACCCACGCGTTGACCGTAGGCGCCGCGGGCGGCCTCATCATTGGCATGATGACCCGCACGGCCCTCGGCCACACCGGCCGGCCGCTGCGCGCTGACCGCGGCGATGTCGCCTGCTATGGGCTGATCCTCGGCGCGGCGCTGGTCCGCGTGCTCGTGCCGCTCGTCGCCCCGGTAGCGACGATCGACGCCGTGCTGGGCTCGGCTGCGCTGTGGTCCGCCGGCTTCGCGCTCTACGCAGTGCGCTACTGGCCGGTGCTGACGCGGTCGCGCATCGACGGACGGCCGGGTTGACCGGTGGACTACGGCACTCTCAAGGCGATCCATGAAATCGCCGTTGCGCTCTCGGTGACGGGGTTTTTCGCTCGCGGCCTGGCCTCGCTGCTCGGCGCGGCCTGGGTGTGCGGCCGGCTCGCGAAGACGCTGCCGCACGTCGTCGACTCCGTGCTGCTGATCTCGGCGCTTCTGCTCGCCTGGACTCTGCGGCTCAATCCCGGATCTGTGCCCTGGCTGATGGCGAAGGTGGTCGGTCTTCTGGTCTATATCGGCCTCGGCATGGTCGCGCTGCGGCCGGGCCAGCCGGCGTCCGTTCGTGCCGTCGCGTGGGTCGTCGCCCTCGCGACGTTCGGCTGGATCGTCTCGGTCGCGATCACGAAGAACCCGCTCGGGGTCTTCGCGTTGCGTGGCGATTGATCCGCACCGCCCGGCGCCGTCGTCCAAATCCGGTTGACGCAACGCAAACCGCGCCGGACCCGGCGGAGCGACGCTGCCACCGTCGGGAACCCTGCTCGACCCGACCTGTTGCCGCGCGGCCGCAGGAACGAGAGGCCACTTGCACCGGGGCCGGTCGGCCCGTCGCCGGAATTCGCCTGAACCGCCGGGGGCGCATGGACTTCGATCCCAGCCCTGCCGGCGCCGCGTTCGCCGATCGCCCGCAGCATCGACGGGCACGCGGTCGATCGCTCAGCTGAACTGGACCGATTCGCCCCGGCCGTCGAAGGGGATGAAGCCGCCGATGCTTCCCGACTTGATCGATTCGACCATGCGCTGCAACGGCGCCTCGGCCTGTGCGCTGGTCGGACCGCGACCGGCGCTGCCCGACAGGGCGGCCACGAAGACGATGTCCCAGGGCCGCTCGAACTCGCGCGACTCCGCGACCAGAGCGTCGAAGGTGGCCAGCTCGTCGGGTGTCTTGTCGACACACATCAGTGGCGTCAGCGTGCCGCCTTGTCCGACCTCGAATCGGGCGCGCTGCTCGGGCGTGGCGTCGTCCGGAAGGTCGGCCGTGGCGAAGACGAAAAGCAGGCGCTGCGGTTCGCTCTGGTTGCGCGCGGACCGCAGGAGGTCGTCGAAGGTTGAGATCGTCATCGCGTGCTTTCCGTCAAGGCGAGCGCGGGTCCGACGGAGCCTCGCGCAGATCGTGGGAGGGCGGGCAAGCCTCGCGGGTCGGTGCCCACGGCAATGCGACGCAATCAATCACGCCGGGTGCAAAAGGACGGTCACCAGCAGCGACGCGTCCGTCACCGCCTGCACGGCGTGCGGTTCGCCACCTTCGAGCATCACGAGCCAGCCGGCGTTCAGGTGGCAAGTGCGCGACGGCATGGTCAGGACCGCCTCGCCCTCGAGGCACTGCACGGTGATGGCCCCGGGCACGCTGTGTTCGGGCACGCTCCGACCCGCCGGCAGCACCAGGCGCATCAGTTGCAGCGACGGGGTTTTCAGCAAGCTGGTCGTCACTTCGTCGCGCAGAGCCGGGCCGAGCGGGCGCACGTCGATGCTTTCGAGCGGTTGCGCATGGGGCAAAGCCATGGGGTGCTCCGGTCAGGGCGACATCGACTTTCGACGTCGCATATCGGGTCGAGACTATCGGTACGCGCGCAGCAGGGTCTTGCCCAGGAATTGGGAACGAGGTCGAACCATCATTGCAGCACGAGGCTTCGACAGGCTGCTTTGGGTCAGCGGTCCCATGGCATGCTGCCCGATAGATCCCGACATTGCAAAGTCTTACTCCCACTCGATCGTCGCCGGCGGCTTCGACGAGACGTCGTAGGTGACGCGGTTGATGCCGCGCACCTCGTTGATGATGCGGCTCGACACCTTCTTCAGGAGCGCATAGGGCAGCTCGGCCCAGTCCGCAGTCATGAAGTCGCTCGTCTGCACGGCGCGCAGCGCGACGACGTGTTCGTAGGTTCGCCCATCGCCCATGACGCCGACACTCCTGACCGGCAGGAACACGGCAAAGGCCTGGCTCGTCAAGTCGTACCAGCTCTTCTTGCTGGCCGGATCGACCGTGTTGCGCAACTCCTCGATGAAGATCGCATCGGCGCGGCGCAGCAGGTCAGCGTACTCGCGCTTGACTTCGCCGAGGATGCGAACGCCCAGGCCCGGACCCGGGAACGGATGCCGGTACACCATGTCGTGCGGTAGGCCGAGGGCGACGCCGAGCGCGCGCACCTCGTCCTTGAACAGCTCGCGCAAAGGCTCGAGCAGCTTCAGGCCGAGGGTCTCCGGCAAGCCGCCGACGTTGTGGTGGCTCTTGATCGTGATCGCCTTCTTCGTCTTGGCGCCGCCCGACTCGATGACGTCGGGATAGATCGTTCCCTGCGCCAGCCACTTCGCCCGGACACACTTGGCCGCCTCGCGGGTGAAGACCTCGACGAACTCGCGGCCGATGATCTTGCGCTTGGCTTCGGGATCGGAAACACCGGCGAGGTGGCCGAGAAACTGCTCGCTGGCATCGACCGCGATAACCTTGACGTGCAGCCGGTCGGCGAACATCGCCATGACCATGCGGCCTTCGTCTTGGCGGAGCAGTCCATGGTCGACGAAAACGCAGGTGAGGCGATCACCGATCGCCTTGTGCACGAGCGCCGCGGCGACGCTCGAATCGACGCCGCCCGAGAGCCCGAGGATGACTTCGTCGTCGCCGACCTGCTCGCGGATGCGCGCCACCGCTTCGTCGATGTAGTTGCCCATCACCCAGTCCGGCTTCGCGCCGGCGATCTCGAGCACGAAGCGCTCGAGCAGCTCGCGGCCCTTCACCGTGTGCGTGACTTCGGGAT
>PLZH01000313.1 GCA_003152055.1 Burkholderiales bacterium
CCGGCGAGGGGCCGCTTTGCTACGGACAGCCGCCCCTATTGCGACAGAACCGTGTTCCTGGCCTACGACCGCGCCTAACGCAGCCATCGAGGCGATCGGCGGGTGCATTCCAAGCAATGTCATCCCTTGCGCGCCGCCTCGATCGCAGAGATGTCAATCTTCTTCATCGACATCATCGCCTCGAACACGCGTTTGGCCACCGCAGGATCGGGATCGGACACCCCAGCGGTCAGAGCGCGAGGGGTGATCTGCCAAGAAAGGCCCCACCTGTCCTTGCACCAGCCGCACTGGCTTTCCGCGCCGCCATTTCTGACGATCGCGTTCCAAAGGCGATCGGTTTCGGCCTGATCATCGGTCGCGACCTGGAACGAAAACGCCTCGCTGTGCTTGAACTCGGGGCCACCGTTCAGACCCACGCACGGGATGCCGATCACGGTGAACTCGACCGTGAGGACGTCACCTTGCTTACCATTGGGATAGTCGCTCGGCGCACGGTGAACTGCGCCCACCGCACTGTCGGGGAAGGTTTCGGCATAAAACTTCGCCGCGTCCAGGGCCGTGCCGTCGAACCAAAGAAAGATCGTGTTCTTTGCGACCATTTCGTTTCTCCTGGGAAGTTTAGAGCTCTAGCGAGAATACTTATTCCACTGGATTGCAGCAGCCCGCCGCGATCCGCCCGTTCTCGCCGAGTCTTTTCTTGGCAATTTGCCAGCCTGCGGCGGCCGCGCGAGACCGAATCGCATCACGGGACGGTTTACGCCCAACGTCGACGCCGCCCTAGCCCGAACTTTCGAACTTTGGCGAGTGCCGAGACATAAGTACGCGCCCTGCTTGAACTTTTCGTTCGCCGGATGGTTGGCGCTGGGTACAGGCGGGATTCAAGACGAGCAGCCTGAAGGCTTTGGTCTGAACCGGCATGGGCCGAGTGGTGGTGACGATCTTGGCCTCGGGGTTGAGGTGGGCGTGGGTGATGTTGTAGGCCAGCGTGGAGAGGTCCTGCAGCAGGGTGCGGAAGCTGTGCAACGGTGTCCCATCGTCTGCCGCCTTGCTCGCGTCCTTGGCCTTGGCATGGTCGGATCGCAACGCCTTGGCCACCGGTGAGGCCCTGGCGGCGCTGGCCTCTTCGAGGTGCTCGTCGTCGAACAGCATGGGCTTCAGACGCTGCGCATGTGCCACTCGACGTAATAGGCGAGCATGCACAGGAAGACATGAGCACGCACGCGCTGCTCGGCGTAGTGAAAGACCGGACGCACGTGCAGATCGATGGTCTTCATGCAGCGAAAGGCGCGCTCTACGTGCGCCAGGCTCTTGTACGCGGCCACCGTGGCGCCGGCATCGAGCTTCGTTGCGGGCACACTGGTGCGGATCACGTACAGGCCGTCCAGCGCTGCCTCGGCTTGGATGGCATCGAGCTTGCGCCGATAGGTCAACGACATCGGGGTGATGACGAGTTCGAAGTGCTTGGCCATGTGGAAGCGGCCGATCACACGACCCACCCGCAAGCCGATGGCGTCCTCGCCGCGCAGCGGATGGCGAGCGCGCTGCGTGGCGGCCGCGATCTTGTCCAGATCGACCTCGGTGGCGGCCAGCAACTCCAGGCGCTTACGCGTGCGCTCCTCGGCCAGTAAGGGATTGCGACACACCACCAGCCGCTCGCCGGGGAAGTGCGCGCTGGTGAGCTCCAGCAGGTTGCGCTCATCGAACAGCGTCGGCTGGAACGGACCGTGCTCATCGGCGAGCTGTGCGATCTGCGGCGCCCGCAGCGAGCTCACCCAGTCCATGCCCGCGGGCTTGAGCACCTGCTCGATCCGAGCCGAGGTGAGCATGCCGCGGTCGCCCACCCAGGCCAGATGTTCGATGCCGAAGCGATCCTTGAGCTTGCTCACCTGAGCGGCCACCGTGGCCGGGTCGGCCGTGTTGCCCTTGAACACCTCCACGGCGATCGGACAACCCTCGGAGGAACACAGCAACCCGAAGACGATCTGCGGGTCATCGCGCTTGCCGTCGCGCGAATGGCCGCGCTCGCAGCAGCGTCCCGTCATCCAGGTCGAGGTGAGGTCGTACAGCACGAGGGTCGAGCCCGCGAGATGCTGACGGGCCAGCCGCCGCTCGATGACTGGCTGTGCATCATGCAACCAGTCCAGCGCCCGATACAGGTCATCGGCACTGCATTGGCCTACCCCCAGCACGCGGCCCAGCGAGGAGCTGGCGGTGTCGTCGTGCAGCAACCGGTGGGTGGCCAGCTTGGAGGCCGGCGCGATCACGCGGGCCACGAGCATGGCCAGCAACACGGGCTGCAGTTCCTGCGGCGCTGAGCCGAACCAGGACGCAGCGCCCGACCCGCGCGCAGCCCCCAGCACGGCGGCCACATGGCCGTGAGGCAGGGTGCGTTCGACGGTGAAGAACCTCATCGACACCGGGTACAGCCACACCGCCGCGCAGCAGCACCTTCAAGCCTTCGATGACCTCGTCGGGCAGGCAAGACAGGTTGGCCAGGGTGCGCTTGCGGACCTTGCCATCCTCTCGGTAGGACTCGCGCAGGAGCACTGCGGCGGGCGAGTTGCGATGACTGAGAGCCGGCAACCCGGTGTGCGCTGGCGATCTCGTTTGCATGCGCCCGCAATCCCACGTGGTCAGATCCGAGCGGTGGCAGCGCACTGCCTGCCCAGAACTAGCCTGCCAGAACTAGCCTGCCAGATCTCGCCCGGCGTCGAATGCGCGACCGTTGGACTCCGCGAGCGCGGCGCTCTTCCCGAAACGGCGCAGCACCTCGGCGCGCAAGACATCGGGCGCATACGGCAGGCTGCGTGCGGCAGCGCCGAGCATGACGCTGTTGGCCAGACGCACGTCCCCCAGCGCGGCAGCGACCGAGCGTGCGTTGAGCTCGACCACGTCGACGCCGGCAGCCCGCATGTCTGCCGCGGGGTCCTTCGGATAGGCGAAATGTCCTGAAGAAACCACCGGCGGCACGGCGCGCCACGAATCAACGAAGGCCTGGCCGCGTGGCGCGAGGTAATGGCTCCAGCGCAGGCCCTCCGCCGATTCGAACGCGAGCAGCAGCGTCGCTTGGCCGATCGGCACTTCCGTCGCCGCGATGTGCCTGCCGATGCGCACCTGCGAACAGACGACGCCGCCGCGCTGCGACATGCCGGCCACCTCGGTCTTGGTCGCCTCGAGCCCGGCAGCCAGCGCGGCGCGGGCGATGGTCTCGGCAGCCGTCATCACGCCCTGTCCGCCGATGCCGACGACGAGAATGTCGGTATTCATGCCGGTACGATCGCGCCGCGCGAGCAGGCCTTCGCGCACAGGTCGCATCCGGTGCAGGCCGCCTGCTCGATGGTCGTCCAGGCAAGTTCAACCACCTTGCCTTCCGAGCGCGTCTGCCGTTCGCGACGTGTCACCGTGATTGCCGGGCAGCCGACCTCGAGGCAGCGCGCGCAGCCGTTGCAGTCTTCGTCGACGACCTTGAGCGGCGCTCGGCGCTCGAATTCGGGCGTGAATACGCACGGACGGGTGGTGATGATGACCGACGGTTCACGCACCTTCATCTCTTCGCGCAACACCTTGAGGAAGGTCGGAAGCTCGTAAGGATCGGCCATGCGTATTCGCTCGGGCTTCACGCCCAGGGCTTCGACGAGACGTGCAAAGTCGATGCGCGGCGCCGGCGTGCCGTCGAACCTGTGGCCGTTTCCGGGATTGTTCTGGCCGCCGGTCATGGCCGTGGAGCGGTTGTCCAGCAACAGCACCGTCACGTTGCTGCCCTGATAGGTGATGTTGGCCAGTGCGGGCATTCCCGTGTGCAGGAACGTCGAGTCGCCGATGACGGCGAGCACCGACTTCCTGTTCGCGTCGCCTTCCTGCGCCTTTGCCATGCCATGGGCGACACCCAGCGACGCACCCATTGAAATACAGGTGTCCATGGCGTCCCAGGGCGACCCGCAGCCCAGCGTGTAACAGCCGATGTCGCCGCAGATGATGGTGTCCTTCAACTGCCCCAGCCAGAAATAGACCCCGGTGTACGGGCAGCCGGCGCACAGCGTCGGCGGGCGCGGAAACACGGACGCCGCACGCGGTGCGACGCTGCTGGGCAAGCCACTCTCGGCGAGGCGCGCAACAGCACGCTCCAGGACCGCAACCGTGATCTCGCCACCCCGCGGCAAGACATCCTTGCCGTGGACGGAGAGGCCCGCGGCGCGGAGCTCGTTTTCGACGATGGGATCGACTTCCTCCACGACGAGCACCCTGTCGACGCTGGCGGCGAATCGCTTGGCGAGACCGAGCGGCAGCGGGTGCGACAAGCCGAGCTTCAGGATCGGTGCGTCGGGATGGGCCTCGCGCACGACGTGATAGGCGGGCCCGGAAACGATGAAGCCGATGCGTCGGTCGCCTCGGGCTTCAAGCCGGTTCCAGCCCGATGACTCAACCTCGAGTGCGAGCGCGCCGTCGCGCTCGGCGCGCAGCTCAAGTCGCCTCGCCACGTGGTTTGGCGTGGTGATCCAGCGTGCCGCATCTTTCACGTAGCCATGGCGTCCTGCTTCGGGCGCCTCCTGCGTCGACGTTTGCGCCATGCGCTTGACGTGCGACACGCGCGTCGTCAGGCGCAGGAGCACCGGAACCTCGAAGCGCTCCGAGAGTGCGAACGCGTCGCGGGTCATGGCATAGGCTTCGTCCGCGTCGGAGGGTTCGAGCACGGGCAGATGCACGAATCGGCCCCAGAAACGCGAGTCCTGCTCGTTTTGCGACGAGGAGAATCCGACGTCGTCGGACACGGCGATCACGAGTCCGGCCTTGGCTCCCACCTGTCCGAGCGTCATCAGCGAGTCGGAGGCGACGTTCAGCCCCACGTGTTTCATCGCGGTGATGGCGCGCCGCCCGGTCATCGAGGCGCCGAGCGCCACTTCGAGTGCGACTTTCTCGTTGGTGGACCATTCGGTATAGACGCCAGGAAATGTGGCAAGCGTCTCGACGATCTCGGTCGATGGCGTTCCGGGATACGCCGCGGCAAGTTCGACGCCAGCGTCGAACGCGCCGCGCGCGACCGCTTCGTTACCAGAGAGAAACTCACGCGCGGTCGCAGGCTGGAGCAAAGCACTCATGGGACTTCTCCAATTCGGGTCACGGACGGCGTGAGGATCCTTCACCGTCGATTCGGTTTGTCGGTTTGCGGCGGCTTCTTCCCGTTGGCCAGCAGCGCTATCGTCCTATACGTTACGGCTCCTGAGTCTGAATGAAGCCTACGGTCTAGCCTTGACGAATCGCAATAGCGGCGCAAAGCCGAGCGAAGCCCGGAGTCGGCCGCCGATCAAAAGGCCAGCGAGTAGTTCGCGATTCAGGGCCTGTTTGTCTTCCAGCGTCAGGCCAACGGCTGGCAGTGGCAGCAGCGACGAGCCGCCTCCCGAGATCAGGCACAGCACGAGATCGTCTTCATGCTGGCCGGAGACCAGCTTCAGCATGCGCTCGGCGGCGGCTAGGCCCGGTCTAGCCCCTCCGAGACATTCATGCGTGGGTTCACATTCGCAGTCATTGCCATCACGGCCGCGGGCATTGCCCCGAACCACGCAGCACGCGCATCGCGGCGCAAGCGGCACCGTAGCCGTTGTCGATGTTTACGGCGACGACGCCCGGAGCGCAACTGGCCAGCGCGGAGCTGAGCGCGGCGTGGCCACCGCTGGCGACACCGTAGCCCACCGAGGTGGGCAGAGCAATCACGACTCCGGGCACCAGGCCGCCGACGACGCTAAAGAGCGAGCCTTCCATGCCGGCCACGACGACCACTACCGACATCCTGCGCAATTCTTCGATGCGATCGAGCAGCCGCCAGAGGCCCGCGACGCCGACATCGGCCACGTGCAGCGCCGCTTGGCCGTGATAGGCGAGCGTACGCAGCACCTCGGACGCCACCGCGATGTCGGAGCTGCCGCCGCCCACAACAGCGACACCCGCTGCCGACATCTCGATCGGCGCGCCGACGATGCCTGTGCGCGAAACCGCGTCGTAGTCGATGACTTCGCGCTCGTGCCGGTCGAGCGCAGCCAGCTGCTCGGGCGACAGGCGCGTGAACAGCCGCCGTTCCCGGCGCTCGACCGCGTCGCGAACGAGCGCGCCGAGCTGCGCCGTGCTCTTGCCGGCGGCGAAGATGGCTTCGTCGAGCCCGAGGCGTGCCTGCCGCTCGCGGTCTAGCTGGATGCCGAGCTCCTTCATGCCGGCTTGCCGACAAAGGCGCTGCCTCGGCGATACGGCGCGAAGACGGGCGAGCGGTCCGATGTCGGCGCGGAGATGAGGGCGCGCACGGCCTCGGCGAGCTCGTCGCGCCGCGTCTCGCTCAGGGCATCGAGCGTGCGTTCGTCGAGCTCGATGACGACGCCGCTGGCGCGGACGCGGCAGCGCACGTCGGCCGCATCGACGGCGTTGCGCAGATAGCGCTCGGCGCGG
>PLZH01000181.1 GCA_003152055.1 Burkholderiales bacterium
ACCACCAGCCGCCCCAGCCGAGCACGTAGTACGACCAGCCACTGCCGAGGGCGATGCCGATGGTGAGGAAGATCCACGCCGCCGTCGTCCACGGCCGTGTCCAGCGCGCCCATGTCGCATCCAGGTTGCCGCCGATGAGCGCTGCGACCGCGAACGAGAACGCCACCGAGAGACCGACGTAACCCATGTAGAGCATGGGTGGATGGATGACCATGCCCGGGTCCTGCAGCAGCGGATTGAGGTCGCGGCCGTCAGCCGGTACGGGGAAGAGCCGCTCGAACGGGTTTGACGTGACCAGGATGAAAAGCAGGAAGCCGAATGCGAGCAAGCCCATCACGGCAAGAATGCGTGCGACGACCGTCTCGGGCAGGTGACGGCTGAACTGCGCCACCGCGAAGGTCCAGAACGTGAGCATCAGCAGCCAGAGCAGGATCGAGCCTTCGTGCCCACCCCACACCGCGGTGACGCGGTAGTGCAGGGGCAGCGAGCGGTTCGAGTTCGAGGCGACGTAGAGCACCGAGAAGTCGTTGCCGACGAAGGCGAGCGCCAGGCACACGAAGGCGAAGGCGACCAGCACGAAGACGAGCCGGGCGCATGGCCGCGCCAGCGCCATCCATTCGGCGCGGTTGCGCGCCGCGCCGAGCATCGGCAGCGTGCCGAGCACGGCCGAGATGCCGAGCGCAAGCCAGAGAGCGAAGTGGCCGAGTTCGGGAATCATGGCTATTTGCGCATCGGCTCGGCGGCGAGCGTCTCGGCAAGCTTCGGGTTGCCTTGCTGGGCGCGCTTCAGGGCGTCGGCCGCTTCGGGCGGCATGTAGTTCTCGTCGTGCTTGGCGAGCACTTCGCGGGCGACGAACACGCCGTCCTGCAACTGGCCTTGCGCGACGACGCCTTTGCCTTCCTTGAAGAGATCGGGAAGGATGCCGTCGTACTGAACGGGAATCGACTTCGCCGTGTCGGTGACTACGAAACTGACATGCATGCCGTCGCGCTTCACCGTGCCGCGCTCGACGAGCCCGCCGATACGGAAGGTGCGCATGCTGGGGGCTTCATGCGATGCGACTTGGGACGGCGAATAGAAGAACACGAGGTTGCTCTGGAATGCGTTCAGCACCAGTGCCACTGCTGCGCCGACCATGGCGACGACGCCGGCGGCGATTGCCAGACGCTTGTGGCGCGGTTTCATCATTCGCCCTCGCCAGCCAGGGCCCGGCGCGCGCGACTGTGGCGAAGCGCCGCCATGACAGGCTCGACCGCCATGCACGCGGCGGCGACGCCATAGGCGCCCCAGACATAGAGGCCATAGCCCCCCATGGCGAAAAAGTCGGAAGCGCTGTTCCAGGTCATGTCTGCATTCCGGTGATGGGCGCCGAAACTCGCACGCCGCGTGCGGCTTGCGTGGCCCAATGCGCGTGCTGGTCGCGTTCCAGAACGATCGCCCGCGCCCGCATGAAGACGACGGCGAAGGCGTAGGCCCAGAAGGCGAGCGTCATGAGCAGCATGGCGACGAGCATGGAACTCACCATTTTGGGCGAAGTCGTGAGCGTGATGGTTGCTCCCTGATGTAACGTGTTCCACCATTTCACCGAGAAATAGATGATGGGGACGTTGACGCTGCCGACGACGGCGACGAGCGCGCCGGCGCGATCGGCCCGGCGCGGGTCGTCGATCGCCGCGACGAGCGAGAGAAATCCGGCGTAGAGAAAAAGCAGGATGAGCTCCGACGTGAGCCGGGCGTCCCAGACCCACCAGGTGCCCCATGCCGGCTTGCCCCAGAAAGCGCCGGTCCAGAGGGCGAGAAAGGTAAACAGCGCGCCGGTCGGCGCGATGGCGCGCGCCAGCATCGAGGCAAGCCGCGCATTGAAGGCCCAGCCGATCGCCGCCCAGAAGGCCATGGCGACGTAGAGCACCATCGACATCCAGGCCGCGGGAACGTGGATGAAGATGATTCGATACGCATCACCCTGGGTCGCATCGGTCGGCGCGCGGAAAAAGCCCACGTACAGGCCGGCGATCGCGAGGATCGCGAAAGCCGCCCAGCAGAGTGGAACCAGCACGCCGGCCAGCCGGTAGAAGCGGGCCGGGGCGGCGAAGTGGAAGAAGCGAAACGTCATCGTCATGATTGTCGGGCGAGCGTGATTGTCCCGCCTTGCGGCCGGCGGATGTTGACGCCGGTCATTCGGTCGCGATGCGCAGTGCCGCGGCCGTGGCCGGCGGCGCGACCAGCACCGTGAAGATGAGAAATGCGCCGAGGAGCGACAGGTGGCCTCGCGCCGAGAGGCCGCCGTCGACGGCGGCCACGGCGCCGGCGCCGAAGATGAGCGCTGGAATGCAGAGCGGCACGATGATCAGGATGAGGAGTGCCGCGCCGCTGCGAAGCCCCAGCGTCAGCGCCGCGCCGAGGCCGCCGAGAAGGCTGAGGACAGGCGTGCCGAGGAGGAGCGTGATCGTCAGGGTCGCGATCGCTTCACCGCGCATGTCGAACATCAAGCCGAAGACCGGCGCGGCGACGACGAGGGGCAAGCCGGTCACGAGCCAGTGCGCTGCGGCTTTGGCGGCAACGAGGCCGATGGCGAGGCCGGGCGAGGATGCGAGCAGCATCTGCTCGAGCGAGCCGTCGGCGAGGTCGGTGGCATAGAGCTGCGTCACCGAGATCATCGCCGCGAGCAGCGCTGCGACCCAGACGACGCCAGGCGCGATCTGGCGCAAGGTCTGCGCCTCGGGGCCGACGCCGAGCGGAAACAGGCTCACCGCGACGGTGAAGAAGGCGACCGGAAGGAGCGCGTCGGCGCGTCGGCGCGCGGCCAGTCGCAGGTCGCGCGCGACGAGCGCCGAAAAGAGACCCGTCATGCCGCGACCGGCGATTCGAGCATCACGACGAAGGGCGCCGGCTCCTCGATCGCGAAGGGAACGTGGCTCGTCAGGACGATGCTGCCGCCGCGCTTCGCATGGGCGACGAGAAGCGCCTTCAAGGTCTCGATGCCAGCCGCGTCGAGCGCGTCGAACGGCTCGTCGAGTAGCCACGTCGAGGCCTCGCGCTCGGCCGCGAGCCTGGCCAGTGCGACGCGCCGCCGCTGCCCTTGCGACAGCGTGCGCACCGGTGCATGCTGGCGGCTCGCCAGGTCGAAGCGGGCGAGCGCGACATCGAGCTCGTCGTGCGTGGGTTCATCGCCGGCCAGGCGCATCAGGAAATGGAGCGATTCAACCGCGCTCAAGTCCTCTTTCAGGGCGTTGGCATGAGCGATGTAGACGAACGGCCGCCGCGCTGTCGTCTCACCCCAGACGACCGTACCGGCTTCGGGCGCCGAAAGTCCGGCCAGCGTGCGCAGCAGGGTCGTCTTGCCCTGGCCGTTGGCGCCACGCAGCCAGACGATCTGGCCGGCCCGGACCGTGAAGTCGACAGCGCCGAACAAGACCCGCTCGCCGCGCCGGCATGCCAGGCCGTGGACGGCGAGGCGGGGAATGTCACGGTTGTCAGACGAAGCTGCCGGTCTTGCCATCTCTTTGCTGTGGTTGACAAATCGAACCGGGACGATCCGCGGCCGCACGCGATTGTGATCGGTGGGTGGCCAAGCTCATCTCGTCGATCCGCGGGCCGTCCGGCGGCGCCCGTAAACTCCTCCACAAACAAGGAGAGGCCAGCATGCTTTTCGGCAAACTGCTGCCGCGCGAGGGAAATTTTTTCGAGCTATTCAACCAGCATGGCGGCTTCATCGCGGAGGGCGCCCGCGCGTTCATCCGCCTCATCCAGCACTACGCCGACCCGGCTCTGCGCGAAAAGTATGCGATCGAGGTCGGCACGGCGGAGCGCCAGGCCGATCGCATCACCGCGGAGGTGAACCGGCTTTTGCACAAGACCTTCATCACGCCGATCGACCGCGAGCAGATCCACGGCCTCATCAACGCCATGGACGACATCCTCGACCTGCTCCAGGACGCGAGCGAGACGATGATGCTCTACGACGTGCAGGCGATGAACGACGATGTCCTTCGCCTCGGCGACCTGAGCGCGAGGTGCTGCGAGCGGGTGCAGCACGCCGTCTCGCTGCTGCCGAAGATCAGCGAGCCGCAGGTGGCCGAGGCGGCGATCAAGACCTGCGAGGAGATCGACCGCCTCGAGTCCGATGCCGACCGGGTCATGCGCTCGGCGATGTCGAAGCTCTTTCGGGAAGAAAAGGACGTGCGCGAGCTGATCAAGCTGAAAGCGGTCTACGAGCTGCTCGAGTCGATCTCCGACCGCTGCGAGGACGTGGCCAATCTCATCGAGGGCGTTGTCCTCGAAAATTCGTGACGGGGCGGGCTGAGCGTCGGGCCGCTCCCAAGCCGGCCCGAGCCCGCTCGGGGGGGCGGACGTTGTACTCGTCGGACGGTGGGTGCTACCCATGAGCGCCACCGAGATCTCGTTCGGCGTCGTCTCGCTGCTCGTCGCGCTGGGGATTGCGTTTGACTTCATGAACGGCTTTCACGATGCCGCGAATTCGATCGCCACCGTGGTCTCGACGGGCGTGCTGAAGCCACAGCAGGCGATCGTTTTCGCCGCATTCTTCAACATCGTCGCGATCTTCGTCTTTCATCTCAGCGTCGCGGCGACGATCGGTAAAGGCATCGTCCAGCCGGGCGTCGTCGACCACCACGTCGTCTTCGGCGCGCTGATCGGGGCGATCTTCTGGAATTTCGTCACCTGGCGCTGGGGCATTCCCTCGAGCTCGTCGCATGCGCTGATCGGCGGCATCGTCGGCGCCGTGATCGCCAAGGCCGGTGCCAACTCGCTCATCGCCTCGGGCATCTGGAAGACGGTGCTCTTCATCTTCCTCTCGCCGGTGCTCGGCTTTCTGCTCGGCGCGTTTCTGATGGTCGCCGTGGCCAACGTCTTTCGCCACTCGTCGCCGCTCAGGGTCGACAACCTGTTCCGCCGCCTGCAGCTGGTTTCGGCCGGGCTCTACAGCCTTGGCCACGGCGGCAACGACGCGCAGAAGACGATCGGCATCATCTGGATGCTGCTCATCGCCTCGGGCTATGCACAGGCCAACGCGAGCATGCCGCCGGCCTGGGTGATCTGGTGCTGCTATGTCGCGATCGGCCTCGGCACGATGTTCGGCGGCTGGCGCATCGTGCGGACCATGGGCCAGAAGATCACGAAGCTGAAGCCGGTCGGCGGCTTCTGCGCCGAGACCGGTGGCGCGATCACGCTCTTTCTCGCGACCGCGCTCGGCATTCCCGTCTCGACGACGCACACCATCACCGGAGCGATCGTCGGCGTCGGCTCGGTGCGGCGCGCCGCGACGGTGCGTTGGGGTGTCGCGGGCAATATCGTCTGGGCCTGGATCTTCACGATTCCGGCTTCGGCGTTTGTTGCCGGCGTGTTCTACGCGGCGAGCTTGTGGTTGTTCGCTTAGACGGAGCCGGGCAGCTGCCACTCGAAATAGCGCTCGACGACGAAGGCCAGCGTCGCCATCGCCACGGTGGCACCGAGGGCGAGGGCGATGCAGACGCCGAAGATCACCGCCCCGCCCGAGCTGCGAGGCGGATCGCCGGTGCCGAAGCGGGCGTTCCAGCGTTCATCGGGCATCAAGCCGTAGACGATGGCGACGAGCGTCGTCATCGTCACCATCAGGCCGAGGAGGGGAACCAGCAAGCTGCCGAGCCGGTCGTCGGTGCCCAGTTCGCGCAATCGCCAGAAGCCCCAGGCGCCGACGAGCGTCGGCACGGCGTGCAGCCAGGCCCAGGCATCCGCCATTCCGAAGAGATAGAAGCGGTGCAGGCCGAGGCTGCCACCGATCAACGCCAGCCATGTCGCAACGGTCTTGGAACGTCCGTGCCGGGCGCCGGCCATCATGAAGCTGGCGCCGTGTCGCCGAAGCCGAGGCTCTTCTGCATGATGACGACGTCGAGCCAGCGATCGAATTTCCAGCCGGCCGCCCGGATCGTTCCGGCGTGGGCGAAGCCGAGGGCCCGGTGCACGCCGATCGAGCCGGCGTTGGCTGAATCGCCGATCACTGCGAGCATCTGCCGTGCCCCGGCCGCTTCGCAGCGCGCGACAAGCTCGGCGAGAAGCAGGCGGCCGAAGCCGGACCCGACCGCGTCGTCAGCGAGGTAGACCGAGTCCTCGAGGCAGAAGCGATAGGCCGGGCGCGGCCGGAACTGGTTAGCGTACGCATAGCCGACGACGTTGCCGGCGCGCTCGAGGACGAGCCAGGGCAGGCCCTTGCTCAGCACGTCGGCTTGGCGGCGTTCCATCTCGGCCCGATCCGGCGCCTCGAGCTCGAAAGTTCCGGTGCCGTGAGCGACGTTCCAGGCGTAGATCGAGGTCACCGCGTCGAGGTCGTTCGGTGTGCACGGGCGGATCAGGATGTCGCTCATGGCGAGGGCGGGAAAGACAAAGGCAATGTCGAGTTTATAATGCGAGGTTTTTCGCGGGACGTCTCCCGACACCGAGGTTCAACATCATGGTCGTGATCCGGCTTGCACGCGGCGGCGCGAAGAAGCGCCCCTTCTTCAACATCGTCGTCGCCGATTCGCGCCTGCGCCGCGACGGGCGCTTCATCGAGCGCATCGGCTTCTACAACCCGGTCGCCTCCGGCGGCGAGCAGCCCTTGCGCGTCGCTTTCGATCGCGTCGAGCACTGGACGGATCACGGCGCGCAGATGTCGCCCACCGTCAGGCGCCTCGTCGAGCAGGCGAAGTCGGCCGCGTAAGTCGCAGGCGCGCGTCGCGATGACCGACGCAGCGTGGCCCGACGATGCCCTCGAGGTCGGGCGCATTGTCGAAGCCTGGGGCCTCAAGGGCTGGTTCAGGGTCCACGCTTTCGCGGCAGAACCGCTGGCCTTGCTCAGCGCTCGCTGCTGGCATCTCAGGCCGTCGGAATCCGCGCTGGCGGTTCGTGCCGCGGCGCCCCGTCCCCCCGAGATCCTGAACATCCGCGAAGCACGCGAGCACGGCGATGGCCTCGTCGCCGCGGCGCGCGGCATCGACGACCGCAACGCCGCCGAAGCATTGCGCGGCTCGCGCATCTTCGTCGGGCGTTCCGCCTTTCCGGCGCCGGGCGAAGGCGAGTTCTATTGGGCCGACCTGATCGGCCTCGCCGTCGTCAATCGCGAAGGCGAGGCGCTGGGCACGGTCGTCGGCCTGCTCGAGAACGGGCTGCAGGGCGTTCTGCGCGTGCAGCCTGTGCCCGGCGGAGACGGCACGCCGTCGGAGGAACGCCTGATCCCGTTCGTAGCTGCCTGCGTCGACGACGTCGATCTCGCTGCGCACCGGATCGTCGCCGACTGGGGTCTCGACTATTGACAGGTCCTGAAGGCGCGGCGATGCGATTCGACGTCATCACCCTTTTCCCCGAGCTCTTCCAGGCGCATCTCGTCCACGGCGTGACGCGGCGCGCCTTCGAGTCGCGGCAGGTCGACGTCCGCCTCTGGCAGCTGCGCGATTTCGGCGACCCGCCGCACGCGCGCGTCGACGACCGGCCCTACGGCGGCGGCCCCGGCATGGTGCTGCTCGTCGAGCCGCTCGAACGCGCGCTCGCCGCCATTCGGACGGATCGCGACGAAGCGGCGCCCGCGCCCCTGGTCAACTTCTCGCCGGCCGGCAAGCCGCTGCGACAGGAAGCGGTCGGCACATTCGCCGCTGGCGCCGTGCTTCTCTGCGCCCGCTACGAAGGTGTCGACCAGCGTTTCATCGACCGTCACGTCGACCTCGAGCTGAGCCTCGGCGACTTCGTCCTTTCCGGCGGCGAGATTCCTGCGCTCGCCTTGCTCGACGCTGTCGCACGCCTGCAGCCCGGTGTGCTGGGCGATGCGCGCTCGCACGAGCAGGACAGTTTTTCGGCTGACCTCCTCGATTGCCCGCATTACAGCCGCCCCGAAACCCTCGCCGGTACCGACGGTGTCGTGCCCCAGGTGCTGCTCTCGGGCAACCACGCCGCGATCGAGCGCTGGCGCCGCGATCGCGCGCTGGCGCTGACGGCGTCGCGGCGGCCCGAGCTCATCGAAGCGGCGGAAAGGGCCGGGAGGCTCGATGCGGCGGACCGGACCAGCCTGTCGAAGCGGAACGAGCGAAAGCTATAATTCGCGGTTTTTCCGATCCTCTGCGGCGCAGGGCCCGAGCGGCCCTACAACAATCTTCATGCACGCCGGCACGATCGCCAGGAGCATCGCGTGGACCTCATCCAGACCCTCGAGCACGAGGAAATCGCCCGTCTCGCCAAGACGATCCCCGACTTCGCGCCGGGTGACACCGTCATTGTCAGCGTCAACGTCGTCGAAGGCACGCGCAAGCGCCTGCAGGCGTTCGAAGGCGTCGTCATCGCCAAGCGAAACCGAAGCCTCAACTCGAGCTTCATCGTTCGCAAGGTGTCGAGCGGCGAAGGCGTCGAGCGCACCTTTCAGACCTACAGCCCGCTGATTGCCTCGATCGAAGTGAAGCGCCGCGGCGACGTGCGTCGCGCCAAGCTCTACTACCTGCGCAATCGCTCGGGCAAATCGGCGCGGATCAAAGAGAAGCTTGCCTGACGTCGTCACGCAGGTTTTTAGCGGTGCGCCGGCGTAGCCGGACGCCGCAAGAACTTCCCCGGTCATAGCGTGCCTCTCGCTTTCGATCCCGAGGCGCTTCCCGCCCTCGGTTCCGATTCGCATCTCCCGGCGGTTGCCGCGGCGAATATCGCGCCGGCGGCGATCCGTGAGCGCTTCGGCGCCCCGCCTGCGTGGGAGCCGGAGACCAAGGTCGAGCGGCGCTTCGTCGATCGTGCGGCGGCAGCGGCCTCGGTGCTGATTCCGCTCGTCCTGCGCCAGGAGCTCACGGTACTGCTGACGCAGCGCACCGATCACCTCACCGATCACCCGAGCCAGATCAGCTTTCCCGGCGGGCGGGCGGAAACGAGCGATGCCGACGCCGTCGCGACCGCTTTGCGCGAGGCGTACGAAGAGATCGGCCTCGAGGCTTCGCATGTCGAGGTGCTCGGCTCCTTGCCGACATATACGACCGGCACCGGCTTCGTCGTCACGCCGGTGGTCGGCCTCGTGCGTCCCGTCTTCGACCTGAAGCCCGACCCTTTCGAGGTCGCCGAAGTCTTCGAGGTGCCGCTCGCCTGGCTCATGGATCCTTCGCATCACCAACGCCACGCCGTCGAGGTCGGCGGCGTGAAGCGCGAGTTCCTCTCGATCCCCTGGCCGGGAGCGGATGCGCGCGGCCAGCCGAGGCACTACTTCATCTGGGGCGCGACCGCGGCGATGCTGCGCAACCTCTACCGCTTTCTTTCCGCCTGATCGGCCAGCTCGATCGGAACGCGATTCGGCCACGAGTCGCAACATGTCGCCGGCAACCCGGTCGGTATCATGGATCGCGATGAGTTTCTTCGCCGTCTTGTTCGCCCTGTTGCTCGAGCAAGTCAAGCCGTTGCCGCGCGGCAATGTGATCCACGATGCCTTGACCGGCTGGATGCGCTGGACGGCTCGCAATTTTGACGCCGGCCGCGAAAGCCACGCCTGGGTCGTGTGGTGCGTGACAGCGCTGGCGCCGGCATTGCTCGCCTGGGCCGTGTTTGCCGCGCTCAATCGCGTCAGCGGCCTGCTCGGCCTCGCCTTCGATGTCGCCGTGCTCTACCTGACGCTAGGCTTTCGCCAGTTCAGCCACTACTTCACCGACATCCGCGCTGCCCTCGACCGCGGCGACGAGATCGAAGCCCGGCGCCTGCTCAGCGAATGGCGTCATCTCGATGCGAGCGAGCTGCCGCGATCGGAATTCCTGCGCCACCTGATCGAGCACTCGCTGCTCGCGGCGCACCGGCACGTCTTCGGCGTCTTCTTCTGGTTTGTGCTGCTTTCGGGCTTCGGCCTCGGCCCGGCCGGCGCCGTGCTCTATCGCATGGCTGAGTTCGCGAGCCGCTACTGGGCGTTCAAGAGCGGTGACGGCGCGATCGCCGTCAACGACAGGCTGATGGCCTTGTCGATGCGGCTCTTTCGCTACCTCGATCATGTGCCGGCGCGGCTCACCGCGTCGGGCTTCGCGGTCGTCGGCAATTTCGAGGAAGCGGTCAACTGCTGGCGTCGCGACGCGGGTTTGTGGAAGCACGATAACGAGGGGGTGATCCTCGCTGCGGCCGCAGGCGCGGTCGGCATCCGACTAGGCGGTGGATCGGCGCCGGGCCTGACGCCCGATCGCGCCAAGACATTCGAATCGGGCGCGCCGCCGGAATCGGCCGATGCTGAGGGATCGACGCCCGGCGTGCCGCCGCAGCTCGCGCACCTGCGCAGCGTCGTCGGCCTGGTCTGGCGCTCGGTCGTCCTGTGGATGCTGCTGCTGGCGCTGCTTTCGCTCGCTAATCTCGTCGGCTAGGGCGTCAGCGTTGCAACTCGGCGAGGATCTCGCGGTAGATGCGATAGCGCGTCTCGGCGATTTCGCCGCGTCCGAGCGCGGCAACGACACCGCAGCCCGGTTCGTGCACATGCGCGCAGTTGTAGAAGCGGCACTCGCCCACATGGCGAGCGAGATCGGGCATCAGCGCGGCGAGCGCGTTCGGCGCGATGTGGCGCAGGCCGAATTCCTGGAATCCCGGCGAATCGATGAGCGCGCTTTGGCGGCCTCTGTCGATCCAGTACCAGTGCGTCGTCGTCGTCGTGTGCCGGCCGGTCCTGAGCGCCGCCGAGATCTCACCGACCTGCGCCGCGGCGTCGGCCACCATGAGATTGACCAGCGTGCTCTTGCCGGCGCCGCTCGGGCCGAGGACGAGCGTCGCCTTGTCGGCGAGCCAATTCGCAAGACGCGCAGCCGACCGAGTCGCCTCCTTTTTCAGCGCGACGCCCACGACCTCCACGCCCATCGCCGCATACGGCGCCAGCCGCCTTTCGGCCGCAGCGAAGGCCGGCAGATCCTGCTTGTTGAGGACGATGCGCGCCGGGATCATCGCCGCCGCGGCGGCGATGAGGGCACGTGCCAGTTGCGATTCGCTGAACACCGGCTCGGCCGCGACGACGACCAGGAGCTGGTCGATGTTGGCCGCGAAGGCCTTGGTCTTCCAGGCGTCCTGACGGTAGAGCAGGCTCTGGCGCGGCAGGATCGCCTCGATGACCCCTTCGTCGGTCGAAGGCAGCCAGCGAACCCGGTCGCCGACGACGCATTCGCTCTTCTTGCCGCGCGAATGGCAAAGGACGCGTTGGCCTGTTGATCCTTCGACGACGACATGCCGGCCGTGGCCGGATACGACTCGCCCTTGCTCTTCAGCCGGCGAAAGCGACGAGGGCATCGGCCTTGGCGGCGCAAATGAAGTCGTTGCGCGAGATGCCCCCGGCCGAGTGCGTCGAGAAGCGCACGACGCATCGGTTGTACGACAGGCGCAGGTCGGGATGATGGTCCTCGACGTGGCAGACCCAGGCCAGGGCGTTGACGAAGGACATCGTCTCGAGCCAGTTCTTGAAGGCGAAGGTCTTCTCGATCGCGCCTTCGACCTCGCGCCAGCCGCTCGACTGCGCGAGATGGTTGCGGATCTCGGTCTCGCTCATCGCAGCGGCGAGCTGCTCGCATTTCTGCTCGAGAAAGTTGGTCATGGCGTCGGGTTTGCAGGCAGTGAGAGACCCAGGGCGGCGAGGCGCTCAACCGCGGGAGGATGCGAATAGTAGAACCGCGCGTAAACCGGATCGGGCGTCAGCGTCGTGGCATTGTCCTCGTGCAGCTTGAGGAGCGCCGAGGCGAGGGCGCCGCCGTCGGCCTGCGCTGCCGCCCACGCATCGGCCTCGAATTCATGTCGGCGCGACAGACCGGCGAAGAGCGGCGCGACGAAGAAGCCGAAGACGGGCGCGATCATTACCAGCAGCAGCAAGGCGAGGGCGCCGTCGGGCGCATCGAGCGACGGTCGGACGCCGAGGCCGACGTAGAACCAGACCTGGGAGGCGAGCCAGCCGAACGCGGCGAAGAGGGCCAGGCTCGCCGCGAACATGGCGAGGATCCGCCGCGCGATGTGGCCAAGCTTGAAGTGGCCGAGCTCGTGCGCCAGGACCGCTTCCACTTCGGCCGGGGCCAGTCGGGCGAGCAGCGTGTCGAAGAAAACGACGCGGCGAGCCGCGCCGAAGCCGGTGAAATAGGCGTTGGCGTGCGCCGAACGGCGGCTGCCGTCCATGACGAAGAGGCCCTTGGTGGCGAACCCGGCGCGCGCCATGAGGGCGCGGATGCGAGCTTCGAGCGACGCGTCGGCGAGCGGCTCGAAGCGGTTGAAGAGCGGCGCGATGACGGTCGGCACCAGGATGAGCGCGATCAGGTTGAACACCGTCCACGCCGACCATGCCCACAGCCACCAGAGCGGCCCGCTCGCCGCCATGATCCAGAGCACAAGTGCGAGCAGCGGCACGCCGATGACGATCGACAGCAGCAGACCTTTCAGCGCATCGACGAGCCAGAGTCGCCAGGTCATGCGGTTGAAGCCGAAGCGGGCTTCGAGACCGAAGGTCGAATACAGGCCGAAGGGCAGCTCGAGCAGGCCGCCGATCGCGACGAAGGCGGCGACGAGCGCGACCTCATAGGCGAGGCCGTTCCATCGCAGGCCGATCGCTTCGCGCACCCTCTCATTCAGCGCATCGAGACCGCCGAAGAGCGTCCATCCGAGGAGGACGATGGCTGCGACGACCATCTGCGCCTGGCCGAAACGGATCTTCGCCAGCGTGTAGTCGGCAGCCTTGCGATGCGCGGCGAGATCGACGGTGGCGCGAAACTGGGCGGGTACCGCATCGCGATGGCCGAGCACGTGGCGCGCCTGCCGTGCCGCCAGCCAGGCGCGGACGAGCAGGGAGGCGACGAGCGCCGCGGCGAAAACGAGCGTCCAGTTCTGCGCAGGCATCGGTGGAAGTGTAGGCGGGCGTCAAGATCGGCGCGTACGATCGGCCGATGACCAGCAATGCCGAACTACGCCCCGAGGACCTGAACCTCGTCTGGATCGACCTCGAGATGACGGGGCTTTCGCCCGAGCGCGACCGCATCATCGAGATCGCCGTTGTCGTCACCGATGCGCAAATTGCGCAGCGCGTCGAGGGCCCGGTTTTCGCCGTGCACCAGAGCGACGCGGTGCTCGCCGCGATGGACGCCTGGAACACCGGTACGCATGGGCGTAGCGGCCTCACCGATCGTGTCAAGGCGTCGACGATCGACGAAGCCGAGGCCGAGCGCAGCATCATCGCCTTCCTGCAGCGCTACGTCGGCAAAGGCAAGTCGCCGATGTGCGGCAACAGCATCTGCCAGGACCGACGCTTCCTCGCTGCGACGATGCCGGCGCTCGAGGCCTTCTTTCACTACCGCAACTGCGACGTCAGCACGATAAAGGAGCTGGCGCGGCGCTGGAAGCCCGAGATCCTCGCCGGATTCAAGAAGGCCCAGGCGCACACGGCACTTGCCGACATTCACGAGTCGATCGACGAGCTCGCCTACTACCGCGAGCACTTCCTGAAGGCGTAACGCAGCTGCGGCAACGGACGTCGCGCTAAAGTGATGTAGAATCAAAGGCTTTTCGCAGCTGAGTTCTCGGCCGCGAAACCGAATTCATCCCTCTGACCGCCTCGGCACTCGCTGCCGGACCCTGCGCGGACTGGTCGGCGGCGATGCCGTCGCTCCCTTCATACAGCGACCGACCTGCTCTCGCCTCGTGCGGGAGCGCAAGCGTTGCCGCGCGCAAGCGGCCGTGCTTGCGTTCGACCGAGAAGACCATGACTTTCGAATCCTTGGGCTTGCCCGAAGCCTTGACCCGTGCCGTTGCCGACGCCGGCTATGACGCTCCTACCACCGTGCAGAGCGCGGCCATTCCGCCCGCTCTGGCCGGCAGCGACCTCATGGTCGCCGCCGCCACCGGCAGCGGCAAGACCGCGTCCTTCATCCTGCCGGCGCTGCAGCGCGTTCTCGTTGCGCGTGGCGACGCCTCCAAGCGGCGCGAGAAGGGCGTGACGTACGGCCCGCGCATCCTCGTACTGACGCCGACCCGCGAGCTCGCCATCCAGATCGCCAAGGCGGCCGACGTCTACGGCCGCCATGTGCCCGGCCTGCGCGTGGCCACCGTCGTCGGCGGCGTTCCCTATGGCGCGCAGTTGAAGGCGCTGCGCGGTCCGCTCGACATCCTCATTGCGACGCCGGGACGCCTGCTCGATCATCTGCAGACCGGCAAGGCGGTGATCGGCAACGTCGAGATGTTCGTGCTCGACGAGGCCGATCGCATGCTCGACATGGGCTTCATCGACGACATCCGCACGATCGCCGACCACGTGCCGACGACGCGGCAGACGGTGATGTACAGCGCCACGTTTCTCGGCAACGTCGCCGGCCTGGCGAGGAGCCTCCTGCGCGACCCGAAGCGCGTCGAGGTCGCCTCGCACACCGATACGCACGCCAACATCGAGCAGCGCCTGCACTGGGCCGACAACGGCGGTCACAAAAACGCCTTGCTCGACCACATCCTGACGCAGCGCGAGGTCGAGCAGGCGCTCGTCTTCACGAGCACGCAGCGCGATGCCGACTGGCTCGCCGATCGTCTCGCCGACCTGGGTCACTCGGTCGCTGCACTGCACGGCGGCATGCCCCAGGGCCGGCGCAATCGGGTCCTGCAGGGCCTGCGCTCGCGGCAGCTGCGCATCCTGGTCGCCACCGACGTGGCCGCCCGCGGCATCGACGTGCGAACGATCAGCCACGTCGTCAACTACGGCCTGCCGATGAAGCCGGAAGACTACGTGCACCGTATCGGCCGCACCGGCCGCGCCGGCAAGAACGGCCTCGCGGTGACTCTCGCCGAACGCATGGATGCCGGCATGATCCGCCGCATCCAGCAATTCACGACCCAGGCGATTCCGGTGACGACGATCGGCGGCCTCGAGCCGAAGGGTCCGCCGCCGAAGGCCGCGCCGGGGGCGCCACGTGCCGCTGCCCGCGGCAATCCGTTCGATCGGGCCCTGCCGGCGCGAGACGATCGGCGTGCGCCGGCAAGGCGTCCCGGACCGAGCGCCTACAAGGGCCGTGCCAAGCCGGCACCACGCTCGCGCCCGGGTGGCTTCGTACGCTGACACGGTTGACGAGCGCGGCGCCCGCCGGGTCGCCCAAAGGGCCCGGCCGCCCCCTCGGGGGCAGCGAACGGAGTTAGGCGCCATCGGGCGCCTGTTCAGCTCCGCTTCACCGTGACCGTGACGGTCATCCCGAGGTAGTCGCCCGACTCGCCGTACCAGCTGCCCGAGATCGGCGCCGCCTGCGACGGGTCGCGCGCGACACCGACACGGATCAGCTGCGTGCCGCCGAGCAGGTTGTTGGTCGGATCGAACGGCACCCAGCCCGCGCCTGGCAGATAGGCCTGCAGCCAGGCGTGCGTATAGCCCGCACCGACCGTGCCTCCGAGCTCGCCGCCATCAAGCGCCGAGTCGTAGAGGTAGCCGGAGACGAAGCGTGTCGCGACGCCGAGGCGCCGAGCCGCTTCCATCATCAGCAAGGCGAAATCGCGGCACGAGCCGCTGCCGAGCTTGAGCGTCTCCAGAGGCGACTGCGTGCCCTCCTCGTCGCGCGCGGCGTAACTGAAGTTCTCGCGGATGTGCTGGTTCATCGTGATCAGAAGATCGCGCGTTCCGGTCGGCCCGTCGGTGCGGATGAACTGGCGCGCCCAGGCCGTGAGTCCGCCGTCGGGATCGTCGTGATAGGGACGGAGATAGTGCTCGAGGTCGTAGCGCTCCTCGAGCGTGTATGCAAACGGAAGCACTTCCGCGCTCGACGAGAGCGGCAGCTCGAGATTCATCGAGTGCGCGTGCTCGATCGTGAAGCTGCAGACGATCTGCAGCGTCTCGGCCGGCACGAGCGGCTGGACCAGGGCGACCGAGTTCGACAGCGGATCCTGGATCATGCGCACGTCGGCCTCGGGGCTCACATCGAGATCGGTCGCGAGCACGCGCAGATCGTGGCTGTCGCGTGGCCGGAACATGACGCGGTGCTCGCCGAACCTCACCGGCTGGCGATAGTTGTAGACCGTCGTGTGGACGATCTCGTAGCGGACGGGCACGGCGGCGCGACCTTCGCTCAGGCGCGCAGCAGTTCGACTTCGAACAGCAGCGTCGCATTCGGCGGGATGACGCCTCCGGCGCCGCGCGCACCGTAGCCGAGCTCGGGCGGGATGACGAGGATGCGCGTGCCGCCTTCCTGCATGCCCTGCACGCCTTCTTCCCAGCCCTTGATGACCCCACCGGCGCCGAGATCGAATTCGAAGGGGTCGTTGCGATCCTTGCTCGAATCGAATTTGGCGCCTTTCGCGCCGCCGTCGTAAAGCCAGCCCGTGTAGTGGACGCGAACCAGCGCCCCGGCCTCGGCGCGCTTGCCGGTACCGGACACGGTGTCGTCGTATTGCAGCCCGGAGGCGGTCGTTTGCATCGTCGAATTCTTTCTGCCGCAGCGAAAACGTCGAATGATGCCATCCATGGCGAGGCCAGGCTCGATCACGGCAGCGGCCAGCGCCGGCGCCATTGCGCGACGGCGCCGGCAAGCCAGTCGCCGAGCGTCATACCGCCGGTGTCGAGGCCGAGCACCGCGCCGGCCGCTTGCAGAGCCAGCAGCGGCGACGCAAGCTCGAGCGGTTCGGCGCCGGTCTGCTTCGAAAGCTTTTCGCCACCCGCGGCAAGGACGAGCGGCGCGTGCAGATAGCGGGGCGTCGGCAGCCCGAGCAGGCGTTGCAAGAGGATCTGCCGAGCCGTGTTGCCGACAAGGTCCTCACCGCGAACGACGTCGGTGACTCCCTGCGCAGCGTCGTCGACCACGACCGCGAGCTGATAGGCCCAGACGCCGTCGGCTCGCTTCAGCACGAAGTCGCCGACGCTGGTCGCGACGTCCTGTTGCTGTGCACCCAGGCGCCGATCGACCCATGCGATCGTCGATGACGGCGCCCCGCCATCGCTTGGATCGGGCGGCACGGTGCGCAGGCGAAACGATCGTGCCAGCTTGCCGTGCAGCCCGTCGCGGCACGTCCCGGGGTAGATGCGCTCGGCGTGGCGCGCGCGCTCCATGCGCGCCGGCGCGACGGCCAGCTCGAGGTCGCGCCGGCTGCAGCCGCAGGCATAGGCGCAGCGGGTGGCGACGAGGCGATCGAGCGCCTGCTGGTAGGCGGTGATTCGCGTCGACTGGCGCAGCGGCGCCGCATCGGCGACGAGGCCGCAGCGCTCGAGCTGGCCGAGGATGGCCTCGGCCGCGCCTTCGAGATTTCGCGGTGTGTCGAGATCCTCGATGCGGACGAGCCAGCGACCCGCGTTCGCGCGGGCGTCGAGCCACGAAGCCAGCGCCGCGACGAGCGAGCCGGCGTGCAGCAGGCCGGTCGGCGAGGGCGCGAAGCGGCCCACGTAGTGCGCTGTCACCGCCGTGCCTTCGCTTGCCGAACCGTGCCGCGCTCAGGCTCGCTTTTTCGGGCCCGTGGCGGGCGCGTACCTGTCGCCGACGCGGCCGCCGTGGCGCTCGAGCAGGGCGCTTCGCGTCGCCGCGCTTTCGAGCTGCTCCAGCCACCAGCGCAGCGCCAGCCCCGGTTGCGGCTTGCGCGCCGCGCCGCGGCTGCCGGCTGCCGGCGTTCGCCACGCGTAGCCGAGGCGCGCCGCGAGGCGCACCCGCTGCACGCTCTTGACGACCAGGCGGCCGGCGGCGATGTGGTCGCGCGCCATCGGCTCGGGAACGAAGCCGCAGCCGAGCGAGCGCAGCTGCGCGTCGATCTTCGCTTGCATGTTGCTCACCGTGAGCACATCCTGGCCGGGCAGCAGGTTGACGGTCATCGGCGCGAGGCGCTGCGCCGAATCGGCGACGGCGACGGCGCGATAGCGGATCAGCTCGGCATCGTCGAGCGGCTCGCTCGCCGTGGCCAGCGGATGATGCGGTGCGACCGCGAAGACAAATGGCAGCGGGCCGAGATCTTTCATCGTCACGCCGCTCGGCAGCTCGCGCGCCGAGCCGACGCCGATTGCCAGGTCGGCCTGGCCGGTGACGAGCGCTTCCCAGGTCCCGGCCAGCACTTCGGTACGCAGACGCAGCCGGGTCGCCGGAGGCGCGCCCGCATCCGGCGCGACGCGCGCGCCAGCCGCCGGCCGCACCGGCTTCGTCGTGCACGCATAGAAGGCCTCGCAGAGCTCGAGCATCGTCGTCAGCGAAATGACGTCGTCGACGGCGATGCTGAGCTGCGTCTCCCAGCCGGTCGCGACCCGCTTGACGCGGTTGGCGACGGCGTCCATCTGCTCGAGCAGGCGCCGGCCTTCGTCGAGCAGCTCATGGCCGGCGGCCGTGAGCGTGGCCTGGCGCGAACGGCGGTCGAAGAGGAGGACGTCGAGCGCGTCCTCGAGCTGGCGCACGTTGTAAGTCAGGGCCGAAGGCACCTTGCCGAGCTGGCGCGCAGCGGCGGCAAAGCTGCCGCTGCGCGCGATGGCATCGACCATCGTCAAGGCATCGGGGGTAAGGGCGCTGCGTGCATCGCTCATGGGGGGGCGGCTGGCGGACAAAGGGCATTCATCTTATTTGAATGCGAACTTCAACACGGCATGGCCGCTGGACGGCGCCGGTTTCCTACAGTCATGCCTCCAGAAGGAAAAGGGGCCCGAATGATCACGCTTCGCAAATCGTCCGACCGCGGCTATGCCGACCACGGCTGGCTGAAGAGCTGCCACAGCTTTTCGTTCGCCGACTATCACGACCCGGAGCATATGGGCTTCGGCAACCTGCGCGTCATCAACGAGGATCGCATCGCGCCCGGAAGCGGCTTCGGCACGCACGGCCATCGCGATATGGAAATCGTCAGCTATGTGCTCGAAGGCGAGCTGGCGCACAAAGACAGCATGGGCACCGGTGGCGGCAAGAGCGCGGCGACCGGCATCATCAGGCCGGGCGACGTGCAGCGCATGAGCGCCGGGCGCGGCGTGCAGCACAGCGAGTTCAACCACGCGCCGAACGAGACGACGCATTTTCTGCAGATCTGGATTGAGCCCAACGTCCGCGGAATCCCTTCCGAATACGAGCAGAAGCACTTCGACGATGCGGCCAAGCGCGGCACGCTGCGCCTCGTCGCCTCGCCCGACGGGCGCGACGGATCGCTGACGATCCACGCCGACGCGTCGATCTCTGCCGGCCTCTTCGACGGCGAGGAGCATGCCGAACGAAGCATCGATCCCAGGCGCAGGGCTTGGGTCCATGTCGTTCGCGGTCGCCTCGAAGTCAACGGGCGAACCCTCGCAGCCGGCGACGCGCTCGGCCTGGAGGGCGAGTCGAAGCTCGGTCTCGGCCATGGCGAGAACGCCGAGGTGCTGGTCTTCGACCTCGCCTGAGCTTATCGGTTTTCGATCGACTCCAGCCCCAAAGGCAACCATGCAAAACAGACTCCAGAACCAGACCGTACTCGTCGGCCGTATCCTCCTCGGCCTCCTCTTCGTGTTCTCGGGCTTCGGAAAGATCGGCGGCTTCGAAGGGACAGTGCTCTACATCGCCTCGAAAGGCCTGCCGATGCCGCAGATCGTCGCGGTGCTGACGATCCTGATCGAGCTCGGCGGCGGCCTGCTGCTCATCTTCGGCTTCTTCACACGCTGGACGGCGCTCGCACTCGCCGCGTTCACGCTGCTCGCGGCCCTGATCTTTCACAACTTCTGGGCTGCTGCGCCGGCGCAGTTCGTCGCCCAGTACGTGAACTTCATGAAGAACGTGTCGATTGCCGGCGGCATGCTCGTGCTGGCCGCATTCGGCCCCGGCGCGATCAGCCTCGACGCGCGGCGGCGCGCCGCCTGAGCGGCATTCGTCGCGCGTCGCTCAGGCGTCGCGGGCGAGGCGCACGCCGCTGAATTGCCATTGCGCGTCGGGCGGGAAGAAGTTGCGATAGCTCGCCCGCACGTGCCCCGCCGGCGTCGCGCAGGAGCCGCCGCGCAGCACGAACTGGTTGCACATGAACTTGCCGTTGTATTCGCCGACAGCGCCGGCGAGCGGCCGGTAGCCGGGGTAGGCGAGGTAGGCCGATTGCGTCCACTCCCAGACGTCGCCGAACATCTGCACCGGCTCGTCGCCAACGGGCGCAGTCTGCGGCAGGGGATGGAAGGCGCTGCGGTCGGCGAAGTTGCCGACCGTCGATGAGCGAAGGGCGCGCGCCGCGTGCTCCCATTCGAGCTCGGTCGGCAGGCGCGCGCCGGCCCAGCGTGCGAACGCGTCGGCCTCGAAATAGCTGAGGTGACAGATCGGCGTGTGCGGATCGATCTCCACCGTACCCTGCAAGGTGTGGTTGAGCCAGCGCTCGCCATCGCGGATCCAGTACATCGGCGCGTCGCGCCGGTCCGATTGCACCCAGTCCCATCCCATCGAGAGCCAGAGCTCGGGCCGCGCATAGCCGGCATCGTCGATGAAGGCGAGAAAGTCGCCGTAGGTGGCCGGGCGCGAAGCGATCTCGAAGGGCGCCGCGAATGCCGCGTGGCGCGGCGTCTCGTTGTCGAAGCAGAAGGCGCCGTCGCGCGCCGGATCGTGGCCGAGCTCGACGAGGCCGCCTTCATGGCCGAACCAGCGCAGGGGCTGCGGCTGCACCGCCGCCATCGGCCAGCGCTTCGCATATGCGGCCGCAAGCGGGTTGGCGGCGAGCGCATGCTTGATATCGGTGAGGATCAGCTCCTGGTGCTGCTGCTCATGCTGCAGCCCGAGGCTGACGAGCGGGGCGATCTCCGCATCGTCGCCGCGCGCCGCGATCAGCGCCTGCATGCGCGCATCGACAGCGGTGCGATAGCGCTTCACGTCAGCCAGCGTCGGCCGGCTGACGAGGCCGCGCCGGGGCCGCGGGTATCGCTCGCCGACGCCCTGGTAGTAGCTGTTGAATAGAACTCGATACGCCGGGTCGAAAGGCCGGAAACCCGGCTCGAAGCGCTCGAGAATGAAGGTCTCGAAGAACCAGGTGATGTGCGCAAGATGCCACTTGGTCGGGCTCGCATCGGGCATCGACTGCAGCTGACAGTCCTCGGGCGTGAGCGGCGTGGTCAGCGCCACGCTAGCCTCGCGAACCGCAGCGTAGCTCGCCGACAAGAGTGTCGGGCGGGCCGCGACGCCCGGCCATGGAGTTGCGTTCATGCGGATCTCTCCTTCGTTCTTGCGAAGGAAAAGCCTAGCGGAAGATCGGATCCATTGCCGGCGAGAGGGCGATCGGGATTGCGCCGCGCGACGTGCGATGGTCCTCGCAAGCACGAATGTATCCGGTCGGTGCAGGGCGACCGCTCTCTAGAATGCGTGCCATGGCCTTCGTTCACTTGCGCGTGCACACCGAATATTCGGTCGTCGACGGCACGCTGCGAATCGACGATGCGGTCGCGGCTGCGGCCGCCGATCAACAGGCCGCGCTGGCGATCACCGACCTCGGCAACCTGTTCGGCGCCGTCAAGTTCTACAGCGCGGCTCGCCGCGCCGGCGTCAAGCCGATCATCGGCGCCGAGCTTTGCCTCGAGCCTGAAGGAGGCGAGAAGCAGGCCAGCCGGATCGTCGTCCTGGTGCAGAACCGCGAGGGCTATCTCAACCTCAGCGAGTTGCTGTCGCGGGGCTGGTTGCACAACGCCGACCGCGGCCACGCCTGGATCAAGTGGGAGTGGCTCGCCGAGCACAGCGCCGGTCTCATCGCCCTCTCGGGTGCCGAGAGCGGCCCGCTCGGTCACGCCCTTGCTGCGGGCGACGCCGCCCGGGCCGGCGCGGTCGCCACACGTCTGGCGAGCCTCTTCGGCAACCGCTTCTACATCGAAGTGCAGCGCAATGGCATGCCGGGCAACGAAGCGCATCTGCGTGCCGCGGTCGAGCTTGCGGCCGGCCTCGGCCTGCCAATCGTCGCGACGCACGGCGTGCAGTTTCTCGGCCCCGACGATCATGAGGCGCACGACGCGCGCGTCTGCGTCGCCGAAGGCGAGATGCTCTCCAATCCGAAGCGCGTCAGGCGTTTCAGCCGCGAGCAGTATTTCAAGACCCAGGCGCAGATGGAGGCACTCTTCAGCGACTTGCCGAGCGCGCTCGCCAACTCGGTCGAGATCGCCAGGCGCTGCAGCCTCGCGCTCGTGCTCGGCAAGCCCCAACTGCCCGACTTCGCGACACCGCTCGTCGACGGCCATTCCATGCCGATGGCCGAGTACTTCCGCATCGCTTCGCACGAAGGGCTCGAGGTTCGCCTCGCCCAGCTCTACCCCGACCGGTCGCTGCGCGAGCGCGAGCGACCGCGTTACGTCGAGCGGCTCGATTTCGAGATCCAGACGATCCTGAAAATGGGCTTTCCCGGTTACTTCCTGATCGTCGCCGACTTCATCAACTGGGCCCGTGCCAACGGTTGCCCGGTCGGACCGGGGCGCGGCTCGGGTGCCGGCTCGCTCGTCGCCTATTCGCTCAACATCACGGGACTCGATCCGCTGCGCTATCACCTGCTGTTCGAGCGCTTCCTCAATCCAGAGCGCGTCTCGATGCCGGATTTCGACATCGATTTCTGCCAGGCCAACCGCGATCGCGTCATCGACTACGTCAAGCAGAAGTACGGCCGCGACGCGGTGAGCCAGATCGCGACCTTCGGCACGATGGCGGCGAAGGCGGCGCTGCGCGACATCGGCCGGGTACTTGGCATGAGCTACGGCCACGTCGATTCGGTGGCCAAGCTCGTTCCGGCGCCGCCGGGCAAGACCGTCACCTTGCGCCGGCCGCCCGCGAAGCCCGATTCGAGTGTCATCTACGCGCGCCGCGAAGCGCCGGAGATCGAGCAGCGCGAGAGGAACGAGGAAGAGGTCGCCGAGCTGCTCGCGCTCGCCGAGCGCGTCGAAGGCATCGTGCGCAACGTCGGCATGCATGCCGGCGGCGTGCTGATCGCGCCGGGCCGCATCACCGATTTCTGTCCGCTCTACATGCAGCCGGGCAGCGAGAGCGCGGTGAGCCAGTTCGACAAGGACGACGTCGAGGCGATCGGCCTCGTCAAGTTCGACTTCCTCGGCCTGGCCACACTGACCATCCTCGAGCTAGCGAAAGACTTCATCGTCGAGCGGCACCCCGAACGCGCCGGCTTCTCCTACGACGACCTGCCGCTCGACGATGCGAAGGTCTATCAGCTCTTTTCCGAAGGCCGGACCGAATCGGTGTTCCAGTTCGAAAGCGGCGGCATGCAGCGCATGCTGAGGGACGCCAAGCCGAGCCGCCTCGAAGACCTGATCGCGCTCAACGCCATGTTCAGGCCCGGGCCGATGGAAAACATTCCGAGCTTTTGCGCCCGCAAGCACGGCCGCGAGGAAGTGAGCTATCCGCACCCGCTGCTCGAGACGGTGCTCGGCGAAACCTACGGGATCATGGTCTACCAGGAGCAGGTGATGCAGGCCGCGCAGGTGCTTGGCGGCTATTCGCTCGGTAGCGCCGATCTGCTGCGCCGCGCCATGGGCAAGAAAAAGCCCGAGGAGATGGCGACGCACCGCGCGATCTTCCGCGAGGGCGCGGCGAAAAAGCAGATCTCGGCGGCCGTCGCCGATGAAGTGTTCGACCTGATGGAGAAGTTCGCCGGCTACGGCTTCAACAAGTCGCACGCCGCCGCCTACTCGCTACTTGCTTACCAGACGGCGTGGATCAAGGTCCATTTCCCGGCGGAATTCTTCGCCGCAAATATGACGATCGAGCTCGACAACAGCGACAAGCTGAAGGCCTTGCTCGTCGATGCGAAGACCTTCGGCGTGGCGATCGAGACGCCCGACGTCAACGCCGGCACCTATCGCTTCGAGCCGATCTCGCCGCGCTCCGTGCGCTACGGGCTCGGCGCGATCAAGGGCACGGGGCAGGGCGCGATCGAGGCGATCGTCGTGGCGCGCGAGACGGGTGGCCCGTTCACGAGCCTCTTCGACTTCTGTGCCCGCGTCGATCGCGGCCGCATCAATCGGCGCGTCGTCGAGGCGCTCGTCAAGGCCGGCAGCTTCGATGCCTTGCATGTCTCGCGCGCTAGCCTGCTCGCCAGTGTTGGCCTCGCCCTCGACTGGGCCGACACGCAGGCGGCGCACGCCGATCAGGGTGGCCTCTTCGACTTCGGCGCCGACGAAGCGGCGCACGGCGCAAGCACGCAGGAGCCGGCGCTCGTTGCGGCCACTGAGTGGAGCATCAAGGAAAGGCTCACGCTCGAGAAGTCGGCGCTCGGCTTCTACCTCTCCGGGCATCTCTTCGACCAGAGCGTCGGCGAGGTCAGGCGCTTCGTCCGGCTGCGGATCGCCGACCTGATCGACAGCCGCGAGCCCCTGCTGCTCGCCGGCATCGTCGGCGATCTGCGCGTCGTCAATGGCCAGCGCGGCCGCGTTGCCATCTTCAAGCTCGACGACGCGAGCGATTTCATCGAAGCCGTCGCCCACGAGGAGCTTCTCAATACCAATCGCGATCTGCTAAAGGACGATGAGCTCGTCATCGTCCAGGGCAAGGTCCAGCCCGATCGTTTCTCGGGCGGCATCCGCCTCAACGTGCAAAGCGTCTGGGATCTGGCGGGCGCGCGCTGCCGCTTCGGCAAGTACCTACGCGTCGAGGTCAACGGCAGCGTCCCGCCGGTTGCCGAAGTGCTGCGCGAGTTTCCTTCGAGGCGCGTCGAGACCGAGCGCGGCGAACTGCCGCTGGGACTGGGCGTGCGCCTTGCTCTTTTGCGCGACAGCGCGACGGGCGAAATCGACCTTGGCGATGCGGCGCGCTTCTATCCCTCCGAGGCGGCGCTGGCACGCTGGAACGCCGCCGTGGCGCACGGGTGCGCCGCCGTCGTCTACGACTGAAGCGGCCGAGTTCGCCGATGGCCGACCACGCCCCGCCCACCGGCCTCGTCCTCACCGGCGGCGGCGCCCGGGCGGCCTATCAGGTCGGCGTCCTGAAAGCGATCGCACAGGTGCGGAAGGACTCCGGCGCGGCCGGCGGCAGCAACCCGTTTCCGGTGATCGCCGGAACGTCGGCCGGCGCCATCAATGCCGCGGCGCTGGCCTGCCGTGCAGACAATTTCGATGGCGCCGTCGCCGGCATTTGCCAGGTCTGGGAAAACTTTCACGCCGAGCAGGTCTACCGGTCGGATTCGCTCGGTGTCATCCGCACCGGCGCGCGGTGGTTGACGATGATGTCGATCGGCTGGGTCATCGCCCGCTGGCGGCGCGCCCGGCCGCGCTCGCTGCTCGACAACAAGCCGCTCGAGACCTTGCTCGATCGCCTCGTCAGCCCGGCCCGGCTGCAAGAGATGATGGCGCAGGGCCATCTGCGTGCGCTCGCCGTCACGGCCTCGAGCTACGGTTCGGGCCTGCACGTCACGTTCTACGACGCCCAGAGCGACATCCTGCCGTGGACGCGATCGCAGCGCGTCGCCGTCAGGGCGCCGATCACCGTCGCGCATCTGCTCGCCTCGTCGGCCATCCCTTTCGTCTTTCCGGCGGTGGCACTCGAGATCGACGGTCATCTCGAATACTGCGGCGACGGCTCGATGCGGCAGGCCGCGCCGATTTCGCCGGCCGTGCATCTCGGCGCCGAGCGCATCCTCGTCGTCGGCGCCGGCCGCATGCACGAGCCGCCGGGCGAGCGCGCGCCCAGCCGCGACTATCCGAACCTCGCGCAGATCGCCGGCCACGCGCTCTCGAACATCTTTCTCGACGCGCTTGCCGTCGACGTCGAGCGGCTGCAACGCATCAACGCGACGCTCGCCCTGCTGCCGCCGCGCTCGCGCGCCGAAACCAGCCTGAAGCCGATCGAGGTTCTGCTCATTGCGCCGAGCGAGCGGCTCGACGACATCGCGGCCAAGCATCTGGGGCAGTTGCCGTTGCCGATCCGCGCCATGCTGCGTGGCCTCGGCGTCTCGGGCCAGGGCGACGATGCGCGGGGCGCGGCCCTCGCGAGCTACCTGCTTTTCGAGGCACCGTACACCCGCGAACTCATCGCGCTTGGCGTTCGTGACACGCTAGCGCGGCGCGACGAAGTGCGATCCTTCTTCGGCTGGAGCGAGACCCCCTCGCCACCACAATGAAAAAAGGACCTCGGGCCGCAGCGCCCTGCGGTCCCGAAGCCCCTTGTCGCGAGAGTTCGCGCCTTACTTCTTGGCCGCACTCGCCGCGCTGGCCGCCGTTGTAGCCTTCGCAGCCTTCTTCTCGGCGCGCTTTTCCTTGGCGTCCTTGACGTTTTCCTTGACGGCGTCCTTCTGCTCCTTCACGTCTTCCTTGACGACGGCGGCACCGCTCTTGACCGCCGAGGCGGCCTTCGAGGCTGTCGCCTTGGTGGCAGAAGCGGCCTTTTCGACGGCACCCTTGGTTGCCGACGCGGCTTTCGACGGCATCGACGCTTGCGTCTTGGCCGGAGCGCCGGCGTAAGCCGTGCCGTTGACCGTCAGGCCGCCTTCGGAGAACTTCGCCGCGTTCTTTTCACCGACGCCCTTGACGCGAACGACCATGTCGTTCCAGTCCTTGAAATCGCCCTTCTTGCGCTCGGTGATGATCAGCGTCGAGATGGCCGGGCCGATGCCCTTGATGGATTCGAGTTCGGCTTGGCTGGCCTTGTTCGCATCGACGGCAGCGAAGGCCGTGGCCGCGATGAGCGCGGCGAGCGCGACGAGGAATTTCTTGAACATTGCGAGAGCTCCTGGTGGTGGGGTAGTCGGCGGCTGGCTGTTTCAAAGGCAGCACCGGCAAGCACACGGCTTTTGTGCCGCGCGATGCCCACCCATAACGGCCGTCGCCCTCCCGGGGTTGACGCCGACGCGATCAGGGCTGTCGGTGCAACCAGTCGACGTAGCGGGCGACGCCGCTCGCCACGTCGGTGAAAGCATGGTCGCAACCAGCGCAGCGAAGGCGGGCGAGGTCGGCCTCGGTGAAGCACTGGTACTTGCCGACCAGGGCCGCCGGAAAGTCGACGTACTCGACCTGGCCCGCGCGCACGAGGTCTGTGAGCGGCAGCACGGCTTCGCCGCGCGCGGCCCGACCGGCATTGACGACGGCGAGCGCGACATCGTTGAACGGCTGGGCCCGGCCACTGCCGAGATTGAAGATGCCACTGGCTTGCGGATGCTCCAGGAACCAGAGGTTGACGGCAACGACATCGTCGACGAAGACGAAGTCGCGCCGCTGCTCGCCGGCCGCATAGCCGCCATACTCGCCGAACAGCTTGACGCGGGCCGCCGCCTGCCACTGCTCGAAGTGATGAAAGGCAACCGACGCCATGCGCCCCTTGTGCTGCTCGCGCGGGCCGTAGACGTTGAAGTAGCGAAAGCCCGCGATCTGCGCGTTCGCGCCGGACAGGGCGCGCCTGACGACGTTGTCGAAGAGCAGCTTCGACCAGCCGTAGACGTTGAGCGGCCGTTCGAACGCGGGCTCCTCGCGGAATGACGCCGAGCCGCCGTATGTCGCCGCCGAAGAGGCGTAGAGCAGGCGAACGCTCTGCGCCTGGCAGGCGTCGAGCAGCGTTTTCGAGGCGCGGTAGTTCAGCTCGAGCATGAGCCGGCCGTCCTGCTCCATCGTGTCGGAGCAGGCGCCTTCGTGGAACACCGTGTCGACGCGGCCGAACTCGCCACGCTCGAAGCGGGCGTAGAAATCTCGCCGGTCGAAGTAGTCGCTGATCGATGCGCCGAGCAGGTTCCTGTATTTGTCGCCGTCGGTCAGCTCGTCGACCGCGATGACGTCGTCGACGCCGATCGCGTTGAGGCCGTGCACGAGGTTGGCGCCGATCATTCCGGCGGCGCCGGTGACGACGACCTTCACGCCTGCTCCCCTGAAAAGAGCTCGTCGTAGCTGACGCTCGCCGTGCCGAACTTGCCGACGACGATGCCGCCGGCGCGGTTGGCGATGCTCAAAGCGGCGCGCAGGCCGACGCCGCAGGCGAGCATCGCAGCGAGCGTCGCGATGACCGTGTCGCCGGCCCCGGTCACGTCGAAGACCTCGCGCGCCTCGGCCGGCACCTGCGCGTGACCCGCGGCGTCGAAGAGCGACATGCCTTCTTCAGATCGCGTCAGCACCAGGCCTTCGATACCGAGTTTGCGGCGCAGGTTTTCAGCCCGCGCTTCGAGCTCCGCCGGGCTCGACCACGCGCCGATCACCTGCGCCAGCTCGGCCCGGTTCGGCGTGATGACCGTCGCTCCGGCGTAGCGCGAATAGTCGCTGCCCTTGGGATCGACGAGCACCGGCTTGCCGAGCTCGCGTGCCTTCTCGATCATGCGCGTGATGTGCGTCAGGCCGCCCTTGCCGTAGTCGGAGAAGAGCACGGCGTCGTGCGCAGGCAGGGCGTGTTCGTACTCGGTTGCCATGCTCGCCAGCACCTCGTGATCGGGCTGGTTCTCGAAGTCGACGCGCAGCAGCTGCTGGGCCCGGCCGATGACGCGCAGCTTGACGATGGTGAGCAGCTGCGTATCGCTGCCGAGCAGGGCGGCGACGCCGCGCTCTTCGAGCAATTGGCGCAGACGGCGCGCCGGCTCGTCGGTGCCGACGACCGTGACGAGCGTCGTCTGGGCGCCGAGCGTCTTGACGTTGAGGGCGACATTGGCGGCGCCGCCGAGGCGCTCTTCTTCGCGGTTGACGCGGACGATGGGCACCGGCGCTTCCGGCGAAATGCGGTCGACGGCGCCGAACCAGTAGCGATCGAGCATCGCATCGCCGACGACGAGGACGCGCGCCGCGGCGACGCGCTCGCGGGAAGGGCGCGCGTCGCTCAAAGGTCCTCCAGACGTTGCGGCGGATACGTGTCCCAGCCGAGGCAGCCAGGACATTGCCAGAAATAGTGCTCGGCCTCGAAGCCGCAGGCCGCGCAGCGGTAGCGATGCAGCGGCCTGGCAGCACGGCGAACCGCATCGTAGAGCGCGCTCGTCGCTGCCGGAGCAAGCACCGGCGCTGCCGGTGCAGTGGCGTCAGCGGAGGTCGCGGTCGGCGCGGTCTTTGGCGCCAGCAGCGCTTGCGCCGCTGCCATCGTCGGATGCTCGTGCAAGTGCGCGAGCAGTCGCGCCTGCCGGGCCGCCGGATCATGCTGCAGCGAGGCGATCGTCTCGAGCAGGTCCATCGTCGGCGCGTGCTCATAAAGCGATTCGAGGCGCTCGAGTGCCGCCGCTTGCTTGCCGATTGCACGTGCGCTTGCCGCGTAACGCCGTGCCACGAGGTTGAAGGATGCGGGATGCACCGTGATCAGCGTGTTCCACAGGCGCAGCGCTTCGCCATGGTCGCCGCGCGCGGCGGCGCGCTCGCCGGCGAGGACAAGCGGGCGAGCGTCGCGCGGCGCCGCGTCGCGCGCCGCGGCGAGGGCGGCGTCGGCGGCCGCGGTTTGATGCGCGGCGTCGGCTTCGAGCGCGATCTCGCACCAGTAATGCGCGATGCGCGACGCGAACGAGCCGGTGCCGCTCTTCTCGAGTTGCCGGCCGATCTCGACCGCGGCTCGCCAGTCGCGTTCGCGTTCGTGCAGGTCGAGCAGCGCCAGGCGCGCTTCGGTGTCGAAGGCGGTTCCGGCGAGCGCCTTGTAGGCATCTTCGGCCCGATCGAACAGGCCGGCCTTCATGAAATCCTGGGCCAGGGCGTGCTGGGCCCGGTCGCGATCGCTTTTCGGCAGGTCGGCGCGGCCGAGCAGGTGCTGATGCACGCGCACAGCGCGCTCGTATTCGCCGCGACGGCGAAACAGGTTACCGAGCGCGAAGTGCAGATCGGAGGTATCGGGATCCTGCTGGACAGCCTCGATGAAGGCATCGATCGCCTTGTCATGCTGCNNTGCTGCTCGTTGAGCAGCAGGTTCAATCCCTTGTAGTAGACCTTGGGCGAGTCCTTCTGCTCGCGCCGCCCTTGCCGCACGTCGAGCCGTGACGCGACCCACCCGAGGATGAAGCCGACCCCGAAGGCGACCGGCACCCAGATCAGCCACTGCGGCTCAAAGTCCATCGCGCGGCGGATGCGTCAGGGCCAGCTCGGTGCCGATCGGAGCGGCCGGCGGCGTCGGGGCCGGCGCCCGGGCGCGC
>PLZH01000079.1 GCA_003152055.1 Burkholderiales bacterium
CGTTATTTATGGGGCACTACACTAGGCTGTGGCCTCGGCCTGCAATCGCCGGTATTTGGCCCAGAGCGTCTCTTTCGATTCGACGTTCGCCGCGTCGACAGGAATGCAATTGACCGGGCAGACCTGCACGCACTGCGGCTCGTCGAAGTGGCCGACGCATTCGGTACAGCGCCTGGGGTCGATCACGTAGATCGTCTCACCCATCGAGATCGCCTGATTCGGGCACTCGGGTTCGCAGACGTCGCAGTTGATGCATTCGTCGGTGATGAGCAGCGCCACGTCGTTCTTTCGCTTTCTCGTCAGGCCTCGGCCCGTTTCACCCGCTGCCGCAGGCGGTCGAGCACCGAGGGTGACACGAATTTGGAAACATCACCGAAAAGGCTGGCAATCTCGCGAACGAAAGTCCCCGAGACGAACTGATACTGGTCGCTCGGCGTGAGAAAGACGGTCTCGACATCGGGCATGAGCTGCCGGTTCATGCCCGCCATCTGGAACTCGTACTCGAAGTCGCTCACCGCGCGCAGACCGCGCACGACCACCTTGCCGCCATGCTCGACGACGAAGTCACGCAGCAGGCCGCGAAACGCCATGACCTCGACGTTCGGGTACTTGGCCGAGAGTTCGACCGCGATCTGGAGGCGCTCGGCGATGGAAAACATCGTCCGTTTGTGATGCCCGGCCGCGACGGCGACGATCAGCCGCCCGAAAAGCCGGCTGGCCCGCCGCATCAGGTCTTCGTGGCCGAGCGTCATCGGATCGAACGTGCCCGGGTACACCGCTGTCAGTCGAGTATCCGAAGTCACGCTGCTCTCCACGCTGTGCCCGGGGGCGGCCGAATGTCGCGCGCAGTGTAGCCGCGGTCACTAGGCGGCGGCGAGACGTCGAAACAGGTGGAAGTGGACGGCGCCAGCGCGGGCCGCGCGCCACGTTTCGAGGCCTGCGGCAGGATCGACTGGCTGCGGCGCCTCGACGTAGACGAAGCCGCCGGCGGCGACGATGCGGCTCGCGGCCGTCATCGCCGGTGTGGCGAGCGGCGCGTCGAAAGGCGGGTCGAGCAGCACGAGATCGAAGGCCCCGGCCGCCGAGCGCGCCATCCATTGCAGGGCATCGGCACGTTCGATGCGAACGGCGTCGGCCTTCAGGCGCGTCTTCGTTTCGCCGAGGCTGGCGACGAGCACGGCATCGCGCTCGAGCAGCACCACTTCCGCCGCGCCGCGCGATGCCGCCTCGAAACCGAGCGCACCGGTTCCGGCGAAGGCGTCGAGGCAGCGCCAGCCGGAAAGCGTCTGCCCGAGCCAGTTGAAGAGCGTCTCGCGAACGCGGTCAGGCGTGGGCCGCAGACCCGGCCGGTCGGCGACCGGCAGCTTGCTCCGCTTCCAGGCGCCGCCGATGATGCGCACCTCGTGCGGCAGCGCTCTTCGAGATGGCAGCGCTGCTCGAGGCCGCCCCCGCGGCGCACTCACAGCCGGACCGCGATGCCGTCGCGCGCAAGCATCGCCTTCGCGTCGCGGACCGAGAACTCGCCGTAGTGGAAGATGCTCGCAGCCAGGACTGCGTCGGCGCCGCCGATGCGGATGCCTTCCGACAGATGCTCGAGCGATCCGACGCCGCCCGAAGCGATGACCGGCACGCTCACGGCGTCGGCAACGGCGCGGGTGAGTTCGAGGTCGAAGCCGATGCGGGTGCCGTCGCGGTCCATGCTCGTGAGCAGGATCTCGCCGGCGCCCATTTCGGCCATTCGGCGCGCCCAGGCGACGGCGTCGAGCCCGGTGTTGCGCCGGCCGCCATGCGTGTAGACGTCCCACCGCGCATCGCCCGCGGTGTGGCGCTTCGCATCAATGGCGACGACGATGCACTGCGCGCCGTACTTGGCCGACGCGTCGCGGATCACCTGCGGATCGGCGACGGCGGCCGAGTTGAAGCTGACCTTGTCGGCACCGGCATTGAGCAGGCGCCTCACGTCGGCCACCGTGCGCACGCCGCCGCCGACGGTCAGCGGAATGAAGACGCGCGAGGCGACGGCCTCGATGATCGGCAGGATCATGTCGCGCCCGTCGCTCGTCGCCGTGATGTCCAGGAAGGTGAGCTCGTCGGCGCCCTGCTCGTTGTAGCGCGCCGCGATCTCGACCGGATCGCCGGCGTCGCGCAGCTCGACGAAGTTGACGCCCTTGACGACGCGTCCGGCCGTCACGTCGAGGCAGGGAATGATGCGTTTGGCGAGCATGGCGTTAGTGTCGACTACCGCGGGCCGGCGCGGGCCGAAGGTTGCGGATCAGGCGGCGGCGAGTTCGTCGGCGCGCGCCTGCGCCGCGGCGAAATCGAGGTCGCCGCTGTAGATCGCCCGGCCGCAGATCACGCCCTCGATTCCCACTTCCTCAACGGCGCACAAGCGCTCGATGTCCTGCATCGACGACAGGCCACCCGAGGCGAACACGGGAATCGTGAGCTGCTGCGCCAGCTTGACTGTCGCGTCGATGTTGACGCCGGTGAGCATGCCATCGCGGCCGATGTCGGTGTAGATGATGGCTTCGACGCCGTAGTCCTCGAACTTCTTGGCCAGGTCGGCGACTTCGTGGCCGGTGAGCTTGCTCCAGCCGTCGGTCGCGACCTTGCCGTCCCTGGCGTCGAGGCCGACGATGATGTGGCCGCCGAAGGCGCTGCAGGCGTCGCGCATGAAGCCCGGATTCTTCACCGCCGCCGTGCCGATGATGATGAACGACAGGCCGTCGTCGAGGTAGCGCTCGATCGTGTCGAGGTCGCGGATGCCGCCGCCGAGTTGCACCGGGATCTCGTCGCCGACCTCGGCGAGGATGGCCTTCACCGCGCTTTCGTTGACCGGCTTGCCGGCGAAAGCGCCGTTCAGGTCGACGAGGTGCAGGCGCCGCGCGCCGGCGTCGACCCAGCGCCGTGCCATCGCCGCCGGGTTCTCGCTGAAGATCGTCGACTCGTTCATGTCGCCTTGCTTGAGGCGAACGCAGCGGCCGTCTTTCAGATCGATCGCAGGGATCAGCAGCATGGCCGCATCGAACAGGGGTGAACGGGACGGATGGGGATCGCTGCCTCGAAGGCTGCGCGTTCCGGATGCGGCGTCAAGGGTTCCAGTGCAGGAAGTTGCGGTACAGGGCCAAGCCGAACTCAGCGCTCTTTTCAGGATGGAACTGTGTCGCGAAAATATTATCGCGCGCCAGCGCCGACGTAAAGCGCCCACCGTAGTCGGTGACGCCGACACTGTGGCGCGGGTCGGACGGCCGAGCATAGAAACTGTGCACGAAATAGAAGTAGCTGGCATCGGGAACGCCCTGCCAGATCGGGTGCGACCCGGCCTGGATGACCTCGTTCCAGCCCATCTGCGGCACCTTGAAGCGGCTGCCGTCGGGCTGCACGCGGCCTTCGAGGCGAAAGCGCACGACCTCGCCGCCGATCAGGCCCAGCCCCGGCGTGCCGGCTTCGGCGCCTTCCTCGCTCCGGTCGAGCAGCATCTGCATGCCGACGCACACGCCCATCAGCGGCTTCGTCGCCGCCGCGTCGAGCACCGCCTCCAGCAGCCCCGAGTCGCGCAGCTCGCGCATGCAGTCGGGCAGCGCGCCCTGGCCGGGCAGGACGACGCGTTCGGCCGCGAATACCTCTTCGGGTTTCGAGGTGACGATCACCTCGAAGCCGCCTTCTTCGCGGGCGACGTGGGCGACCGCCTGCGAGACCGAGCGCAGATTGCCCATGCCGTAGTCGACGACGGCGACCGTGCGCATCGCTTGGCTCGCCTAAAGCGTGCCCTTCGTCGATGGAACGACGTCGCCGGCGCGGGCGTCGATCGTCACCGCCATGCGCAGCGCCCGCGCGAAGGCCTTGAACACCGTCTCGCACTGGTGGTGGGCGTTTTCGCCGCGCAGGTTGTCGATGTGCAGGGTGACGAGGGCGTGGTTGGCGAAGCCCTGGAAGAACTCGTGCGCAAGCTGGGCGTCGAAGCCGCCGATCATCCCGGCCTTGAACGGCACGTTCATGACGAGCCCGGGCCGGCCGGAGAAATCGACGACAACGCGCGACAACGCCTCGTCGAGCGGCACGTAGGCGTGCCCGTAGCGGACGAGCCCGCGCTTGTCGCCGACGGCCTGGCCGACCGCCATGCCAAGCGTGATGCCGACGTCTTCGACCGTGTGGTGGCCGTCGATGTGCAGGTCGCCCTGCGCCTCGACCTCGAGATCGACGAGCCCGTGCCTGGCGATCTGCTCGAGCATGTGGTCGAAGAAGCCGATGCCGGTCGAAAGCCGGGCGGCGCCGCGGCCGTCGAGATCGACGCTGACGCGGATCTTCGTTTCCTTGGTGTCGCGCTGCACGGTCGCGCGCCGGGCGGCCGGAAGCGGGATCATCGGTGCGTTCATGGCAGGCTGGCGCGCAAGGCTTCGATCATGAGCCTATTTTCCTCTGTCGTCCCGACGGTCAGGCGCAGGCAGTTGGCGAGCAGCGGATGCAGGCTTGCGACGTTCTTGACGAGCACGCCGCGCCGTTTCATGCCTTCGAAGACGCCGGCGCCATCCGCAACGCGGACAAGGATCATGTTGGCCTCGCTGGGAAACGCCTCGACGCCCGGCAGCTTGCGCAACGCGCCTTGCAGCCGCTCGCGCTCGCTGCGCAGCACCGTGGCCTGCCGCGCGAATTCGTCGCCATGCTCGAGCGCGAACAGCGTCGCTTCGGCATTGAGAGCGCTGATGTTGTACGGTGGCCGCACCTTGTCGATCTCGTCGACGAGCGGCGCCGGGCCGGCGAGGTAGCCGAGGCGAACGCCAGCAAGGCCGAACTTGCTGAGCGTGCGCATGACGAGCACGTGCGGGAGCGTGCCGACGCGGTTCATCCACGAGCGCGAGGAAAACGGCTGGTAAGCCTCGTCGAAGACGACGAGGCCGTTCTGCCTGCCGACCGCGTCGACGATGCGCTCGACCGCGGCTTCGTTGAACAGGTTGGCCGTCGGGTTGTTCGGATAGGCGAGATAGGTGATGGCCGGCCGGCAGGCCTCGATCGCCGCGAGCATGGCCGCCTCGTCGAGCTCGAAGCGCGGCGTCAGCGGCACGCCGACGAAGCCGAGGCCTTGCAGCTTCGCCGACATCTCGTACATGACGAAGCCCGGCACGGGCGCCAGGATCGTCGCGCCGGGCAGGTCGCAGGCCAGGGCGAGGAGCGAGATGAGCTCGTCGGAGCCGTTGCCGAGCATCAGCTTGCAGCCGGCCGGCAGCTTCACGTGCGACGAGAGCGCGGCGACGACCGCGCCGACGCAGCCCGCCGGATAGCGGTTGATCGCGACGCGGCCAAGCCTCTCGCCCAGCTCGCTTTGCAGCGCTTGCGGCAAGCGGAACGGGTTTTCCATCGCGTCGAGCTTGACGAAACCGGCGCTCGGCTGGATGGCGTAGGCATGCATCGACTTCACGTCCTGGCGAACGACGGCGGCGATCCGCTCGGCAGTGGAAGCGATCTCGCGTTCGGCGCCCGACGGTCTGCCGGCGAGCCGCATCTCGGCGGCGCGCGCGTGCGCCGCCAGGCCTTCGCCTTTGGCCAGCTCGGCGGCGATCGGCCCGAGCACGGCGGCGCCGCGCTCGCTCACTTCGATCAGGCTGCTGCGCTTCTGGAAATCGTAGACACCGAGCGGCGACGAGAAGCGCGCCGTCCCCGCCGTCGGCAATACGTGGTTCGGGCCGGCGCAGTAGTCGCCGAGGCTTTCGCTCGTGAACGCCCCGAGAAAGATCGCGCCCGCATGGCGAAGCAGCGGCTCCCAGCGGTGCGGGTCGCCGGCGCTGACCTCGAGGTGCTCTGGCGCGATCCGGTTGCTGATCTCGCAGGCCTCTTGCATCGAACGCGTCAGCACGAGCGCGCCGCGGCCTTCGAGTGACGCACGGATCACGTCGCGCCGCGGCATCGCCGGCAAGAGCCGCTCGATCTCGGCGAGCACGCGACCGATGTAGGCCGCGTCGGGGCAAAGCAGGATGCTTTGCGCCAGCTCGTCGTGCTCGGCCTGGCTGAAGAGATCCATCGCCACCCAGTCGGGCGGCGTCGTTCCATCGGCGAGCACGAGGATCTCACTCGGCCCGGCGATCATGTCGATGCCGACCGTTCCGAAGACGCGCCGCTTGGCACTCGCGACGTAGGCGTTGCCCGGCCCGGTGATCTTGTGCACGGCCGGAATCGTCGCCGTGCCGTAGGCCAGCGCGCCGATCGCCTGGGCGCCGCCGATCGCGAAGACGCGGTCGACGCCTGCAATCGCCGCAGCAGCAAGCACGAGCGCGTTGCGCTGCCCGCCCGCGCCTTCGGAGCTGCCGTCTCTGCGGCCCGGCATCGGCGCGACCATGACGATCTCGCCGACGCCGGCGACCTTCGCCGGCACCGCATTCATCAGCACGCTCGACGGATACGCCGCCTTGCCCCCCGGCACGTAGATGCCGACGCGATCGAGCGGCGTCACCTTCTGGCCGAGCAGGCTGCCGTCGCCGTCGCGAAAGGTCCAGCCGCGGCCTGCGACCGCGAGCTGGCGCTCGTGGAAGGAGCGGATTCGCACGGCCGCGCTTTCGAGGGCCGAGCGCTGCGCCGCCGGCAGGCCGTCGCGCGCGGCGCGAAGCTCGCCGGCGCCGATTTCGAGCGCTGCGACCGAGTCCGCGTCGACGCCGTCGAATCGCCGCGTGTAGTCGAGCACCGCGGCATCGCCGCGCGAACGCACGTCGGCGAGGATCGCCATGGCGCTGCCTTCGACCTCGGCGTCGACCTCGGCCGAATAGGCGAGAACCTGCGCGAGCTGCCCGGAGAACTCGGGGTCGCTCGTTCGCAGGCGGCGTAGGCGCAGGCTCACGCGCACGGCCTGTGGCGCAGCGCCGAATCGGCTGCGGCCGTTGCGGCGGATGACTCGGCGACGGCGTGCGCGAGCGCATCGACGAGGCGGCGGATCGGCTCGCGCTTCAATTTCAGCGCCGCCTTGTTGACGACGAGGCGAGCCGAGATCTGCATGATCTCCTCTACTTCGGCCAGGGCGTTGGCCTTCAGCGTGTTGCCCGAGGCGACGAGATCGACGATGGCGTCGGCCAGCCCCGTGAGCGGCGCCAGCTCCATCGAGCCGTAGAGCTTGATCAGGTCGACGTGCACGCCCTTGTCGGCGAAGTGGTCGCGCGCGATGCGCGTGAACTTGGTCGCGACGCGGATGCGCGAACCTTGTTTCACCGCGGTGGCATAGTCGAAGTCGAGCGGCGCCGCCACGCTCATGCGGCACCGGGCGAGGCGAAGGTCGAGCGGGCGATAGAGGCCTTCGCCGCCGTGCTCGAGCAAGGTGTCGAGGCCGACGACGCCGAGATCGGCGCCACCGTGCTGCACGTAGGTCGGCACGTCGCTGGCGCGAACGAGAACAATGCGCAGATCCTCTCGGCAGGTTTCGATGATGAGCTTGCGGCTCGTCTCCGGATCGTCGGCGAGATCGACGCCCGCCGCGGCGAGCAGCGGCAGGGTCTCGTCGAGGATACGGCCCTTGCTCAGCGCGAGCGTGATCATGGCGCGGCCACCCGCTCGACGTCGGCGCCGAGGCTGCGCAGCTTGGCTTCCATGCGGTCGTAGCCGCGGTCGAGGTGATAGATGCGGTCGACCATCGTCTCGCCTTCGGCGACGAGGCCGGCGATCACGAGGCCGGCCGAAGCGCGCAGGTCGGTCGCCATGACGGCAGCGCCGGAAAGCTTCTCGACGCCCTGGATCACGGCGACGCGCCCGTCGACCTCGATCCTGGCGCCGAGGCGGATCATCTCGGGAACGTGCATGAACCGGTTCTCGAAGATCGTCTCGGCAACGCTGGCCGCACCCTCGGCGATGCAGTCGAGCGCCATGAACTGCGCTTGCATGTCGGTCGGAAACGCCGGGTACTCGCTGGTGCGAAAGCCCACGGCGCGCGGTCGAGCGCCGGCGCGAATCCGGATCCAGTCGCCTCCGGAGTCGATCGTCGCGCCGGCTTCGCGGAGCTTGTCGATCACGGCTTCGAGATGGTCGGCGCGGGCGTGGCGCAGCACCGCATCGCCGCCCGCGGCAGCAACGGCACACAGGAACGTTCCCACCTCGATGCGATCGGGAATGATGCGATGCGCCGCGCCATGCAGCTCGCGCACGCCTTCGATGCGGATGCGGCTCGTTCCGTGCCCTTCGATGCGCGCGCCCATAGCGATCAGCATCTCGGCGAGGTCGGGAATCTCCGGCTCCTGCGCCGCGTTCTCGAGCACCGTCTCGCCGTCGGCCAGCGTCGCGGCCATCAGCAGGTTTTCGGTACCTGTGACGCTGACCATGTCGGTCGTGATGCGCGCGCCCCTGAGCCGCTCGGCGCGGGCGACGATGTAGCCGTGCTCGACCGTGATCTCGGCCCCGAGAGCCTGCAGGCCCTTGATGTGCTGGTCGACCGGCCGCGTGCCGATCGCGCAGCCGCCCGGCAGCGAAACGCGCGCCTCGCCGAAGCGCGCGACGAGCGGGCCGAGGACGAGGATCGAGGCACGCATCGTCTTCACGAGGTCATACGAGGCTTCGCGATTCGTGACCCGCTTCGCGTCGAGCGAGATCGTCGCCTCCGCGTCGGCCGACTGCTCGGCCGAGACGCCCATCGTGCGCAGGAGTCTCAGCATCGTCGTCACGTCGTGCAGGTGCGGCACGTTCGCAAGCAGCACCGGCTCCGCCGTGAGCAGCGCCGCGCAGAGCTCCGGCAGGGCCGCGTTCTTCGCCCCCGAGATGGCGATCTCGCCGGCGAGGCGGCGGCCGCCGCGAATGCGGAGTTTGTCCATGTGCGGATGGCGACGCTTTCGCGTCAGGCCGTTTGATTGCGGTATTCGGTGGGCGTCAGCGTCTTCATCGACAGCGCGTGGATCTGCTCGCGCATGCGGTCGCCGAGCGCACGGTAGACGCGCTGGTGTCGGGCGATGCGGTTCGTGCCTTCGAATTCGGTGGAGACGATGGTGGCGAAGAAATGGCGTCCATCGCCCTCGACTTCGACGTGCTCGCAGGCAAGTCCGTCGACGATGAAACGCTCGATCTCGGCGGGGGTGGGCTCGGCCATCGGTCGATGTTAGCGCGCCTGGGGCGTCCTCACGGCTGCGCCATGCGTCGCTCCAGGGTCTCGCACAGGTTCGCCGCACGCTGCGCCGCCAGCGGCTGCAGCGGCAGGCAGACGCGCGCCCACGACGCGTCGCGGTAGTGCCCGGCGAGCGCCGCCTTCACCGCCGCGACGAGCGGGTGGGCGGCGATGAGTGCACGCAGCTCGGCGGCTTTGCGCACGGCCGTCTCCCCGGCCGACGTGCCTCGAGCCGCCCACGCTGCCTGCGCATACGGCGCCGTCAGATTGGTCGTGGCGCTGATGCAGCCGGCAAAGCCATCGGCAGCGGCGCTGCCGAGCGACGCCTCCGAGCTGGGGAAGACATCGAAATCGCTGACGGCCTTCACGATCGATCGTGCATGGGCCAGGTCACCGGCGCTGTCTTTCAGGCCGGCCACGGTCGCGCCGTGCCGTTCGCGCAGGCGGACCACGACTTCGGCCGGCCACGGCAGCTTCGTGTTCTGCGGAATGTGATAGAGGTAGATCGCGAGTCGCGGGTGGGCGACGCGCCGCACGAGCTCGTCGACGTAGGCGACGAGCCCGTCATCGGGCACGTCCGGGTAGTAGAAGGGCGGCAGGACCAGCGCGCCGGCGAAGCCCAGCTCGCACGCGGCTCGCGTCAGACGCACCGTCTCCTCGAGCGCACAGACGCCCGTGCCGACCATGAAGCGATCGAGCGGCAGGTGGCTCTCGGCGACGGCTCGCATCACGGCCAGGCGCTGCTCGACGGAAAACGCCGTCGCCTCGCCGGTCGTGCCGAGCAGGTTGATCGCGTCGCAGCCATTGTCGAGAAGCGCCCGGCAATGGGCCAGCAGGCGCGGCAGATCGGGCGAATCGTCGGGATGCAGCGGCGTGGCGGTCGCGGCGATGACGCCGCGCGGTCGAGGATTCGACATCTCCATCCTTCAGAAATCGTAGACGCGCGCCGGGTTCGCGACGCAGATCCTGTGCCGGATCGACTCGTCGGGCACCCAGGTGGCGAGGAGGTCGACGAGGTCGGCCACGCGCGGTGCGGCGGTGCTCAGCTCGGTATGCGGCCAGTCGCTGCCCCAGAGCAGCTGGTCGGGATTGGCGGCGACCAGCGCCCGCACCAGGGGCAGAAGATCGGCGTGTGCCGGCGCCGGCGCGTGGCTGTTCCGGTAGGGCGCGGAAAGCTTGACCCAGGCGCGGCCGTCCGCCAGGAGATCGATCAGCAGGCGCGAAATCGTGCCCGGCGCGGGCCGCCCCATGTGGTCGACGACGATGGCGATCCCGAGTCCATCGGCGCGCTGTGCAAGCGCCGCGAGCTGCGCCTCGCCCGATTCCTGGACCGAGACATGCAGCTGCAGATGCCAGCCGCGTTGCTTCATGCGCGCGGCCATCGCGAGCGCCGCGTCGACATCGAGCATCTGCGGATTCACGAGATTGAGACGGATGCCGCGAACACCCAGCACGTGCATCGCTTCGAGATCGCTGTCGCTGCTCTTTGCGTCGGGAACGACGATGCCGCGAAACGCGGCGCCGCCTTCCTGGGCGGCTTCACGCAATGCGTCGAGCAGGCAGCGATTGTCGGTGCCATAAACGCTTGGCTGCACGAGAACGGCTCGCTCAATGCCGCAAGCCGCCATCACCGCGCGGTACTGCGCCAGCGTCGCGCCGGCCGGCGTGTAGTTGCGGCGCGTATCCATCGGATAGCGGTTGGCGTCGCCGAACACGTGGAGATGGCTGTCGCATGAGCCGCCGGGAAGCCGGATCCGGGGCTGCACCTGCGCCGAAGATCCGGGAACGTGCCCGGTCGAGAGCTCCGTGATGTTCACGACGATCGCCGGCCGGGGACGAGAAAGTCGAAGTCGCAGCCTTCGTCGGCCTGCAGCACCGAGCGATGGAAAAGGGCCGCGTAGCCGCGGTCGGGCACGGGCGCGGCGCCGGGCGCACCGTCGCGCTCGAACGCCTGCTGGCGCAGCTCGAGCTCCGCTTCGCCGACCAGGAGATCGATGCGGCGCGCGTTCGTGTCGAGGCGAATGAGGTCGCCGGTGCGCACCATGGCCAGCGGGCCGCCGAGCGCCGCCTCTGGCGTCATGTGCAGAACGATCGTGCCGAAGGCGGTGCCGCTCATGCGCGCATCCGAGAGCCGCACCATGTCCTTCACGCCTTGCGCGGCGAGCTTTTTCGGGATCGGCAGATAGCCGGCCTCGGGCATGCCGGGCGCGCCAATGGGGCCGGCGTTGCGCAGCACGAGCACGTCGTCGGCGCTCACGTCGAGGCCAGGCGAATCGATGCGCGCGGCGAGGTCCTCGAGCGAATCGAAGACGATTGCGCGCCCTTCATGCTGCAGCAGTTGCGGGCTCGCGGCCGATTGCTTCAGGATCGCGCCGCGCGGCGCCAGGTTGCCGCGCAGCACGGCCATGCTGCCGCCGGCGTGGATCGGGTTCGCGCGCGGGCGGATCACGTCCTGCACGTCCTTCGTGTCGACGTCGGCGAGCACGTCGCTCAGGCTTCGGCCCTCGACCGTGCGCGCATCGAGGTCGAGGAAATCCGCGAGCTCGTGCATGAGCCGCGGCACGCCACCGGCCCAGTGGAAGTGCTCCATGTAGTGCCGGCCCGAGGGCTTCAGGTCGACGAGCACGGGCACTTCGCGGCCCAGGGCGTCGACCGCGTCGAGATCGATCGGCAGACCAAGCCGCCCGGCCGCCGCAGTGAGATGGATGAGCGCATTGGTCGAGCCGCCGATGGCCTGCATGACGACGAGCGCGTTGCGAAACGCCGCCGCGGTCATCAGCTCGCCCGGCTTCGGACCCCCGCTCGTCGCCATCTTCACCGCCTGCCGGCCGCTGGCTTCCGCCGAGCGGAGCCGGTCGGCGTGCGTCGCAGGGATCGTCGCTGAATACGGCAGCGCCAGGCCCATGATCTCGACGACGCAGGCCATCGTGCTCGCCGTGCCCATCACCATGCAGGTGCCGGGCGTCGGCGCGAGACGCTCGTTGATAGCCTCGATCTCCGCCGCGTCGATGCGGCCGGCACGGAACTCGCCCCACAGGCGCCGGCAATCGGTGCAGGCGCCGAGCGTCTCGCCCCGGTGATGGCCGACGAGCATCGGTCCGACCGGAACGAACACGGCCGGCACGTCGGCCGAAGCGGCGGCCATCATCTGCGCCGGGATCGTCTTGTCGCAGCCGCCGATGAGAACGACCGAGTCCATCGGCTGGGCGCGCAGCATCTCCTCGGTGTCCATCGCCATCAGGTTGCGCAGGAACATGCTGGTCGGATACGCGAACGACTCGTGCAGCGAGATCGTCGGAAATTCCATCGGCAGACCGCCGGCGAGCATGACGCCGCGCTTGATCGCCTCGACCAGCTTGGGCACGTTGCCGTGGCAGGCGTTGAAGTCGCTGAAGGTGTTGGCGATGCCGACGATCGGCCGCGCCAGCGCGTCGTCCGACAGGCCCATCGCCTTGATGAAGGCCTTGCGCAGGAAAAGCGAGAACTCGGCGTCGCCGTACGACGTGAGGCCCTTCTTCAGGCCGGTGGCCATGTCAGCGGCCGCCCGGCCGCCCGAAGGTCGCCGAGCGCCCCCTCGGGGGGCAGCGAGCGAAGCGAGCGTGGGGACAGCAATTCATTCAGTAGCGGATCTTGTAGCCGATGCGAAGCAGATGCAGACAAAGGCCGCAGACGATAGCAAGGCTCGCCGCCACCACGGCCAGGCTCGTCCACGGCGACACGTCGCTGACGCCGAAGAAGCCGTGGCGAAAGCCGTCGATCATGTAGAAGAACGGGTTGAGGTGGCTCACCGTCTTCCACACAGGCGGCAGCGACTGCACCGAGTAGAAGACGCCGGAGAGAAAGGTCATCGGCATGATGAGGAAGTTCTGGAAGGCGGCGATCTGGTCGAACTTCTCTGCCCAGAGCCCGGCGACGAGGCCGAGCGCGCCCATCAGCGCCGCCCCGGCCAGCGAGAAAACGATCACCCAGAGCGGATTGGCGAGCTCCAGCGGCGCGAACCACACGGTCACCAGCATCACTCCCGTGCCGACGGCGATGCCGCGCACGACCGAAGCGCCGACGTAGGCGACAAACCAGGCCCAGTGCGAGAGCGGCGCGACGAGCAGGAAGACGAGGTTGCCGGTGATCTTGCTCTGGATCAACGACGAGCTCGAATTGGCGAACGCGTTCTGCAGCACGCTCATCATGACGAGGCCGGGAATGAGAAAGCTCGTGTAGCCGACCGTGCCGAACACCCTGACGCGGCCTTCGAGCACGTGGCCAAAGATGAGCAGGTAGAGGATGGCCGTGAGCACCGGCGCGGCCACCGTCTGGAAGCTCACCTTCCAGAAGCGCAGCACCTCCTTGTAGAGCAGCGTCCGCGCGCCAGCAAGCGGGCCCGATTCGGTCGACACGCGCAGCATCGCGTGCGCCGTCATGCCGCGGCCCTCGCCGGCGTCGCGCCGTGCATGATCTCGATGAACACGTCCTCGAGGTCGGCGCGGCCAATCTCGAGGTCCTCGGGCTCGCAGCCGGCGGCATGCAGCACGCGAAGCATCGACTCGACCTCGCGCGCATCGTGCGCCTTCAGCTGCACGATGCGCCCGGTGACGCGGGCGTGGGCGGCGAGCGACGCGGGCAAGGGCTGGTCGAGCTTGAACTGCAGCATCGTGCTCGCCGTGCCCGCGAGCAGCGCCGTCGTCCGGTCGAGGGCGACGACGCGGCCCTGCTTGAGCATCGCGATGCGGCTGCACAGCGCTTCGGCCTCCTCGAGGTAGTGCGTCGTCAGGAGCACCGTGTGGCCTTCCTTGTTGAGGCGGGCGACGAACTGCCACAGCGTCTGGCGCAGCTCGACGTCGACGCCCGCGGTCGGCTCGTCGAGCACGATCACCGGCGGCCGGTGCACCAGCGCCTGAGCCACGAGAACGCGCCGCTTCATGCCGCCCGAAAGCTGGCGCATGTTGGCATCGGCCTTGTCGGCGAGGCCGAGGTTCTCAAGCAGCTCGTCGATCCAGGCGTCGTTGCCGTGCACGCCGAAATAGCCGCTCTGGATGCGCAGCGCCTCGCGGACGCTGAAGAAGGGATCGAAGACCAGCTCCTGCGGAACGATGCCGAGCTGGCGCCGCGCCGCCGCGTAGTCGGCGACGACGTCGTGGCCGAGCACCGAGACGCTGCCTGAAGTGGCGCGGGCGAGGCCGGCGAGGATGCTGATGAGCGTCGTCTTGCCAGCACCGTTCGGACCGAGCAGGCCGAAGAACTCGCCCTGCTCGATGTCGAAGCTCACGTCGTCGAGGGCGCGGACATCGCCGCGCGGCGAGGGGTAGATCTTGGCGACGTTCTGAAACGAGACGGCCGGCATGAAGGGCGCGATTGTAGGCAGCCCCTCGCTTCAGGCGGCCGGGAGCCGCCGCTGCGGGCGGCTCATTCGAGCACGATGTTCGCCTTCTTCACGAGCCTGGCGTAGCGATCCTTCTCGCTGCGAAAGAACGCCTCCGCCGCTTCCGGTGTGCTCGGATTGATGACGTTCTGCTGCCGCGCCATCGCTTCTTTCGCTTCAGGCATGGCGAAGGCGGCGACGATGGCCGCGTGGAGGCGCTTGACTTCGGCCTCGGGCAGCCTGGCCGGGCCGATCGCGGCGAACCAGCCGGCGACGTCGACGTCGGGGAAGCCCTGCTCGGCGATCGTCGGCAGGTCGGGCAGGGACGGCACGCGCGACGCTCCCATGACGCCGATGGCGCGCAGCGCCCCGCTCTTGAGGTGGCCCTGCACGGCAGGCAGCGCGACGACGCCCATCTCGACCTGGCCGCCGATCAGATCGGCGAGCATCGGGCCGACGCCCTTGTACGGAATGTGGTGCACGTCGACGCCGGCCGCCTCGACGAACATCTCGCCGGCGAGGTGGATGATGGTGCCGTTGCCCGACGACGCATAGTTGTAAACACCCGGCCTGGCCTTCAGGAAGGCCTGCAGCTCCTTCGCGTTCTTCGCCGGCACCTTGCTCGGGTTGACGACGAGCAGGAAGGGTGTGGCCCCGACGACCGAGATCGGTGTGATGTCGGCGATCGCATCGAACGGCATGTTCTTGTAGACGCTCGGGTTGACGACGTGATTGTTCGAGACGAAGCCGATCGTCTGGCCATCGGGCGCCGCCTTCACGAGGGCCGCCGTGCCGGTCAGCCCGCCGGCACCGGGGAGGTTTTCGATCACGACCGCCTGGCCGCCCAGGGCCTTGCTCAGCGACGGCGCGATGGCGCGAACGATCGTGTCGACGCCCGAGCCGGCGCTCACCGGCAGGATCACGCGCAAGGGCCCGTCGCCGGCACGCGCCGGCGCGGCAAGCATGGCCGCCGAGGTGGCGGCGAGAAGCAGCACGGCGATGCCTCGGCGTCTTATGGCGAAGTTCATCCTGTCTCCACAAAACCCGGATCGGTACGCCCTGCAGTATCGGCGATACCGGCGCCGCGCAGCCCGCTCGGCCGCTAGGGCGCGAACCGATGGACAGCGGTCCGCGCGATGCTTAGATTGCCCGAGCCCATGGCATCGCACACGAAGAAACCGCGGCGTACCGCCGAGCGCATTCTCGACACGACGCTCGAGCTGTTCAACCGCTTCGGCGAGCCGAACGTATCGACGACGCTGATCTCGGCCGAGCTCGGCATCAGCCCCGGCAACCTCTACTACCACTACCCGGCCAAGGAAGAGCTGATCACCAGGCTCTTCGACCGCTATGACACCGCGCTCACCGAGCTGCTGCGCGCCGCCGACGACGTGACGCACATCGAAGACGCGTGGCTCTTCTTCCACCTGCTGTTCGAGCTGATCTGGTCCTACCGCTTCCTCTACCGCGACCTCAACGACCTGCTCTCCAACAACCGCAAGCTCGAAACGCATTTCCAGTTCGTGCTGCAGCGAAAGTCGCGCGCCGTGCAGGCCGTGCTCGACGGCATCGGCCGTGCCAGCGGGCTCAAGATCGATCGGCGCGACGTCGAGCCGGTGGCCACGGCGATGGTCGTCGTCCTCACCTACTGGCTGAGCTTCGAGTACGTGCGAAACCCGCGCAAGGCCCTCGAGCCCGAAAGCGCAGGCCCGGCTCTCCTGCGCGGTGCCTTCCACGTGCTCTGCCTTCTCCTTCCCTATCTCGACGAGGCCGGACGCGAGCACCTGCACGCCCTGGCTTCCCGCTATCTCTCGACACCCTGAGGATCAAGACCATGGCCAAGTGGACCGCTTTTCCGCACGCCGCCGACGCGTACACCTTCGACACCGCCGCCCTGAAGAAGAAGTGGGCGCGCCTGCATGCCGGCGATGCCGAGCCGCTGCCGAAAGACGAGTCGGTGCTCGCCGCCTGGGCGCTTTTCCACGCCGGCCAGTTCCAGAAAGCGACCGAGGCCGGCCTCAAGGCGCACGCCGCCGGCGCCGGTGCCGGCATGACGGTGGCGAACAAGTCGCAGGCCATCTACGCGACCTACCTCGAGAACAGCGAGAAGACCAAGCTCGCGCTCCTGCATGAAGTCGCCGAACGGGCCGAGGCGCGCACGCGCGAAGACCCGAAGGACGCCAACGCTTGGTACTGCATGGCCTACGCGCTCGGCCGCTACAGCCAGGGCATCTCGATCGCGAAAGCGCTGGCGCAAGGCCTCGGCGCGAAGGTGAAGACGGCCCTGGAGACGACGATTAGGCTCTCGCCCAAGCACGCCGACGCGCACATCGCGCTCGGCGTCTTCCACGCCGAGATCATCGACAAGGTCGGCTCGCTGCTCGGCCGCACGCAAGGCGCGAGCAAGGACGCCGGCCTGGCCAACTACAAGGCGGCGCTGAAGCTCAACCCGGGCTCGGCGATCGCGATGATCGAATACGCCAACGGCCTCGTCATGCTCGAAGGCGAGAAGCGGATGAAGGAAGCGACAAAGCTCTACGAAGAGGCGGCGGCGTCCGAGCCGCTGGACGCGATGGAGCGGCTCGACGTCGAGATGGCGAAGGCTGAGCTCGAGGATTAGGGCCCGTAGCGTCAACAGGCCCCAGGGAACCTAGAGCCCGAGATAGGCCTGCCTGACCGCCGGGTCGTCGATGAGCACGCTGGCCGGGCCGCTGTGCACGATGCGGCCGGTCTCAAGCACGTAGCCGCGGTCGGCGCCGGAGAGTGCAAGCTGCACGTCCTGTTCGACGAGCAGCACCGTGACGCCCTCGTCGCGGATCGCGCCGAGCACGCCCATCAGCTGCTCGACGACGACCGGCGCCAGACCGAGGCTCATCTCGTCGACCATCATCAGCCGCGGCGCGGCCATCAGCGCCCGCGCCATCGCGCACATCTGCTGCTCGCCACCGGACATGCTGCCGGCGAGCTGGCGCCTGCGCTCCTGCAGGCGCGGGAACATGGCGTACATGCGGTCGAGGTCTCGCGCCGCGGCCTCCCTGTCATGCCGCCGGTACGCGCCCATGAGCAGGTTGTCCTGCACCGTCATGCGATCGAAAAGCTGCCGGCCCTCGGGCACCTGGACGAGGCCCAGGCCGAACACCTCGTCGGGTGTCAGCTCGCCGAGCTCGCGACCGTCGAAGACGATGCGGCCGCTGCTGCGGATGACGCGCGACAGGGCGCGCAGCAGCGTCGTCTTGCCGGCGCCGTTGCTGCCGACCAGGGCCACGATCTCGGCCGGATAGATCTCGAGCGAGGCCTCGTGCAAGGCCAGCATTTCGCCGTAGCCTGCGCTCAGCTTGTCGACGCGCAGCAGCGGCGCTGGCCCGGCGACTGCTTTCATGGGTGCATCCTTGGCGCTACGCGCCCTCCCGCCGGACGGGGGGAGCCCTCCTTCGGGCGGCCGTGCGGAGGTCTCATGTCCGCCTCTTGCCCAGGTAAGCCTCGACGACGGTCGCGTTCTCGAGCACCTCGGCCGGCACGCCGTCCGCGATCTTTTCGCCGTGATGGAGGACGAGCAGGCGATCCGAGAGGCTCTTGATCGCCTTGATGACGTGCTCGATGACGAGCACGCTGATGCCCTGGTCGCGGACCTTGCGGATGACGTCGATCACCTCCTCGATCTCGACGTGGTTGAGGCCGGCCATGACCTCGTCACAAAGCAGCACCTTGGGCTGCATCGCCAGCGCCTTGGCGAGCTCGAGGCGCTTGCGCCCCGGTCCGCCGAGCTCGTCGGCCCGCTGGTCGACGAAGCGTCCGAGGCCCACGAAATCGAGGCAGGCGCGCGCCTGCTCGCGCGCCATGGCGAGCTTCGGCTGGCCGCCGCCGCGTCCGAACAGCGCACCGACGGCGACGTTGTCGAGCACCGACAGGCCGGGAAACGGCCGCATGATCTGGAACGTGCGGCCGATGCCCAACCGAGCGCGGCGGTAGGCCGGAATCTTCGTGATCGTTTCGCCCTGGAACAGCACCTCGCCTTCACTCGGCGCCAGCGTGCCGCTGACGAGGCTGATCAGCGTCGTCTTGCCGGCGCCGTTCGGACCGATCAGGCCGAGGATCTCGCCGGCCTCGAGCGTGAAGCTCACGTCGTGCACGGCGACGAGCCCGGCGAAGCGCCGCGTCGCGTGGCGAACCTCGAGCAACGCCGTCATAGCCGATGGGCGCGGATGTTCTGCTTGAAGTAGCGCCAGCCGGATTTCGGCACGTGGCGCACGATGTCGGCGAGTCCGCGCGGCATCAGCACGACCGCGGCGACGATCACGGCCCCGAAGAAGAGGCCGGCGATGTTGGTGACCTCGCTCGACAGGAACTCCGACACGGCCGAGAGCGAGAAGGCACCCACGATCGGCCCGAGCACGGTGCCCGGGCCGCCGAAGACGGCCATGATGATCATCTTCACGTTGAGACTGATGTCGAACGCGCTCTCGGGGTCGAGGAAAGTGATCCAGTAGGCGTGGATGCCGCCGGCGAGCGCGCTGAAGATGCCGGCCAGCGTGAATGCCAGCACCTTGTAGAGGGTCGTGTTGACGCCCATGACGGCGGCACCCTCCTCGTTCTCGCGGATGGCGATGAGGCCGAAGCCGAAGCGGCTGCGCGTCAGCCAGAAGACCGTCAGCGTCGCCAGGACGAGCAGGCCGAGAGCGAGCTCGTAGAAGAGCGGGTCGTTGTTGAGCGGCGGCAGGACGAGGCCGACGTTCCGGCCGGCCAGCTTGACGTTGGAAACGATCGCCGTCATGACCTCGGCCAGCGCCAGCGTCGCGATGGCGAAGTAGTGGCCCTTCAGGCGCAGCACCGCGACGCCGAGCGAGCACGCGAAGACGATGCCGAGGCCGACGCCGAAGACCAGCCCCACCGCGAACGGCAGATGCCATTGCACCATCGCAATCGCCACGCCGTAGCTGCCGAGCCCGTAGAAGACGGAGTTGCCGAACGAGGCATAGCCGGTGTAGCCGCCGATGATGTTCCAGCCCTGCGCCAGCACGGCAAGGAGCAGCGTATTGATGCCGAACTGGATCAGCGTGTCGGAGCCGAACCAGGGCAGCGCCGCGAGCAGCGCGAGCCCGACGACGATGAGCGCCGGGCGAAGACCCTTCATGCCGTCCGCCCAAGCAGGCCGCTCGGCCGCACGATCAGCACGAGCAGCAGGATGCCGAAGCTCGCGACGTCGGCAAAGGTCGGGCCGACGTAGAGCATCGTCAGCGACTCGACGACGCCGAGAAACAAGCCGCCGACGATGACGCCGAGCGGGTTGTCGAGGCCGCCGATGATCGAGATCGCGAACGACTTGGCGGTGAGCGAAGCGCCGATGTAGGGGTTGATTTGCGAGACCGTTCCGTAGAGACCCCCCGCCGCGCCGGCCAGGGCGATGCCGAGGCCGAAGGTCATGGCGTAGAGATGGCGCGGCTCGACGCCATAGAGGCGCGCCGCGACCAGGTTTTGCGCCGTCGCGCGGATCGCCCGCCCGAGCCGCGAGTGCAGAAGGAAGAGCCACATGCCGAGCGTCAGCACGATGGCGACGAGAAACGCCGCCGAGCGCGCGACCGGCAGCGTCACCGGGCCGAGCTGCCAGCTGTTGCCGGCGTACGACGGGTTGATGGTGCGAAAGTCCGCCGAGAAGGCGATCTGCGCGAGATACGTGATCACGACCTCGAGGCCGAAAGTGATGAGCAGTGTGTTGAACATCGGCGCGCGCACGACGAGGTTCAGGAGGCCGCGCTGCAGCAG
>PLZH01000030.1:0-2883 GCA_003152055.1 Burkholderiales bacterium
GAGTCGGGCCGGTTGCCTTGTTCGGCTGAAGCGTCGGGAGGTAGGGAATGGGCGCTGCGCGCCCCAGCTGGAACTAGCCCAGCACCACCCAGCGTAGTCGCAAGCCTGCGCCCCCTGGCAGCGTCACACAAAGTGCGCAAGATCCGACTTTGCTCCGGTCTACGACTGGCGCGGGGTGCGCCTCGGACCTCTTTCAGGTGCATCATGGCGTCCCCAGCTGACGCAGGGCGCCAAGTCGCTCGGGGAACGCGGAGAAATAGGCTTCAAGGCTTTGCGGATCCTTCCCTGTCAGATGACGATATGTGTCAGTCGTCGGCGACTGCTCGCCTGCTGCTATGGCCTGAAACCATCCCACCTTCAGGTCGCGCACCTCATCGGGCATGCCGGTTCGCCCCAGACGCGCGCACATCTCAGCGGTCGACTCCTCCTCGTACCGCAGCGCAGCGCCGCAGATCGCAGAAAGTCGTCGTGCCATGTCGGCAACATTCAACAGTTCTGGACCTGTGATGTCGAGAGCACCGCCGGGAGGGTTCGCAACGACGGCGGCGGCGACCCAGGCAGTGTCTTCGCGTGAGATGAACGCCCCACGACCCGCGCCGCCCAGCCCTCTGATGACGCCATGTGGATCGAATTCTTCGATGAACATGTCCTGGTAGAAGGCGATGCGAAGCAAGGTCTGGCGAAGCCCCGTTTCCGCGAGGAATTGCTCGCTCGCGTGGTGATCGCGGCAAAAGAGGTAGAGAGAGTTCGAGCTCGCGCCCTTGAGCGACAGATAGACAACGTGCCCTACGCCGGCGCGGGTCGCCGCCTCGAAGGCATTCTTGTGCATCAACGCGCGTTGCCCCGGCAACGCCTTCCCGGAGATCACAAACGCAGTGGCTATCCCGGCAAAGGCTGCTTCGAGCGTGGTCGGCTCCTTGAAGTCGCCGCGAACGATCTCCACGCCCTCGAATTTCGGCACGTAGCCGGGATTGCGGGACATCAATCGCAGCGAAGTCCCTCTGTGTGCCAGCAACTCGGCTGTCCGCCGAGCAATGCGCCCCGAGGCGCCGGTGATGAGGACCATGCGCGCTCCTGGATAAGTTCTTTTTCGTTCACCCACACACCTCGAAGCTTGACCACAACGCGGATTTTCTTCTGTGCGCTTTCGCACTGAGCGGAAGCGGTCACGTGATCGAATGCTAGGTATGAAATGAGGACGACACGGCAGAGACGCCTTCTGTCGACGTGCGTTCGGTCGCCACCTTGGTCAAACGATTGCGAGACGCCGAAACAGCAAGAGCTTCACCGTATCCAGGCAGAAAGCCAGAGCGAGTGCGGCGCCGAACACGCAGGCCACGATACGTCCCGGCAACGGCGTCATCAGGATGCCCTGGATTGCGAGCGTGCTGAACAGCGTGATGTCGAGAACGGACGACGCGATCAGCCAGGAGCCTGGTCGCGAACTCCACAGATGACGGCGCTCGCGCGAGACGTAGAAGATTGCCTGACCGCTGAAGACCAGCGTCACGACCGTTAACGTACGCAAGCTGGCGCTGTCGAGGCCGAGGGCAAAGCGTCCAACCGCGAGACTGGCGATACAGAACACGAGATTGCAAAACCCCAAGATGATGCCGGCGATGGTGAGGTTGCCGATACGCCAGACATTTGGGGCCGACGATGCGCGAACGTTGTCGGTTGCCGACGAGAGCGCGAAGAAATCGCCGGCCACCATCATCATCACCATCAACAGCGGTGTCAGCACGGCGGCTCCGGAGATGACCAANNCCCTCCTGGACGGCGGCGACGATGCCGCCGAGGCCGGGCTCGGTCAGCACGAGGCCCGCTGCCGACTTCGCGACATCGGTCGCGCTGGAGACGGCGATGCCCATCTGCGCTTGGCGCAACGCCGGCGCGTCGTTGGCGCCGTCGCCGCACATGCCGACCACGTGGCCGCCGTGTTGGAATGCCTGGACGAGCGCGTACTTGTCCTCGGGCAGAACACCGGCGAAGACGGCGAACTCTTCGACGCGGACATCGCTGGGCAGCGGTACGGTGGCGCAGACCGCGCCAGTAATTCCGACGGCTTCCGCCACGACGCGGGCGGTCACAGCTCCATCGCCGGTGACCATCACGGTACGCACGCCCAAGGCGCGCAGCTGGGCCACGAGTGCCGCGGAATCGTCGCGCGGCGGATCGCTCAGCGCGATCACTCCGGCCATGCGCAGCGGCTCGGCCGCGCCCAGAGCGACAACGAGAACGCGAAAGCCGTTGCCCTGAAGCTCTTCGACTATCGCCGTCGCGGGAGGCGACGGCTCCGCAATCGCCGCGATGACTGAGAAGGCGCCCTTGACGATCCGCATCGGCTTGCCCTCGGCATCGATCGCCGCAGCCTCTGACATCTTTCGCGCCGGGTCGAAAGGCGTGAAGGTCCCGACCTTCCAGTGCGCCAGGTTCTCCGGTTGCGACGCTGCGCGAATCGCGGCATCCAACGGGTCAGCTCCGCCATCGGAGCTCGCCAGCGCCGCCAGTGCCAGGACTCGCTCCTCATCAAATCCCGGCAGCGCGTGACAGGCGGTGACCACCAGCTCATTGCGTGTCAACGTCCCGGTCTTGTCAGCGCAAAGGACATCCATGCCGGCTGCCTCGTCGAGGGCTGAGAGGCGGGTCGGCAAGACGCCGCGTCGTGCGACGGCCCGTGCCCCGACCGTCGCTGCCAGCGTGAACATCGACGGCAGCGCCACCGGAATCGAAGCCAGAACGGCAACCAGCACCAGCGGCGCAATCTGTGCCAGCGGCATGGCCAGATGCACGGCGTAGGCAATCAATAGGACAATCACGCCACCGTTGAACAAGGCGAGATTCCGCACCACGCGAACGATCGCCTTCTGCTCGGTGCTTTCG
>PLZH01000030.1:2892-3539 GCA_003152055.1 Burkholderiales bacterium
TCGGCGGGAACGACGGCGCCGAGCGACAGTTTGACCACGTCCCCCTCGACCAACCCGGCCGCCGGCAGCGTCTTCCAAGCGCCGTCGCGCCGCACTGAAGCGGTCAAGGGAAGGCGGCATTTCAGAGCTTCGAGCGTCGCCTGGGCACGGCCCTCCTGAAAGAATGCCAAGCCCGCATTGAACATCAGGAGCAAGGCAATGGCCGATGCTTCGACATACTCGCCGAGCGCCAATTGCAGCACGACCGCCGCCTCGAGCATCCAAGGGACCGGTGCCCACAATTTTCCCAGAGCCCGATGGATCGGATGTGGGACCACATCCTGAACGGCATTCGCTCCGTGTGCCGCAAGGCGGCGACCCGCCTCGTCGCTCGTCAGTCCGATCGCGGAATTCGGAGGCAGCGTGCTCATCGGGAAGCGCCCGAGACAACGTCGGTACCCATCGAAGCCAGGTTGCTCTGCTCGAGCGCCCCTTTCCCATCGCCCTTCTGCTCGGCGAGCTTCTCGACCGGCAACGACTCGCCAGTCATCGCGGCCTGGACGATGATCAGATCCTCCGCGGCCAGCACTCGGGCCGGGTTCATGTCGTCGGCAGAAAGCAAGACCAGACCCGCTGTCATCAGCGTCCGCATGGGAACCTCGCGGCCC
>PLZH01000103.1 GCA_003152055.1 Burkholderiales bacterium
CGATCGGCAACGGCCTTGAGCGCATGGGGAATGTGCTCGATCCACATCACGGCATAGCTGGTCTTCAGTTCGCGCACCAGTTCGACCATCTCGCGCACCTCTCGTTCGGTGAGGCCGCCGGCCACCTCGTCGAGCAGCAGCACCTTGGGCGCGCTGGCGATGCCCTTGGCCATCTCGAGCCGCTTGCGATCGAGAAGCGGTAGCGCGCCAGCGAGCGTGCGAACGTGCCTCTCGAGACTCGTGCGGCGCAGCGCAGCAAGCGCTGCTTCTGCCGCCTCGTCTCCGTGAAGGCCGGCGCCGAACGATGCGGCGGCGAGCACGTTCTCGAACACGCTCAGATGCGGAAACGGCTGCGGAATCTGGAACGCCCGGGCGATCCCCAGGCGCGCGCGACCGTGTGCGGCGATGCCGCGCAGGTCGCGCCCGGCGAGGCGAATGCTTCCTCGTTGAGGGTCGGCCACGCCCGTGATCAGGTTGAACAACGAGCTCTTGCCGGCGCCGTTCGGTCCGATCACGCCGAGACACTCGGCGTGATCGAGCGTGAAGCTCACCTCGTCGGCAACGACGATCTCGCCATAGGCCTTGCACAGGCCGTCGACGGCGAGCAGCATGCTTCTACTTCAGCTGCGACAGCAGCATCATCTCGGCGTTGGTCGGTATGATTTTCGCGGTGGGATTGGCAACCACCTTCAGCTCGAACGGGAAGCGCGAGCCCGCAGGCGCCTTTCGCCACTGGCCGCTGACCAGCGACGTCTTCGCCACGCTCTTGATCGGGCTGTTCTTGAAATGCACCGGACCGACGATGGTGTCCAGTTCCATGGAGCGGATCGCTTCGCGCACGGACTTGTGGTCGCGCGGATCCGAGGCGGTGCGCAATGCGCCCAGGCCCACCTCGAAGAGCGCGTGGGCGTAGCCGAGCGGCTGGGTCCACTGATTGCCGGTCGACTTCTCCCAGTCGGCGGCAAATGCCTTGGCGCTCTGGCCGGTCAGCGAGGACTTGAACGGAAAGTCTGGTGTCCACCAGACCTCCGACGACATGCCGTTTCCGGCCGCGCCCAAGGCCTTCAGGAAGCTCGGGAACAAGAACGCCGCCGCGACAGTCACCGCCTCCGGGTGGTAGCCGCCCTGCTGCGCCTGCTTCCAGAAGGTGGCGATGTGGTTCTCGAACATGAACCCCGAAGTGATCTGCGCATTGTTCGACTTGAAGAGCTCCACCTGATTCGAGAAATCGTCGGTGGCGATCTTGAAGAAGCCGGCGTTGACGTTCTTGTACCCGGCAGCAGCCATCGCCGGCGGCATGCCGCGCTTCGGATCGGCGAAAGCCTGCCCCGGCGGGTTGTCGACGTACATGGTGCCGACGATCTTGTTGGTCTTGATCGCATTCCACATGGCGATGTAGTTGGTGGCGATGTCTTCGGCACCCCACATGAAGTGGAACGAAAATGGAAAGCCGACGTCGGGTTTGCCTTGGCGGCCGAAGATGAACGATTGCCACGGTGTCATCGTCGAGATCATCGGGATTCCGTGCACGTCGCAAAGTTGGCCAGCAGGGGCGGAGGCGTCGCCGTCCTGGATGAGCATCAGATCGACCTTGTCGCGCAGCACCAGGTCGCTCGCCACCTGCTGAGAGCGATTTGGGTCGGACTGGTTGTCCTTCAGCACGATCTCGATCGGGTAGCGCTTGCCGCCCGATTCGAAGCCGTTTTTCAGCAGTGCCCGGATTCTGGCGAAGTGCCACTCGTCGGCCACGCCGAAAGGCGCCCGCACCCCGGACAGCGCGGTGACGTAGCCGATTTTGATCGGTCCCGATTGGGCAAGCGCGAGACTCGGAAACGCGACCGCGGCGGTGGCCAGCGCCAGCGAGCGACGACGACCGACATCGATCGGCACGAGGCGAATTGGGGGCGTCTTCTCGTTCATGGGTGAGTCTCCAATCAGGCGGTGGCCAGGGTATCCGTCGGACGAACGCCGACGAATTTGTGAAACGTGCGCGCGATCTCGCCTCGATCCAGATCGCGCGTGATGAAGACGAGCCGAGTTCGGCGATCGTCCGACGGCCAGTGCGGCAGACGATACGGCGGGTGGAAAACATGCTGCACGCCGTGCACCACCAGCGGCTCGTCCGGGCGATCGGCCAGCTGCACGAGTCCCTTGACGCGCAGCAGTCTTTCGCCCCGCATCGACGCCATCAACTCGAGCCAGTGGGCAAACGCGGCCTCGCCGACGGGCTCCTCGAGGACGAAGCAATGGGCCTGCACGTGGGCGTCGTGGCGGCTCGCGTCATGCCGATGACCGTCGGCGTGCGATTCATGCTCGTGCGGTCGGGGGCCGGCCGCGTGCCGTTCGCGCTTCATCCATTCGTGCACGTCCGCCGACCTGTGCAGCGGGTCGTACCAACCGGCGGCCAGAACGTCGGCGGGGTCGACACGCCCGTCGACGACGCACCGCGTCGGTGCGCCGGGGTTGAGATCGCGCAGGCGCTCGCTCAGCGATTCGAGGTCTCGGGCATCGACGAGATCGGACTTGGTCAGGAGCAGCCGGTCGGCGACGGCCACCTGCTTCACCGCCTCGGCGTAGCGATCGAGCGTAGCGGCACCATTGACCGCGTCGACCGTGGTCACCACACCGGCGAGGCGATACCCGCTGCCGATGCCGGGATCGGCCATGAGCGTATGCAGGACCGGCGCCGGATCGGCCAGGCCGGTCGTCTCGACGACGACGCGCGAGAACGAGGCGATCTCGCCGCGCGCCCGTCGCCCGTCGAGTTCGCACAGCGCGTCGACGAGATCGCCGCGCACCGTGCAGCAAAGGCACCCACTGTTCAGGACACGCAAATTCTCGCTGACCTGCTCGACCAGGAGATGGTCGAGTCCGATCTCGCCGAACTCGTTGATGATGACCGCAGTGTCGGCGAGTTCGGGGCGTCCGAGCAGCCGGTTGAGAACCGTCGTCTTGCCGCTGCCCAGAAAACCGGTCAGCAAGGTGATCGGCAGCGGGGCGGCCAGGGGTTCGCTCACCGCTCGGTCCCGTGCACGAGGCGGCCCTCGAAGTAGGTCGCGAGCACGCGCGTGCCGGCGATCTGCTCGGCAGGCACCGCCATCAGATCCCGATCAATCACGATCAGGTCGGCCGACTTGCCGGGTTCGAGCGAACCAATCTCGTCGGCCAGGTTGAGGGCGCGGGCACCGTTGATCGTGTAGATGCGAAGCACGGTCGCGACATCGAGTGCCTGTTCAGGCCAGAGCGCGCCCGGGAAGCGCCCGGTCGGATCGCGGCGTGTCACCATCCCCTGCATTCCCAGCCACGGATCAGGGTCGGAAACGACCGGCCAATCGGAGCCTCCGGCGAGCAGGGCGCCGGCCTCATGCAGATCGCGATTCGGCCAGAAATGATCGACGCGATCCTTCGGAACCGCGGCGCGGATCGCCTCGACGATGACGCCCGGGAACCAGAGCATCGGTGACAGGTCGGCGACGACATTGAGTTCGGCGAAGCGCGGCACGTCGACCGGATCGATGAAGCTCGCGTGGGCGATGTGATGGGCCAGTCCAGGGCCGTTGAAGGTGCGCAGCACCTCCACGGCGTCGAGCGCCGCGCGCGTGGCCGCGTCACCGGCGCAATGGATCTTCACGGCGATGCCTCGGGCCTCGCAATCGGCAAGGGCGCGCGCAAGCTGCGGTACCGTCAGCATCGTCCCGCCGCGAAAGCAGCACCCATGACGCGCGTCTGGCAGATAGGGCTCGAGCATCGCTGACGTCCGCGCCATCGTCGGTACGCCGTCGAGTAGAATCTTGCCCGCATCGGGGCGGAAGTGCCGGCTTCGATAGCACTCACGATCATCGAACAGCATCGCACCGAAGTCGCCGTGCGCAATGGCCGTCTCAACCACCGGCATGCTGCCGACAACCCATGCCGTCATGCGGCCGGAATCGTCGAGTGCCCTGATCGCCTGCATTACCGTTCGCGTGCTCAGCGACTCCTGAGTCGCGGTGATGCCGTAGGCGTTGAAACGCTTTAGTGCGTGCAGGGCGGCATCGACGTCGCGTTGCGGTTCGCGCGCCTGCGATTCGGCCAATACCCCTTCGACGAGGATGCCGGCCGACTCGAGCAGGAGACCCGTCGCTGCCCCGGTATTCGGATCCCTGACGATCGTGCCGTTGACCGGATCGGGCGTCGCGTCGTCGATGCCGGCGATGCGAAGTGCAGCGCTGCTCACCCAGCGGTTGTGGTGCGAATCGTCGCGCAGCATCACCGGCCGCCCGCCGGCCGCCACGTCAAGGCGATGCCGTGCTTCGCTGCTATTGAGGCTGTCGAGCAACGGGCTTCCCCAGATGCCGCCGACAACCCAGCCGTCAGCGGCCTCCTTCGCCGCTGCCGTTGCCACTTGGTCGAGGATCTGGTCGAGACTCAACGTAGGCGCGAAGCGAACCTCGTAGAGCTCTGCGCGGCCCGCCCAGACGAAATGACTGTGGACGTCGACGAGACCGGGCAGCACCATTCGACCGCGCAGATCGACGACCCGGCTCGCCGGCCCCGCCAAGGCACTCATCTCGGCGTCGCTGCCGACAGCATTGATCCGACCATCTCGGATTGCCAGCGCCGCCGCGCGTGGCCGCCGCGCGTCCATGGTGTGGATGTCGGCGTTGCGAAGGATCAGGTCGGGTTCAGCGCGGGGAGAGGACATGGCTCGTGGTGGCAGCTTTTCTGGGCCGCCATCCGGGAGCCTATGACCGCATTGAATCGGCCGCTATCGACATTCGGCAAATCCTCGTCATGCATCCCTGGCTTGCCTCACCGGACAAACCCTTGGCCTGGACCCGCGGCCGTCACTCGATCTTGGTCGCGATCAGTCGGGAGAATTCGCCATACCGATTGCGACAGCGCCGTTCGCTGCCCAAGTGGCGCATTGTGCAAATCAAGAATGGTCAGCGGCTGGTTTCACTTCGAGTCCCTGACCTTCTCGCTGACCCGATCGAAGATATTTCCAAGATTGCGATGAAGCGCGCGATATGTCCTCGCAAAGCAGGGGAACGTTTCGACTGCTTTCGCCTCAGGCCCGCGAGGAGCGCCGTCCCGCGGCTATGCGCAGGATGCGGCCAATGCTCTCGGCGCCCCACCCCACGTCGACGCGGTCTAGGAGCCCGTCTCGCCGATCCGCGCGGCTCAAGTCCGACGGACTCCTAGGTCGTTTTGCAAAGTCTTTGCAAGGTACGCACTTCGAGTAACAGGCTTGCCGGCTCCAACGTCGAGGAGCACACCGGAGTGTCGGTCGTGAACCAATGAGCACATTCCCTGGCCCACATGGAACGAGTCGAAGAAGAATGGGTTGCTTCCGTGTCGTTGGGTAAAGCTCTGGTCCGCCCTGGGAAGTCTCGACAGGAGCGTGAGTCCGCTGCGAGACAACGAAGGCTTGCCGCGATGCAGTCTGGGTGTTGCGGGAACAGTTGGCCCAGACCCGAGCATTTCGAAGCTCGCGCTGCCGAAATGGCGGGGGGCACCTTCCGAGAACGTTTCATACACGTAGCCGGCGTTTCGTGCCTTGAAGTCCATCTCGAGGCGGTACCACCTGGACATGATGTCCGCTTCATCGTCCCGGGCGTCAATCTCGGCGCATTGCTGGGCGTGAACTTCTCTCCAGCTTTTCAGCGACAGCACTAGCGTGCAAAACTTCCAGTAGTCAATGTCGATCGTGAATGTCTTCACGCCATCAGCCAGCGCCGAATCGGAGAACTCGTGGCGCTCAACCGCAAAGAGGCGAACGCAGCGGCCCCTGCCCAGATAGTCCTTCGTTGCCCGGTGGGTGTCGACCTGACAGAAGTAAGGGCCTTCGGATACCTGCTGGTTGGATTTCTCGATCATCAAGTCCCTGGTGCGACTCTTGTCATAGGTTTCGAGGGCGGCTTGCCGCCCTCCCCTTCCCCAACGTATTGCTTCTTCAACGCATCGCGCAAGTACGCGATCTCCGGTCCGGCCGTGCCAGCCTTGGCCGCCCGGGCAGCGTCAATCACCGTCACCGCGAATCGCCGGTCACGCCTGGGACCGCGGGTCGACCCCGGTTTTGAGCAACCCGGCCGAAACGCCGTACTGCATCACCTCGAGCTCGACTGGCTCGTAAGTGAAGCCACGCTTTAGTATCCAGGGATAGAGATACACAGCGACCAGCGCCGGCGCCGCACGCTTGGTCGCGAACAGCTTCATGAGCGACGCATTGCTGGAACCGTCTACCACCTCGACCTTGAAGCGATCGAGGAGCTCTTCGCGCTCGACGGTGGGCAAGCTCTTGAAATAGGCCTTCGCGGCTTCCGGCGATGTCATGTAGGAAGCTTTGACGCTTTCGAGTACTTCCGAATACGTCTGTCCGTTGCCACTTGCAGTGGGTCGCGCTTCAACCGAAGGCAAGCTATCCGTCGAGGTCGAGATCTCGCCCTTTCGCGCAAGGTCAAGGACGGTTCGAAAATACGCTTCCGTGTTGACCACCGCGGGAGGCTTCGAGAGTCGCTCTTCAAGGCGCTGTGTGGCCGCTTCGAGAGCTTCGACGGAGTTGAAGCGACAGGCGTCTCGAGCGACCTCGTCGCTGATGCCGAGGCGGACGAGACGAGCTTCGATGGCGACCTTGATGCCTGACGAGAGAAGCTGCTTGTTGTCCTCCCGCACCATGAACTGTACCCAGGTGATCGACCGCCCCACTTTCACTTCGCGCACTTCGACCTTCAAGCCGGCCTCGTATGAATTCACCTCAGCGACGGCGGGCCCAAGTGTGTCGCGCTTGAAGTATTTGTACTGAAAACGAGCCCGTTCCGCATCCGTCCTGAGCTCGTTTCCGGAAAGTGCTTCGTAAGCCTCGATGGGTGTGTACTTGTGCGACAGTCCGTTATGGTTGGTCCGGAATCGTTCGCACAAAAGATAGAGATTCAGGGCCGACAGGGAACGCGCCTTTCGAACTGCTGAGAGCGCCAACCGAAAGTAGGCGCCCTCGCGCCGCAGTTGTGCGAGCAAAACGTCGGAATAGGACCAGTCGATGTATAGGTGGCCGGAAACGACGACAAACTTGCAGTCAGCGAGCAATGCCGTTGCTTCCCATTCACTCCGCTCGCCCTTCTTGCTTCGAGCGCTTGGACCCCAGCTGACCGACGTCTCGATTGCGCCCGTCAACGTGCGCTTCAGGTGCTCGTGGTTGTTGCTATCGAACGCGATGTCGCGGCACAACTGACGCAACAGCACTCTGAACCGTCTCTTCTCGGGATCCTGCAGGAGACCTTGCTGAAGTGAATAGTCGTGGAGCAGCAACCAGGCTTTCTTCAACAGGAAGTTGATCTCGCCCTTCTTGTTGAACATGTGAACGACTTCGACGGGCTTGCGCTGGCTCCGCTTGGCATTCGCGTTACGCAGCACTTCATCGAACTCGAACTGTTCGGCCGGCACAGTCGTCACCTCTGGTGCAAACGTCACCACGGTCCGCACTTGCTGCGCGGGGGGTGTGGTCTCGAAGAGGTCGGTCGTAACCATGTCAGGTGAGTGAGGCATCATCGCAAATTCACCTGTACCTGAGAAGCGGGGTGAGCCTGCTGTTGTTTTCCCCTCACCGGTCCGTTCTTCTTGTAGCTCTCTTTAGAAGGGCGCTTAAATACAACTCGAAGAGCTTTGCCTGACCGCATTTCAACACCGGATCAACGAGTTACGTTCGCTTGGGTGAGCCCGGTTGTGACGTTATGTGACCTTCCATGGGAGCCATCGGTGAGCGCTGATGGGAGCAAACGGCTGGATCGGTGGGTGGACTTGGTACGGATGGGTGAGATCCCTGGGGATTGACTAGGCCATCCCATCTGCCCTCACCTATCTCGTGTCGGCAAAATGCAAGGCGTTTGAGCGGCGCACGTGGTGCCGTTCCGCGTGCCGACGTCCCGGGCAAACCTGTACCGATTGACGTCCTCGAAAGCCAAACAGCTTCCTTCGGTGGTGAGGTTCTATGGGATGGCCAGTGGTTAAAGCGGGGACGAAGCGGGGCCTGGTCACTCGGTTTTGAGGTGAGACCGGGTGGGATGCCCGGGGTTCGGAGCCACTCGACGGCGATAAGTTTGGAGTGTGGTGCGGATTCCTTGTGTCGGTTGAGAAATGGCCCTACGATGCCAATTCGCCACCGCAAGGATAGACATGCTCGCACGCACAGATCCGGCACCGGAGTCGGCTTTCCCACCGATCGACCTTAGCTACATCGAGGCGATGGAGGAGCGGGCTGACCGAGTTGTCGAGAAGGTCCGAACGAACTCGTACGCTCCAAGCGGTCGCAAGCCGTCCCTTCTCTTCAACGCGACGCAGCTCGCTCTTCTTTGCGGCAAATCGAACTCCGCGATGGCGCGGTTGCTCGACAAGGCTGCAAGTCTCAATCTCACCGATGGCGCACAGCCTGCCCCAAATGGCGGGACTGCCGGCAAGAAGCGCATCTTCACGCAGGCGGAGGCGGTCGACTGGGTTCGCGCTGTCAGTGACACATACTTCAAGCGACCTCCGGGTTCGATGGCGTGCACCCTGACCATCGGAAACTTCAAAGGCGGTGTCGGGAAGACGGTCGCGTCGACGTCCATTGCCCAGGCTCTGAGCTTGATGGGGTACAAGGTTCTGGCGATCGACTTGGATCCTCAGGGCTCAATGACCTCGCTGCTGGACGTCGATCGGATGGCGGTCGACGACGAACAGACGATGTTGCCGCTCGCGAGGCCGTTGAGTGACGCAGGCCATCGCGACACGTTGCAGGAGTCGATTCAGGAAACGTATTGGACGGGAATCGACCTGGTCGCCGGCTCGCCCTCCCTGTTCAACGCCGAGTTCTACCTTCCCATGCGGCAAATGAACGTGAGGCAGGAGCCAACCTTCAGATTTCTCGAGGTTCTGGATCGCGCCCTCAGCAAGGGGATTCGCCAGGAATACGACTACATCATCATCGACACGCCGCCTGCTCTGAGCTATGTGACGATGAACGCTTTCTGGGCGGCCGATGCCCTGCTGATGCCGCTACCCGCAGAAGGACTGGATCTGATGAGCTCGACGCGGTTCTGGAGCATGTTCACGCAGCTTGCGCGGAGCGCGGAGAAAACCGCCGCGGCTCCGAAGACGTTCGCCTGGATTGGTATCGTTCCGTCGAAAGTGGATCACACCAAGCAGTACACGAAGTTCAATCTCGATGTGATGCGCGCTGCCTACGGTGAGAACCTGTTAAACGCTGAATTGCCGCTCAGCTCCGCCGTGTCGGTAGGCGGGACAACCCTTGCTACCGTCTACGACATCCAGAAGTACGTCGGATCCAAAAAGACCTACGAGCGTGCGCGAGTTGCCTTCGATCAACTGGCGGCACAGATCGACTTCCTGACGCGCACGCGGAAGTGGGGCCAAATCGTGAAGGAAACGCCTCTCCAGGTGAAGCTCTAACTCGAGGTTCAAGCAATGTCACTCAAGGATCACATGACGCGAGTCACCAGCGGTCTCTCCGACGTTGACACCGTCGAGGACAAGGCAGCCGCCAGAGGCCGGCGCGGCACTGGCTCCATGCCGGCGTCAGCCACCCTCCTCCACTTCAGCGAAGACGCACGCGAGATGGCTCTGGAGCTGGAGGCGCTCAAGCGCGACAAAGGAAAGGCTATCCGCATTCGCATCGACATTTGCGATGACGGGCCCTTCCACGCTACCCCAATGGATCAGGGTCGAGTCGACCGCTTGGCGGCGAATCTTCGCGAGAACGGGCAGAACACACCCTCCGTCGTGAGGGCGTTACCAGACGGGCGATATCAGATCGTAGCGGGCCGCCACCGCAGAGCAGCTCTGCAGCAGCTTGGCGAAACCGAGTGGGACGTGGTTGTACGTGACTACGACGATGATCTCGCCGAGCGATTGACGTTCTATGACAACCTGTTGGCGCCTTCGCTGCCTGATTTCTACAAGTACCTGAGCTTTTCGAGTCGGAAGAGCCGCTCGGGCAAGACGATCGCGGAGCTTTCGAAAGAGTCAGGCTTAAGTGAGCCCCTGATCTCGAATCTTCTCGCATTCGGAAAGCTCCCGACCGCTGGGTTGGAAGTGATCGCTGCCCACCCGCATCTCTACGGAAGCCACTTTGCGCGGCAGGCAGCCACGCTGGTGTCCGAGCACGAGGAAGACGTTGTCGAGGCGATAAAGAAGGTGGCCGTCGGCATGGAGCAAACCAAGGCACTCTTGTCCATTGGTCGCGAACGTTCAGGTCGGGCGGCCAGGGCGCCGACGGTCGAATTCAAGAGGGGGGACGCGCCTTTTGCGGTCTTGACGAGAACCAAGAAACAGGTCGTCCTTCGGTTCGAGGACGAGCATCAAGCGACGGCAATCCAGAGCAAGATCGAACGCTTGGTTCGAGACCACTTGAAAAAGTAGGCTCGTAGCCGGGCCCACATGGGACGGCGGCTGGAGCGTATTTACACCGTAAACTCGGCGCTGGCGTCCTGGTTTCGAGCTGTTTGGAGCACGTCGAGGGAGCTGGTCAGACAGGCTGGGGAGGGCGCATTTACACTGTAAATGTACCCCGGAGAGCGCTGTGAAGAGCCAGAGCGGGCGCTTCGGTAGCACAGCGCCAGGATCTGTTGTACAGGCGGTATGGCTCCCGGCCTACTGAAGCCAAATACAGGCATCAAGTACTCGCCGTCGTCGAACGACGCGATCGTCCCTAGCCAGTATGAAGCCGTCAACCTGGTCTGGCACGCACGGCTCAAGGCTCGCTTGCAAGCGAGTCCCACGCGACGACGCCGAGGAGCGCGGGCGCCGGCGTAGCCGGCTGACAGAGCTACTCGAGCTCTGCCATGATCCTCGTTCAGCCGCAGTTGAACGGCGGTGTTTATAGCGATCTTAGGGAGTTTATCGGGATCCCATAATCTCTCTAAGATCGATACAATTCAACATGAGCCCGATTGACAACCCGTATTCGCCAGGCGCCGGTGCTCCGCCGCCAGAGCTCGCCGGCCGCGACGACGTGCGTGAGCAGGTGCACGTTGCGATCATGCGCGTGGCGCGCGGCAATTCTGCGCAGAACATCCTGTTGGTCGGATTGCGAGGTGTCGGCAAGACGGTGCTTCTGGACCGAATGCGCACGGACGCCGAAGCCGGTGGGATCCACACGATCCGCGTCGAGTCGCCGGAGAGAAAGTCACTCCCGGCGCTTTTGGCGCCTCAGCTGCGCGTGGCGCTGCTTCGACTCAGCAAGGTGAAGCGGGCGAGCGCTTTCGCTGCGCGGGGTCTGAAGGCTCTTGCTGGATTCACCAAAGCGCTCAAGATCAAATACCACGACATCGAGGTCGGGATCGACCTGCCGCCCGAGGCCGGCCTGGCCGACAGTGGAGATCTCGAACAGGACTTGCAGGTGCTCCTGGAAAGCGCTGGAGCCGCCGCTAGAGCGGCCAACACGGCACTCATCCTTTTCATCGACGAGATGCAATACGTCGCCGCTGATGAGCTCGCCGCGCTCATCTCTTCGCTGCATCGCGTCGCGCAGCAAAGTCTGCCGGTGCTCTTGATAGGCGCCGGCCTTCCGCAGCTGCGAGCCAAAATGGGCCACGCAAAGTCGTACTCGGAGCGTTTGTTCGCGTATCCGCAAATCGACGCGCTGCCCCCTCCAGCAGCCGCGGCAGCGCTTACGATTCCAGCAGCCAGGGCGAGCGTCGAATACGAGGCAGCTGCGATCGAGCGAATCGTCCAGCAGACGCGCGGCTATCCCTATTTCTTGCAGGAGTGGGGTGCTCACGCATGGGACGTTGCATCGGCCTCGCCGATCACAGCGGCCGATGTGGGAAGGGCGAGCGACATCGCGATCGCCAAGCTCGACGAGAGCTTTTTCAGAGTGCGCTTCGATCGATTGACCCCTGCAGAACGCCGCTACATGAGAGCGATGGCGGAGCTCGGACCTGGTCCCCACCGTTCCGGCGACATTGCCGAGTGCCTCAACCGGGACGTGACATCACTGGGGCCAGTCCGCAGCAGCCTGATCTCCAAAGGCATGGTTTGGAGTCCCGCACATGGCGACACGGCGTTCACGGTGCCGCTCTTCGACGAGTTCATGCGGCGGACGATGCCAAGCGTGGACTGGCGGTGAGCTGAGCCACTGGAGCGCAGGGCCAAAGCTACAAATTCCTCCTGAGTCCGGCGTCGCCTGAGCGTCATCCAAAGACAACGACAACCATCCGTCGGAGCCGCTTCCTTGAGCGCCACGGCCATGGTGCCGCCCTACAGGGGCAAAAGTCGGCGACCAGAAGCTACGCCGAATCAGACTACGCCCCTGTAGAGCGCCAAATCTGCTCAAACTCTAAGCAAACGCCGTCTAAGCTTTCTCGTTCGAACGCACCCCGGCCACCCCTGCGTCCCCGATGGGGAGGCCAGGCCGATCCGACACGGGTGCGGTGGCGAGGGGAGCGTCGAGCGACGCGTTGGGGGAGGGTGTCCAAGGGCAGATCAGGAGCGCGCGCCGAAGCCTTCAACACATGATTATTATTCTTATCAT
>PLZH01000296.1 GCA_003152055.1 Burkholderiales bacterium
TCGCGCAGGCAGCGAAGGCTCGGGCACGCATCCAACATGGCGGCCGCCAGGCTCGCCAGCGGCTGGCAGTCGCTGGCGATGTCGCCCTCCAAGACGAGCGTGCCGCAGGAGAGCACGAGCGGTCACCCCGACATGGCCAAGTCGTTGACCGTACCGGCGACGACAGGGTGCCGATGTCGCCGCCAGGAAAGAACAAGGGATCGACGCCATAGCTTTCGGTCGTGAACGCGAGCCGGTCGCCGGCGGCGGTCACCGGCGTCAGGTCGATTGCTGACGTGCAGGCAGGATCATCACGGGACGCCGCGATCTTCGATCGACACGCCTGAGCCGAAGAAAAAACGCGGTCAGGACAAGGCGTTCACGATCTCGCCCTCCACTTCTGCACTTCATTGCGCAGCGTGGCACTGAGCCCTTTCGCAGCCTTCTCATAGGCAGCGATGCCGTTCTCGATGAGTAGCGTTGCTGGCGCACGCGCGCGGCGAGCCCATCTCGGGTCGCCGCGGCGCGCGTTGCCCCTCGGGTGCTCAATGGTGGCGGACGGAGCGTCAGCGTTCCACGTGGCTGCCATCCATAGCAACCAGGCCGTGCCCGCAAACAAGCCCATGCAGATAGGAACCAACGCGATCAAGATCACGCCGGCCTCCCAAGGACGGCTGAAGGCGGCAAACCCGGCCGCCGCAACGACTGCCGTCGCGATTGCAACGAGCCGTCCTCGCGGACCGGCGAACTGTCCCAGAGCCAAGGCATAGCTACCGAAGAAGACCATGGCGAGCAAGACTTGCTCTGTTCCCATCGTCTCCAACGTTTCCACGACGGGTCCCACTTCATTGCTCCAGCTGACTGCAGGTGAGGGCAGCATGCCGACGCGTTCGGTGGCGTGCAACACCCTTTAAGAGGGGCATCGATGTTCGCGTGGTTCGCATCACGCTCGCGGTTGCTGAGCCGCCACATCAGCACCAAACCGCGTCGGTTTGTTATTGGATCGAGCCGCGTCCGGGTCGGGCACTACTTGCCTCGAAGCGCTCGCCGCGCCAGTGGCAATCGTGGCGTCCTTGAAGCGACCGAACAGGCAAGCGAGTGCGCGCGCGACACTCTCAGACAGCTCGCTGGCCGCCGTGCAGCCGACCGTCTTGCCTCAGAAATTTCACTCGTTTTAGTACACTTTTAGTACACTTCGACGTCCGAGAATTTGGGACTCGGAGATAACTTGCTGGTTTTGCTTGCTTTTTTGGTGCGCCCGGCAGGTATCGAACCTGCAACCCCTGCCTTCGGAGGGCAGTACTCTATCCATTGAGCTACGGGCGCAGCGGGGTGCGATTCTATCAGCGGCCTCTCTGCGCTCGGCCCCGGCGGGCCGGCTGCGCAGAGGCGCGGCCCTATAATTTCGGGTTCGGCGCGAATCGATTTCTTGCGGCGGCGGATGCCGCTTCTTCGCGCCATCCGATCTGGCCTTTCGAGGACTCGATGACCGACGCGCACGAACCTAACGAGATCGATGGTCCGCACGAAGGCCCGATCAAGACGCCCCGGCAACTGATCCTCGCGGTCCTCTACGCGTTCCTGATACCGATCTTCGGCATCGTGCTGCTTGTCATGTATGTGACCAACGAGGAGCGGCCCTCGGCGGGAAGTGATGCGCTGACGCCGAGAGCGATCGATGCGCGCATCCAGCCGGTTGGCCACGTCGAAGTCAAGGACGCGACCGACGTCGCGTCGATGAAGACCGGGGAGCAGGTCTTCGCCGCGCAATGCACGACCTGCCACACCGCCGGCGTGCTCGGCGCGCCGAAGTTCGGCGACGCCGCGGCTTGGGCGCCGCGCATCAAGACCGGCTTCGAAGCGCTGCTGCATTCCGCCCTCGGCGGCAAGGGCCAGATGCCGCCGCAAGGCGGTGGCGATTTCAGCGATTTCGAGATCGCACGCGCCGTCGTCTACATGGCCGACAAGGGCGGCGCGAACTTCCCTGAACCCACAGCTGCGGGCGCGTCAGCGCCTGTCGCCAACGTCGCAACGCCGATCGCGGCGCCGATTGCCGCGCCGAATACGCAGGCCCAGAGCGCAGCGCCGGGCAATGCTCCGGCGCCGGCAGCCACCGCGACCGAAGCAAAAGCCGACGCCAACACGCCGCCGGCGTTGTTCACGCAGGTGTGCACCGCGTGTCATACCGCCGGCGTCGCCGGCGCGCCGAAGCTAGGCGACAAGGCCGCGTGGGCGCCGCGCATCGCCCTGGGCATCGACGCGCTGACGGCGAGCGCCGTCAAGGGCAAAGGAGCGATGCCGCCCAAGGGCGGCTCGACGGCGAGCGAGGCCGAGATCAAGGCCGTCGTCACCTACATGGTCAACGCGGCAAAGTAGGCTCCGCATCCGGCTTCGGCTCCAGGCGGTAGCCGAAGCGTTTGACGAGTGCGGCGAACGGTGCTTCTCGCGCCTTCCATACGCCGCTCTCGATCGCTTCGGCCGCCGCTTCCATGTCGAGCGTGTGGACGAGGCCGAGCCCGATGTCGGTGGCCAGGAAGACGCGTCCCGCTTCATCGACGAAGGCTTCGCTCGCCGCCGCGGCGCGGCCGGTATGGCTGGTCACCTCCGGCGCGTCACCACGCTGAATGCGCCAGACCCAGGGCGCGGCTTCGAGCTGGACGTAGACGCGTTGCGGCCCGTTCTGGAAGAACCAGGCGCCGGCATCGTCGCTGGCGTAGTTGCGATCGATGAACTCGCGCAGCTTCTCGTGATCGATGCGGCTGCCCTTGATGCGCGGGAAAGGCCCTGCGGCCTGGATGCGATCGTCGCGCATGTACCAGTCGCCGCGCGCGTCGAGCGCGAGCCAGCCGTAGCAGTGCGGCACGTTCGGCCACTTCTTCAGCGCCGCTTCGACGATCGCGTCCATCGTTCAATTGTCGATCGGCGCAGCGTCGTCTCACAAGTGGCACGAAAGCCACCCCGCCACGCTCTCGGGCAATGCCTGCAGGTGGCCCGGCCATCGCCCCGAAGGAAATCCGACGTGGCCGCCGTGCGCCGGCTGCCACAAGGTGACACAGGGTCCGACCGCAATCGCGGCGGGCAAGGCAGAGCCAGGCAGGAACGGATCGTTGCGGGCGTTGAGCACGAGCGCGGGGATGCGGATGCGGCCGAGCTGCCGGCCGGCCGAGGCACGCGCGTAGTAATCGGCGGCGTCGCGAAAGCCGTGCAGCGGTGCGGTGAAGACGTCGTCGAAGTCGCGCAAGCCGCGCGCTGCGCGCATGCGTTCGGCGTCGAAGAGGCCGGGATGCTGGGCGAGCTTTCGCAGCGCCTTGGGTCGCATCGTGCGCATGAACATGCGCGTGTAGACCTGCCGGCCGAAGCCACGGCCGATGGCCCTGCCGCCGGCCGCCAGATCGAGCGGCGCCGAGACGGCGGCGATGGCGCGGACGCTCGCCGATGCCATCTCTCCGGCCTCCTCGGCGAAGCGCAGCAAGGCATTGCCGCCAAGCGAGACGCCGGCAGCGACGATGGCTCCGCGATGCAAGGAACGGAACCGAGCCAGCATCCACGCGACCTCTTCCCAATCGCCCGAGTGATAGGCACGCGGCGCGAGATTGAGCTCGCCCGAACAGCCGCGAAAGTGCGGGATCGCGAAGCGCCAGCCGCGCTGCCGCGCTTCGTCTGCGAAGGCCTGCGCGTAGTGACTGGACGACGATCCCTCGAGGCCGTGGAAGAGGACGAGCAACGTCGCTTCCATGTCTTCGCCCTGCCAGTCGACGTCGACGAAATCGCCGTCCGGCGTCGCCCAGCGCTCGCGCCGAAATGCCGGCCGGGCGCCCAAGTAGCGACGGCTGAACAGTGCCGGCCAGATCGTCTGCGCATGGCCGCCCGGCAGCCAGCGCGGCGCGCGGAAATCCTCCATCAATGCAGGATCGACGCCGCCTCCGCCACGCCCTGCACTTCGGCGGTCGTGCCCGGGCTCGCGTGGTGGGCGACGAGCCGCCAGCCCTGCGCCGCCTTCAGGTAGACGTTGGTCGCGACGACCCAGGCAAAGCGCTCGCCTTCGGGCGTGAGGATGCGAATGCGCTCGAGCACGCTGTGCACGGCGGTCGAATGGGCGTCGAGGCGGCGCACCTTTTCCGGCCGTGCGTCGATCGTTCCGTTCGCGAACATCGCATCGAACGAAGCACGGATCGCCGCTGCCCCGACGAGGCGCGAGCCGCTGGGATGGACACAGGCGATCTCGTCGTCATCGGACCACAGCGCCATGAGGCGATCGATGTCGCCGCGCTGCAGCGCCTCGTAGAACTCGGTCTCGACATCGTCGGCCGAACCGATCACGGGGTCAGGCTGTTTCGGGCGGCGCATCGGTTAATCTCCTGCGCTGAATTGTAGAAAGGCCCGAAGGCCTTCGACGCCACCGCTTCATGGTCAAACCCGCCGCCGACTGGACCGCGCGCAGCCTCGATCTTTCGCGCCTTCTCGCCCGCGCCGGCCTCGGCGATCGTGCGGCATTTGCCACGCTTTACGAGCGGACCAGCTCGCATCTGTTCGCGGTGGTGCTACGTATCAATCGAGACCGCGCCCAGGCCGAAGACATCCTGCAGGAGGTCTACGTCAACGTCTGGCGAGCAGCGCGAAGCTTCGATGCGGCGCAAAGCCAACCCCTCACCTGGCTCACGAGCATCGCCCGCAATCGCGCGATCGACAGCCTGCGCCGCATCCAGACGCAGCCGCAGATGCAAACTTCGAGCGGCGCCACCGACGCCGAGAACGAGAACGTGTACGACACCGTGGCCGATGCCAGCCCGGGCCCGCTCGAACTGCTGAGCCGGGCCTCGGAGGCACGCGCGCTCGATCAGTGCATGGAAAAGCTCTCGGCCCTGCAGCGGCAAAGCGTTGCGCTCGCGTTCTTTCAGGGCCTCAGCCACGCCGAAGTGGCCGCGCAGTTGCGCCAGCCGCTCGGCACCGTGAAGTCGTGGGTGCGGCGCGCCCTGATGACGCTGAAGGCCTGCCTGCAGGGCGCGGTCGAACGCGACCCGCGCGGATCGGGCGAGTGACATGGACTACGGCCGCACCGATCTCGCCGACCGCCTTGCCGCGGAGTACGTCGCCGGAACCTTGCGCGGCGGCGCGCGCCGGCGTTTCGAGAGCCTGCTGCCGGCACATGCGCTGCTGCGCGAAGCGACGCGCGCCTGGCAGGATCGGCTGATGCCGCTCACCGCGGCGATCGCGCCGGTGCAGCCTTCAGGCAATGTCTGGCGGCGCGTCTCTGAACGCATCGGCGACGGCCGCAACGATGCGAATGCAGGGTCGGGTGCGTGGCATCGGCTTTCGTTCTGGCGCGGGCTCACGGCCGTGGCGAGTGTGGCGGCGATCGGCCTTGCCGTGCTCCTCGCCAATCCGCGCGCCGTGCCGCCGCCGGTCGTCGTCGTGCTGGCCGCGACCAATGCGGCAGGATCGGTGCAGCCCGCATCGATCGTCGCCAGCATCAGCGGCGATGGCGCAAGCCTGGTGGCACGCCCGATCGTTCCGGTCTCGGTGCAGGCCGATCGCTCGCTCGAGCTGTGGGCCGTTCCGACCCAAGGTGCGCCGCGTTCGCTCGGTCTTCTGCCGGGCGGCAGCGGCACCGTCGTACTGCACAGCAGGGTGCTGGCCGGCGCCGATACGCTCGCCGTCACGCTCGAGCCTGCAGGTGGATCGCCGACCGGCAAGCCGACCGGCCCGATCGTCTACGCCGGCAAGTTCTCGCTCTGAGCCAAGGCCGCGTCGCGCAGCGCCGCTTCGGCGCGCTCCGGCGCCACGCTCACGAGGCACAGCGTGTGACCGAAACGGCAGCTGCGATCGAAGCAGGGCATGCAGTCGAGGCCCAGCTCGTCCTTCAGCCAGAGCACGCGCGCACGGGCGTTGAGCGGCGGCGTGTGCAGCGGGCTCGTCGAGCCGAAGACAGCGACCTGCGGCACGCCGAACGCGGCGGCAACGTGCATCAGGCCGGAATCGTTGCTCGCGAGGCCGCGCGACGCGGCGATCAGCGCCATCGCATCGAGGAGCGATGTCTTGCCGGCGAAGACGCGACAGGCACCGGGGGCGGCGGCAGCGATCGACTCGCACAGCGGCGCCTCGCCCTTCGAGCCGAGCAGCGCGACGGTCGCGCCGTCGAGGGCGTGCAGCGATCGGGCCAGGGCTGCATAGTGGTCGGCGGGCCAGCGCTTGGCCGGCCCGTATTCGGCACCGGGCGCGAAAGTCCAGAAGGCGCCGCGCCCGAGATTCGCGGCGGCGAGCACCGAATCGATCGTCGCGGCGGCGAGGTGCAGGCTCGGGCGGGACGCGGTGCTGAAATCCGGGCCGGCGAGCGCGCCATAGAACGCAACCATCGGCGGCCGACCCTTCGGGTTGGGCAGCCGACCATTGAGGAGCAGCACGCGCCCTTCGCCGTGGTAGCCGACGCGCAGCGGAATCTTCGCCAGCCACGGCACGATCGCTGCCTTGATCGAGTTGGGCAGCACGTAGGCGGCATCGAAGCGACCACGCAGCGAGGCGGCGACGCGTCGGCGTGCGGTCCAGTCGAGCCGGCCGTGCGCGAACGGGAGCTCGACGATCGCCTGCACCTGCGGCATCGCGCGAAACACCGGGGCGACCCAGGGCAACGCCGCGACCGTGATCGATTCGCCGCGCCGGCTCAGCGCCGCAAGCAAGGGCTCGGCCATCACCGCGTCGCCGATCCACTGCGGCGCGACGACGAGCGAGCGCGTCATGCGACCCGCCGGTTCAATGCGAGCGGATCGTCTCGCCCGCCTTCATCCTGTATTCGGTGCCGCAGTACGGGCACTTGCCCGAGCCCGTCGAGGCGACGTCGATGAAGACGCGCGGGTGGTTGCTCCAGAGCGGCATTTTCGGGTTCGGACAGAAGATCACACCCGGGCCCTGCACTTCGGCCGCGGTCAGTTCCACCACGGCGCTCTTTATCGGATCTGCGCTCGTCATGGCCATCAGACCCGGGTCAACCATTCGGCGTATTTCGGATTGCGGCCGTTCACGATGTCGAAAAAGGCACTCTGGATCTTCTCGGTGATCGGGCCGCGCGAGCCGGCGCCGAGGGCGATGCGGTCGAGCTCGCGGATCGGCGTCACTTCGGCCGCAGTGCCCGTGAAGAAGGCTTCGTCGCAGATGTAGACCTCGTCGCGCGTGATGCGCTTTTCGATGAGTTTCAGTCCCATGTCGTTGCAGATCGCGAGGATGGTGTCGCGCGTGATGCCGTCGAGCGCGCCCGCCGACAGGTCAGGCGTGTAGACAATGCCCTTCTTGATGATGAAGAGGTTCTCTCCCGCGCCCTCGCTGACGAAGCCGCTCGGGTCCAGCAGCAGGGCCTCGTCGTAGCCGTCTTCGGTCGCCTCCATGTTGGCGAGGATGGAATTCGTGTAGTTGGAGACGGCCTTGGCCTGCGTCATCGTGATGTTGACGTGGTGCCGCGTGAAACTCGAAGTCTTGACGCGGATGCCGCGCTTCATGCCCTCTTCGCCTAGATACGCGCCCCAGGGCCAGGCGGCGACCATCAGGTGGATCGTGTTGCCCTTGGGCGAGACGCCGAGCTTCTCGGAGCCGATCCAGGTCAAGGGGCGCAGGTAGCACGACTCGAGCTTGTTCTCGCGCACGACGCTGCGCTGCGCTTCGACGACCGCATCGAACGAGAACGGGATCTTCATGCGCAGGATCTTGGCGCTGTTGAAGAGGCGTTGCGTGTGCTCGTAGAGGCGAAAGATCGCCGTGCCGTTCACCGTGTTGTAGGCGCGGACGCCTTCGAACGCGCCGCAGCCATAGTGCAGGGTGTGAGTGAGGACGTGGATCTTGGCGTCACGCCACTCGACGAGCTCGCCGTCCATCCAGATCTTTCCGTCACGATCGGCCATCGACATGAGGCGCTCCATCTATCTTCCGGGCGTTGATTCTAGGCGGCCCGCTCGAGCTGCCACGTCGCCAGACGGCCGCGCTCGAAGTGCAGGCGAACGCGGTTGCCGCCCTCGTCGCTCCAGACCCAGTCATCTTGCGTGCCCTCGACCTTGCGGCCGAGGCTACGCGTCCCCGAAACGATCTGCAGCATCGTCAGACCCGGGCGCAGGCCGGCCTGGAACATCACCGCGCTCGGCACATGCGCGAGAGGATTCTGGGCGGCGAGCTTCATGACGCGCACCGTGCGATTGAACTGAAGAATCAGCCAGAACGCGATCGCGCTCACGGCCAGGGCCAAGCCGCGCCCGCCGTAGACCTGCCACGAGGCAAACGCGAGCACGGCCGCGAGCGACCAGCCGACCATTCGGTTCACGGCCGCACCCGCCCTGCGCGCATCACCAGCCGCGCACGCGGTCGATCGCTTCCTCGATGCGATCGACCGCGTGGATCGTCAGCCCCTCGAAGGCCTTCGCGGCCGCACCCTTCGGCGCATTCGCTCTCGGCACGACGGCGACCGAAAAGCCGAGCTTGGCCGCTTCGCGCAATCTTTCCTGGCCACGCGGCGCCGGCCGCACTTCGCCGGCGAGGCCGACTTCGCCGAAGGCGACGAAGCCGCGCGGCAAGGGCTTGCCCCGCAGGCTGCTCTGGATCGCGAGCATGACGGCGAGGTCGGCCGCCGGCTCGCTGATGCGCACGCCGCCGACAGCGTTGACGAACACGTCCTGGTCGAGCGCGGCGATCCCGGCGTGTCGATGCAGGACGGCCAGCATCATGGCAAGCCGATCGCGATCGAGGCCGACCGAGAGCCGCCGCGGGCTCGGTCCGCCCGAGTCGACGAGGGCCTGCACCTCGACAAGCAGGGGTCGCGTCCCTTCGAGCGTAACCAGCACGCACGAGCCGGCGACCGGATCGCCGTGCGTTGAGAGAAAGATCGCGCTCGGGTTGGCCACGCCTTTCAATCCCTTCTCGGTCATCGCGAACACGCCGATCTCGTTGACGGCGCCGAAGCGGTTCTTGACCGCTCGCACCAGACGAAAGCTCGAGTGCGTGTCGCCTTCGAAATAGAGCACGGTATCGACGATGTGCTCCATCACGCGCGGTCCGGCGAGCGCGCCGTCCTTCGTGACGTGTCCGACCAGGATGATCGTCGTGCCGCTGGCCTTGGCCAGGCGCGTCAGCTGCGCCGCGCATTCGCGCACCTGCGCGACCGAGCCCGGCGCCGAGGTGAGCGCCTCGCTGTAGACGGTCTGGATCGAATCGACGACGCAGACCGCCGGCCGTTCGACCTCGAGCGTCGCCATGATCTTTTCGAGCTGGATTTCGGCCATCACCCGCACCGCGCTGCCGCCCAGGCCGAGGCGCCGCGAGCGCAGCGCCACCTGCGCACCGCTTTCCTCGCCGGTGACGTAAAGCACCTTGGTCACGCGCGAAAGCGAGTCGAGCGCCTGCAGCAGCAGCGTCGACTTGCCGATGCCCGGATCGCCTCCGATCAGGACGACGCCGCCGGCGACGATGCCGCCGCCGAGCGCCCGATCGAGCTCGTCGATGCCAGTCGGCTGGTGCTCGGCGTCGGCCGCTTCGATCTCGGAAAGCGTCGCCACCGACTCGGCCGGCATCAGGCCGCGCGAGGCCGCGATGAAGCGGCTCTTGACCGCACCTTCGGCGACCGATTCGACCAGGGTGTTCCAGGCATCGCAATGCGGGCACTTGCCCTGCCAGCGCGGGCTCGTGCCGCCGCACTCGGTGCAGGTGTAGATCGACTTCTCCTTGGCCATGCGCCGATTGTCACGGCCCGAGCCGCCTCGCGGTCATCGAGCACGCAACGCCGTGGGCGGATGCCGGCGGCGCTTCGCTGCCGCCGGCGCCCTTGCCCGACAGAACATCAGGCTTCCGTGAGTCGCCGTGGAAGCCAGCGGCCGCTGACGACGAAGGATTCGCAGCGCAGGTCGCTGCGCGCCGCGAGTCATTTCGAGAGCTTGACGACGCTCGTCGTGCCATCGATCGGCACGCACGTGCCGGCCTGGGCCGGAGCGGCGGAGATCGCGAGCGCCGACAAGGCTGCCGCAAGCGTGACGGCGGCGACGAACGAAAGGCGGTGTTTCATGATGGCCTCGCTGACTGACATGGCGCCACTCTAGGCATCGCATTCGCCACGGACCAAGGCGACGCGACGAAACGGCAGACGGCGGCGCGACATGCCGGAAAAGGCGCACCAAACGCGGCGCCGGAGTCGCTCAGTCGGAGACCTTGGCCCGCCCCGCCTTGACCTGCGAGCGGATGCTCTTTCCTTCGAGCCGCCGCTGCCGCGAAGCGCGGGTCGGCCGCGTCGGCTTGCGCACGAGGGGAACTTCTGCGGCGCGAGCGACCAGCGCGTTGAGGCGCAGGAGCGCGTCGCGCCGGTTCAGGTCCTGGCTGCGATGCCGCTGCGCCTTGATGACGACGACGCCTTCGTCGCTGACGCGCCGATCGGCACTGGCGAGGAGGCGCTCCTTCACCGCTTCGGGCAATGATGACGCGGCGACATCGAAGCGCAAATGCACGGCGCTCGAGACCTTGTTGACGTTCTGACCGCCGGCGCCTTGCGCGCGCACGGCGCTGAACTCGACCTCCGACTCGGCGACGACCGGTACCGTGCTCACCGGAAGAGATCGGCGATCGTTGCGCCGCCGGGATTGAGACGCGCCGACAGCCAGCCGGCGCCCGTGCCCCCGACGAAGAACGCGAGCCCGGCGAACCACGTCCTGCCGACGCTCGTCATGAATGCCGGCGCAGCCGCCGCCGCGTCCGAAGATTGAGGTCGCGCAGCGTCATGGTGCCGCCGCGCTTTCGTCTGAAGCCGCTGCGCTGCCCCCAAAGGGGGCGTTCGCGCCTCGGGGGGACCGGCTGCACTCATCCGCCGACGACGCGAACGGGCACCCTCGGCGCGCGCGCACACATCAGCTCGTAGCCGACGGTGCCGGCGGCGTGCGCGATCTCGTCGACCGAAAGCACGGCGCCGCCGGCGGCGCGGCCCCAGAGGACGACGTCGCTGCCGATGCGCGCGTCGGGAACGGGCGTCAGGTCGACCGTGATCATGTCCATGGAAACGCGCCCGACGGTGCGCGTGCGCACGCCGTCGACGAGAACCGGCGTGCCGTTCTCGTTGCTGCCGGGGGCGACGCGTGGATAGCCGTCGGCGTAGCCGCAGGCGACGACGCCGATGCGCATCGCGCGCCCGGCGGTGTAGCTCGATCCGTAGCCGACGCTCGCGCCCGCCGCCAACGCCTGCACAGCGATGAGCTCGCTCTTCAGCGTCATCGCCGGCTGCAGCTGCCAGTCGGCGGCGCTGTGCCGCGGATGATCCGGCGATGAACCGTAAAGCATGATGCCCGGCCGGACCCAGTCGCCGGCGCCGGCGCCGAGCGATGCGCCGAAGCGCAGCGTCGCCGCACTGTTGCAGATCGAGCGTTCGCCGGGCAGCTCGGCCGTCGCTGCGGCGAACGCGGCAAGCGCCGCGTCGAGCGACGCGGCATCGCTGGCGTCGGCATTGGCCAGGTGCGTCATCAGCGTGATCTCGCCGACCTGCGGCAAGGCATCGAGACGCAGCCACGCCGCGCGATACGCATCGACGCCGAAGCCGAGACGGTTCATGCCGCTGTTGAGCTTGAGGAAGACACGGTGCGGCCGCTCCGTCTTGTGCGCCGCGAGCCAGTCGATCTGCGCCGGCTGATGGACGGTGTGCCAGAGATGCAGGCGCGAGCAGGTGTCGAGATCGCGCGGTTCGAAACAGCCTTCAAGCAGCAGGATGGGCCCGCGCCAGCCGAGATCGCGAACGAGCTCGGCGTCGCCGATGTCGAGCAGGGCGAACCCGTCGGCACCCTTCAGGGCAGGGTAGACATTGCCGATACCGTGGCCATAGGCGTCGGCCTTGACGACCGCCCAGACCTTGGCGCCGGCCACGGCGCTGCGGGCGGCGGCGAGGTTGGCCGCAAGAGCGTCGAGATGGACGAGCGCTTCGATCGGCCGCGGCATGCGCGGATTCTGCCAGCCGCATGCACCGCACCTTTGCAGTGCCGGAGCCCCAAAACCCACGTGCTATAAACCCCCGCTCCCGGAGACTGAAAGCGGCCACACATGCCGCCGAGCGCCGCAACGAAGCAATGAAAAAAGGCTTCTACACGATCATGTCGGCGCAGTTCTTCAGCTCGCTGGCGGACAACGCATTGCTCGTGGCCGCGATCGAACTGCTGAAGACGAGCGGGGCCCCGTCGTGGCACATCCCGGCGCTGACGCCGATGTTCGCGCTCTTCTACGTGCTCCTGGCGCCCCTGGTCGGCGCCTTCGCCGACGCGGTGCCTAAGGGCACGGTGATGTTCGTCTCGAATGCGATCAAGATCATCGGCTGTCTGTTCATCCTGTTCGGTGCCGATCCGCTGCTTTCNNTGCTGCCGAACTCGCAACTCGTCAAGGCCAACGGCTGGATCGAGGGCCTGACCATTCTTTCGATCATCCTCGGCGTGCTGCTCGGCGGGCAATTGCTAGGCCGTGTCGTCTCGCGGCATTTGCTGTCATTCGACCTCCCGCTCGTCGACACCGGCATCTCGACGGCGCCGGAAGCCGCGGTCGCCGTGATCGTTTCGCTGTACGTCGTGGCGGCGCTCTTCAACCTGCGCATTCCGCGTACCGACGCGCCGCTGCAGCCGCTCGCCTCGAGCGTCGCCGTCCTGATCCGCGACTTCTCGAACTGCAACGCGCGCCTCTGGAACGACAAGCTCGGCCAGATCTCGCTGGCGACGACGACGCTGTTCTGGGGTGTCTCGAGCAATATGCGCGTGATCGTCTTCGCCTGGGCCGCGGCCGCGCTCGGTTACACGACGCAGCAGGCGTCGTCGCTGGTCGGCGTCGTCGCCATCGGCACGGCGGCAGGCGCTGTGCTCGCCTCGATGCGCGTCCGGCTCGACCAGGCGACGCGGGTCATCCCGCTCGGGATCGCCATGGGCCTGCTCCTTATCGGCCTCAACATCATCACCAGCGCGTGGCTGGCGGCGCCGTTTCTCATCCTCCTGGGCGCTATCGGCGGCTNNACGCGCTTGGGCTTGGTGGCGTTCACGGCGATCAGCGTCTTCGGAGTCCTCGTCGCCACGATGATGTGGCTGATCCGCCGCTGGCATGCGACGAACTGCATCCGCTACCCCGACGAGATCGCGCACCTGCTCTCGATCGCCCGCCTCGACAAGCATTGACTGCCGCTTCGACTCGCCCGGCCCGCGAAGCGATGCTCGCTTCCGGCGCCCTCGTCGTCAACGCTCTGATCTGGGGCACCTCATGGTGGCCGTTCCGCAAGCTCCACGAGGCGGGGCTGCATCCGCTCTGGGCGACGGCGATTATCTTCACGCTCGCCTCGCTCATCATCGTCGCGGCACGGCCGCGCGCCTTCGGCCAGCTGCTGGGAACGCCGGCGCTCTGGCTGCTCGTCGTCGCGGCGGGAACAACGAACGCCGCCTTCAATTGGGCGGTCGTCATCGGCGATGTCGTTCGCGTCGTCCTGCTCTTCTATCTGATGCCGCTGTGGACGGTGCTGCTCGCCCGCCTCGTCCTGGGCGAGCGCCTGACGCCTTCGGCGGCGCTGCGCATCGCCCTGGCCCTCGCCGGCGCCGCGATCGTGCTCTGGCCCACCGCGCCGGCGCTGGGATTCCGCTTTCCGCTGCCGCGATCGCTCGCCGACTGGCTCGGCGTCGTCGGCGGCTTCTCGTTCGCGTTCAACAACGTGATGCTGCGGCGCGAAGCCGATCGCCCCGAAGAAGGCCGGGCGCTGGCGATGTTCGTGGGCGGCGCGATCGTCGCCGCGGCGCTCGCCGCAGCCCTCGCGGGCGAGGGCCGTGCGCCGTGGCTGCCGGCGCCAGCCGTGGCCTGGCTGCTGCTAACGGCCGGACTGACGCTGCTCTTTCTCATCGGCAATCTGTCGCTGCAGTACGGCGCGGCGCGTCTCTCTGCGAACCGCACGGCGGTGGTGATGCTCACCGAAGTCGTCTTCGCGTCGGCCTCGGCCATCGCTTTCGGCGGCGGCACGATGACGGCGCGACTGGCGCTCGGCGGTGGCCTCATCGTCGCCAGCGCCTTGCTCGCCGCGTTGGCGCCGGGCAAGGCGCGCTGAGCTGCGACGGCGCCGGCGCTACCATGCCGGGGTTTCATTCCTCCGGGGAGACGCAATGACCGACACGCCGCACAGCATCTACGACTTCGAGGCGCTTTCCATCGACGGCAAGCCGGCCCATCTCTCGACACAGCGCGGCAAGGTGATGCTGATCGTCAACACGGCCAGCAAATGCGGATTCACGCCGCAGTTCGCCGGGCTCGAAGAGCTGTGGAAAGAGTACCGCGACAAGGGCTTCGTGCTGCTCGGCTTTCCGAGCAACCAGTTCGGCGCGCAGGACCCGGGATCGAACGACGAGATCGCGTCCTTTTGTCAGATCAACTACGGCGTCAGCTTTCCGATGATGAGCAAGGTCGACGTCAACGGCGACAAGGCGCATCCGCTGTGGAAGTGGCTCACCGCAGAGGCCCCGGGAATCCTCGGCACGAAAGCGATCAAGTGGAACTTCACCAAGTTTCTCATCGGCAAGGACGGCCAGGTCGTCAAGCGCTATGCGCCCAACGATTCGCCGGGCTCGCTGAAGGGCGACGTCGAAGCGGCCCTGGCCGCCTAGGATCGACGAGACGCCCATGTTCGAACATGTCGAGCCCTTCGGCGGCGACCCGATCCTCAGCCTCAACGAGGATTTCCAGAAGGATCCGCGGCAGGCCAAGATCAATCTCTCGATCGGCATCTACTTCGACGATGCCGGCCGCATTCCGGTGCTCGATTCGGTACGACAGGCCGAAGCGAAGGTCGTCGCGCGCAACGCACCCAAGCCCTATCTGCCAATCGAAGGCGCGGCGAACTTCCGCGAGGAAGTGCAGAAGCTTCTCTTCGGCGCCGGGCACGACGCGCTTGCTGCCGGACGCGTCGCGACGATCCAGTCGGTCGGCTCGAGCGGCGGCCTCAAGGTCGGCGCCGACTTCATCGCCCGCTGGCTGCCTGGCAGCGAAGTCTGGGTCAGCGACCCGAGCTGGGAAAACCATCGCTCGATGTTCGAAGGTGCCGGGCTCGCCGTGCGCAGCTATCCATACTACGACGCGTCGACCGGTGCGCTCGCGTTCGACGCGATGTGCGAAGCCTTGCGCCGCATCCCCGCAAAGAGCGTCGTGCTCCTGCACGCCTGCTGCCACAACCCGACCGGCGTCGATCTCACGCGGGCGCAATGGGACGCGCTCATCCCGCTGCTCGCCGAGCACGATTTGCTGCCCTATGTCGACCTCGCCTACCAAGGCTTCGGCGACGGCATCGTCGAAGACGCGTATGCCTTGCGCGCGCTCGCCGCGGCGCGCGGCCGCGACGGCCGGCCGCTCTCCTTCTTCGTGGTCAACTCGTTCTCCAAGAGCATGAGCCTGTACGGCGAGCGCTGCGGTGCGCTCAGCGTCGCCTGCGCCGACCGGCAGGAAGCGGTCAACGTCCTCGGCCAGCTCAAGTTCACTGTGCGACGCAACTATTCGAGCCCACCGATCCACGGCGGCCAGATCGTCGCCGCCGTGCTCGGCGAGCCCGAGTTGCGCAGGGCCTGGGAAAGCGAGCTTGGTGCGATGCGCGAGCGCATCCAGGCGATGCGCAAGGCCTTGCACGCGACCCTGGTGCAGAAGATGCCCGCGCGCGACTTCGACTATTTCCTGACCCAGCGCGGCATGTTCAGCTACACCGGCCTCGGCCCGGCGCAGGTCGATCGCCTGCGCGACGAGTTCGCGGTCTATCTCGTGCGCTCCGGGCGCATGTGCGTCGCCGGCCTGAACTCGGGCAACGTCGAGGCGACGGGCCTGGCGATGGCCGCCGTTCTCGACGGCTGATCTCGCGGCTCAGCGACTCGCCACGCTCGACAAGGCCTGCTTCCTGCCTTGCGAGGAGCACTCCGACCTGAAGAAGGCGATCGCCCGCTACAAGACGGCGGGCAACAAGTACATCCCCGAGTAAACCGAATCGGCCCTCCGAGCGTTCGCGATATAGGGCGAACTGCTCCCGCTTCCGAGCCCAGTTCGCCGTTCGGCCGTCATGTCGGCAGCCGATACTCGACGCAACGAATCGTCGCTTCGGAGTGGCCGATGAATCTGATCGCCGGGGCCCGCTGGCTGCTACTAGCGCTGACTTCGCGTCGCGTGACACGGCGCCGCACCGCCGATCCGGCCGACATGGGGACGGCGTTCGGCCTCGATGCGATCACGACGCTCGAGGCCGAACTCGACCCCGAGCTGCGCGAGGCGCGACCCGCGCTCGAGCCGTCGCGCTTCGAGCATCGCTCGCGCCGGCGCTCCGGCCTGTAGCGGCCGGCACGTTCCGCTCAGACTTCCAGGACGAGCAGCGGCCGGTGCCCTTGCGCCTCGCCGCGGCGTTCGTGCCCGCGAGAGTTGCAGACGACGTGCGTCGAGCCGCCGCCGCGCGGCACGCGATAGTCGTGGGCGCAATGCAGATGGCCGTGCAGCCAGAGATCGGCGCGCCCGACGAGATCGTCGTCGGCGTTGCAGAAGCTCGCCGTGCCGTTGCGATCGCCATAGCGCGGATCGGCGCTGCGCAGGCTCGGCGCGAAGTGGGTGATGACGACGGTGCGATCCCAGCCGCCTTTCGCGTGCATCAGCTCCGCCTCGAGCCAGGCGCGGCAGACGAGCGCTTCGGCGCGGACCGCTTCGACGTCGAACGGCGCGCCGCTTCGCGTCGCCTGCATGAGGTCCATGAAGTACTCGCCGGCGCGCATCGCCTTGGCGCGACCCGCGGCACCGAAAAGATCGAAATCGCACCAGCGCGTCGTGCCGAGGAGGCGAACGCGCCGGCCGCGATCGTCGGCGACGACGAGGCTTTCGCGCTCGAGCATCGTGATGCCGAGCTCGGCACAGCGCTGCCGCAGCGCCGGCATCGCGGTGTCGAGCTCGCGCCCATCGAACTCGTGATTGCCGGCGACGAAGACGACCGGCTGCGGCCAGCCCGCGAAGCGCTCGAGGCCGAGCCATCGGCTGTCGATATCGCCGGCGAGAACGAGCAGCTCGGCGCCCGGTGCCGGCTGCGGCTCGAACTGCTCCGTCTCGAGGTGCAGATCCGAAAGCAGCTGCAGGCGCATTTCAGTCGGCGCAGGGCCGCTCCCAAGCNNCGGCTCGGTCAGGTCATAGAGATCGGCGACGCAGGCGATCACTTCTTCGATGGCGTCGTCGAGCGAATCGAGCGGCACTTCCTTGGCGACGAGCGCGGCGACCGCCTGGTCTTCCTCGCCTTCGGCCGGCAGGAAACGATAGAGCCTCGCCAGCGCCGTCGCGACCGCATCGTCGCTGACATCGTCGAGGCCCGGAAAGATGCTCGCAGCGAACTCGAAGCCGGCGACCCAGGGCAGGATCGCTCGCGTCGTCGCATCGAGCGCCGGCTCGACGCCGGCCTCGGCGTCAGCTGCTTCACTCGGCTCGAGGATCAGCGGCTCGAAGCTTCGATATTCGGCCAGGGAGCGGTTGATCGCGGCGTGGCGACGCGCGATCAGATCGCGGGCGCGCGATTGTTCCGGCGACAGCCCGGCTTCGCCCCAGCGGTGGCCGCCCGCATCGAAGACGAAAGGCAGCCAGCGCTCGGCGTCGATCAGCTCGGGCTGAACGACGATCGCGGCTAGAAAACCGTCGAGCATGACGACGTCGAGCGGTTCGAGCGGCTCGGGCACCTGCGCGAGCAGCTCGTCGAGCTCGGCGAACTCGGCGTCGCCCAGGTCCTGCGCCGAAGCACTGGCCGGCGGGCGCGACGGCGGCGCCGAATGGGGCAGCGCCACGCGCCGTCTTCGTTCAGCGAGCCAGCCGCGCCGCGATCCGCCCGCGAACCTGCGTTAGCGCTCCGGGCAGGCGATGCGCGAGCCGGCGGAACAGCTCGTCGTGCAGCTCGAGCTCGCCGGCCCAGCTCGCGGCGTCGAGATCGATCACGCGTTCGTAGCGGGCACGGTCGAAATCGAGGCCCGACCAGTTGAGATCTTCGTAGCGTGGTGTCAGGCCGAACGCGGTGAGCTCGCCCTCGGCGCGACCTTCGACGCGACGCACGATCCACTCGAGGACGCGCATGTTCTCGCCGTAGCCGGGCCAGACGAACTTGCCATCGTCGCCCTTGCGAAACCAGTTGACGCAGAAGATCTTCGGCAGCACCGCGCCTCGCCGCTCCAGAGTCGCACCGAGATCGAGCCAGTGCTGGAAGTACTCACTCATGTTGTAGCCCATGAAGGGCAACATCGCGAAGGGATCGCGGCGCACGACGCCTAGGGCGCCGGCGGCAGCGGCCGTCGTCTCCGAGCCCATCGTCGCGGCCATGTAGACGCCTTCAGTCCAGTCGCGCGCTTCGCTGACGAGCGGGATCGTCGTGGAGCGCCGGCCGCCGAAGACAAAGGCGTCGATCGGCACGCCCGCAGGCGAATCCCAGGCCGGGTCGAGCGCCGGGTTGTTCGTCGCCGCGACCGTGAAGCGCGCATTCGGATGCGCTGCTTTGGCGCCGCTCTCGCGCCCGAGTTGCGGCGTCCAGTCACGGCCTTGCCAGTCGACGAGGTGCGCCGGCGGCACGGCGGTCATCCCTTCCCACCAGACGTCGCCGTCGTCGGTGAGAGCAACGTTGGTGAAGATGACGTCGCGCTTCAGGCTCGCCATGCAGTTCGGGTTGGTCTTCTCGTTCGTACCGGGCGCAACGCCGAAATAGCCGGCCTCGGGATTGATGGCGTAGAGGCGGCCGTCCTCGGCCGGCTTGATCCAGGCGATGTCNNACGTGATGCTTCCTGCCTTCGGGCGAAGTGACGCCTAGGATGAGCATGTGCTCGGCAAGCCAGCCCGGATCGGCCTTCGACGGATTCGCGGCGGCGCGTCCCATCGCCGAGGCGATGCGCAGGGCCAGACATTTCTTGCCGAGCAGTGCGTTGCCGCCGTAGCCGGAGCCGTAACTCCAGATCTCCTGTGTTTCGGGATAGTGGACGATGTACTTGGTCGCGTTGCACGGCCACAGCGCGTCCTTCTCCCCGGGCTCGAGCGGCGCCCCGACCGTATGCATGCAGGGCACGAAGTGGCCGTCGCTGCCGAGCACGTCGAGCACTTTCCTGCCCATGCGCGTCATGATCTTCATGCTGACGGCGACGTAGGCGCTATCCGTCAGCTCAACGCCAATGTGCGCGATATCCGAGCCGAGCGGCCCCATCGAGAACGGCACGACGTACATCGTGCGGCCGCGCATCGCGCCCTTGAACAGGGCCGGCGTGCCGTCGGCCTGGCCAGTCTGCAGGATGCGGCGCATCTCGGCCGGCGCCATCCAGTTGTTGGTCGGGCCGGCGTCCTCCTCGAGCTCAGAGCAGATGAAAGTCCGGTCTTCGACGCGGGCGACGTCGCTCGGGCTCGAGCGCGCGAGAAAGCTGTGCGGGCGCAGTTCCGGATTCAGCTTCAGCAAGGTGCCGGCGGCGACGAGCCGGGCACAGAGCCGGTCGTACTCGGCGTCGCTGCCGTCGCACCAGACCACGCTTTCGGCCTCGGTCAGCGTCGCCATGTCGCGCACCCAGCCGGCGAGCTTGCGGTGCCGGAGATAGAGGGGAGGATCGCTCGTCGCGCCGAGCGCCAGGGGACGGTTCATGGCAAGTCCAGTCGTGAATTGAATCGATGCGCGCGGTCCAACCGGCCGATGTCGAGGCAGCAGAAGGCGAATGCGCGTTGAAGCGGGCGTCTCGTTCGCCGCCGATCCGGGCGCGCTCGGCACACCTGCGATCGGACGGCATTTGGGTCTTGTGATGCGAGTGTAGCGGGCGGGCGAACGCCCTTTGCCAGTGCGGGCGCGGGGCGAGGCCGCAATAATTGGTCGATGCAGCGCCGTTCCTTGCTCGCCGCTTCGCTGGCAATGGCCGCTGCGCCATCGATCCTCGCCCAGGTCGATTCGGGACGGCCAGTTCCGCTTCGCCTCGGCGCCGACCGCGCCCTCATCGAATCGGGGCTGGCGCGCAGCCTGCAGTACGCCTTCGGCGCCGACACCGGCATCGCCGTGAAGCTCGTGTCGGGCCCGGCGCTGGCCGTGCTCGAGGCGGTGAAGGAAGGCGAAATCGACGCTGCCCTGACGAACGCGCCCGACGCCGAGGCCAGCCTCGACAAGCAGGGCCTCGTGCACGACCGGCGCGCCATTGCCGCCGGCGAGTTCGTCATCGTCGGCCCGGCGCCACGGAGACGCGGCAAGGCGCCGCCCGCCGGGAGGAGCGGCGTCGATGCGCTGGCACACATCCAGGAACTGGCGTCGGCCGCCGCCGAAGGCCTGATCTTTCTCTCGGCAGGCGACGGGTCGGGAACGCACCTCGTCGAACAGGAGCTCTGGCGTGCAGCGCACATCGATCCGGCCGCGCCGTGGTATGCGACCGCAGACCCGAAGGCCGGCTTTGCTGCCCAGGTGCGTGCCCGCGGCGCCTACGCCGTGGTCGAGCGAGGCGCGTGGATGGCTCAGGGCGGTGCGCCGCTGGCCATCGTCGTCGAAGGCGATCCGATGCTCGCCGAATCGGTGCATGCGATGCGCTCGTTTCGCGCCACCCACCCGGCGGGAAAGATCTTCGTCGCCTGGATCGCCGGCGGCCGCGGCCGCGCCATCGTCGCCGCGCAGCGCGGCTATCACGCGCCGACATGAAGTCGGGCAAGCTGCTGAGCCTGAACACGGGGCGCGCCCAACCCGTCACGATCAACGGGCACAAGGTGATGACCGCCATCGGCAAGCGGGCCGTGCAAGGCGAACGATCCGTCCTGCCGCCAGGCATCGAAGGCGACGAGCAGGCCGACCTCTCGGTACACGGCGGCCTGAGCAAGGCGGTCTACGCCTATCCGAGCGAACACTACGCATTCTGGCGGACCGTGCGCGCGCAGGCGCAGGTCGCGCTGTGGGACGAGGCGCTTGCTTTCGGCTCGCTGGGCGAGAACCTGACGCTCGAGGGCGTCTGCGAAGGCGGGCTCTGGATCGCAGACGTGCTTCGCTTTCCCGACTGCGAGCTCGCCGTCAGCGAGCCGCGCTTTCCCTGCTTCAAGTTCAACGCGGCGATGGGATTCAAGCACGCCGCCAAACTCATGATCGAAAGCGGCTGGTGCGGCGCCTACCTCGCGGTGCGCGCGACGGGAACGCTCGCCGCCGGGCAAACGTTCACGCTCGTTCCCGGGCCGCGCCAGGTCGGCATCGTCGAGCTGTTCCGGGCCCGCATGAGCCGAGCGGCGATCACCTGATCGCGATCGAGGCCGGCCCCGGAGCCGTTATGCCGGCGACGTTGCGAGCGCGGGATAGTCGGTGTAGCCCTCGGCTCCGCCGCCGTAGAGCGTCTTCTGGTTCAACGGCGCGAGCGGCGCATCGATGCGCAGGCGTTCGACGAGATCGGGGTTGGAGATGAATGGCCGGCCGAATGCGACCAGATCGGCGCTGCCGCTCGCAATCGCCTCGACCGCCATCGCTCGCGAATAGCCGTTGTTGACCATCCAGGCTCCCGACGGGTGATGGCGCTTGAAGCGCTGACGAAGCTGCGCGTAGTCGAAGGCCACGTTATCGCGAGCGCCGGCTGTCTGCCCCTCGATGAGATGCAGGTAGGCGAGGCGCAGCGGCGCCAGCTGCTCGACGACGTAGTTGAAAAGCGACTGGGCATTACTGTCCTGCTGCGCATCATTGGCTTGCGTCACCGGCGAGAGGCGCAAGCCGGTACGGCCGGCGCCGACTTCGGCAGTGACGGCCTCCAAGACCTCTAGAAGAAGGCGAGCCCGGTTCGTCAGCGAGCCGCCATACGCATCGCTGCGATCGTTGATGCTGTCGCGCAGGAACTGCTCGAGCAGGTAGCCGTTGGCGCCGTGCACCTCGACGCCGTCGAAGCCGCAAGCGACCGCGGATCGCGCCGCATGGCGGTAGTCGGCGACGATCCGCGACATCTCGTCTTCGCGCAATGCGCGCGGCGTCGACACCGGTACGAACCCATCCTTGGTGAAGGTCTTGCCGTTGGCGGCGCGCGCCGTTGACGAGACGGGTGGCTGACCGTTCGGCTGCAACGAGACATGCGAGATGCGGCCGACATGCCAGAGCTGCACGACGATGGTCCCGCCCTGGGCGTGAACGGCGTCGGTGATGCGCCGCCAACCCGCGATCTGCTCGTCGCTGTAGACGCCCGGTGTGTCGAGATANNCCGGCCCGATCGCGCGTCAGCGGTGCCATGACGATTCGGTTGCGAAGCATCAAGTCGCCGGCACGGGCCGGCTCGAACAAGGTGGACATGAGGAAAGCCAAGCAGGGGAAAACGCGAAGGCTACGGGAATCGCGTGCATCGTGCATCGCAGTATCCGCGCGCCATCGCAGCGCGCTACTACCGCGCTACTACATTAGGTCTTTGCCGCAACATCGCGCCCATGCTCGCCTATCGCCACGCCTTCCACGCCGGCAACCACGCCGACGTCCTGAAGCACATGGTGCTGATGCTGGTGTTGCGGCACATGAACGCCAAGCCCAAGCCCTATCGTTTTGTCGACACCCACGCCGGCGCCGGCGGCTATTCGCTCGAGGGCCGCTACGCACAGAAGAAGGGCGAGTTCGAGCGCGGCATCGGCCGACTGTGGACGCGCACCGACCTGCCCGCCGCGATCGCCGACTATGTCGAGCTCGTCCGCCGCTTCAACCCTGATGGCGTCCTGTCGCAATACCCAGGCTCACCTGCGTTCGCGCAGATGCTGCTGCGGCCGCAGGACCAGTTGCGCGCCTTCGAGCTGCATCCGACCGAGCAAAAGATCCTTCGTTCGACGCTCGCCGCGACGCCGGGAGCGATCGCCTACGACGGCGACGGCTTCGACGGGTTGAAATCGCAGTTACCGCCATCGACCCGGCGCGCCGTGGTGCTGATCGACCCGAGCTACGAAGGCAACGGCGACTACGCGCGCGTCGTCGCGACGCTGCGTGACGCGCTCTCGCGCTTCGCCGAAGGCGTTTACCTCGTCTGGTACCCGCAGGTGAGCAAGCTCGAGGCGGCACGGCTGCCGAAACGGCTCGAAGCGCTGGCGCCGAAGTCCTGGCTGAACGTCCGTCTCAGCGTGCAGCAGCCCGACGCGCAGGGCTTCGGCCTCGCCGGCAGCGGCGTCTTCGTGCTGAATCCGCCGCATCCGCTGCGCGCGCAGCTCGAGGGCGTGATGCCTTATCTCGTCGACACGCTGGCGCAATACGATGGCGCGAACTTCGCGATCGATCGAGTCGAGGCCTGAATGGCAATGAGAAGGACCCCCGGACTCCGAGCGCCGATGCCACGCCTGCCCACGGGCAAAGCATCGGCCAGTGATGTCGCCCCTCACGCGACGGGCGTTCGCTTCAGATCCTTGAACGCGGCGAACAGCCAGCTCCGCATGCCGACGAGCAGCGTGTAGGGCTTGCGCTGCTCGTCGGGCAACTTCTGCTCGGCAAGGTGGGCCCGCGCAAAGTCCTGGCCGACGCGCTGCAGTCGCTCGACGAGCGTTGCCGCGAGACTTTTGGTGATCTCGCCGTGCACAAGCATGATGAGCTCGCCGTCGCCGTCGAATCCTCCGCTCAGGTAGTCGGCCGCGACGTGTTCGCGAAAGTACTGCATCACCGGCCCGTGCGGCAGCCAGCGAAATCCCTTCGCGACCTTGAGCCGATAGCGATTGAGCGGTCTCAGCTCGATGATGCCCAGGCGATCGAGCCGGGCGAGGTATTTCACGCATTCGGCATCGCTGAACAGGTACTCGTGCGTCATCGCCTCGAAGCTCCATTGGCTGAGGCAGCAGATCGCCACGAGCAGAAGACGGCGATCGGCGACGACGGCGGCCTCCTGCTCGGCCGTCAGCTCGCTCGAGAGCGGCCGTGCGTCGGCGACCTTGCGCGCGAGCTCGGCGAAATCCATCTTCAGCACGCGCAGTATCTCGTCGATGCGCGAAAGCGGCATGTCGGCCTTGGCGAAGACGCGCTTGACGCTCGACTCCGACATGCCAAGCGCATCGGCGAGATCCGCATAGGTCACGCCGGCCGCACGCAGCTCGGACTTGAGCGCATTGACGAGATCCTGGGTCGTGCTCATGGACGCGCGATCGAGGGCCGCAGTATCGCCGAGCAGTAGCGCGCGACGCTACCGACGGTGCCGGTGCCTGCCACGCTCCTCGGGGCGATGGCGCGAGCAACGCCGGCCGATGAGGATGAACGTGTTCTTCACCACCTTCTCGCGAGAGAACCGCTATGCCACTCAGCACGATCCGACACAACCGCCAAGCCCGGCCGGCTCCCGTCGGGCTCTCATTGTTCGGGGCGTCTTCATCGCGGCGCGTTGCCGTCGCGGCTGCACTCGCCTTCGGCCTCGCGTCGGGCGCAGGCGCGCAATCGGCGATTTCCGATGCCAGCGCCCTGTCCACCTTGCCGATCACCGTCTCGGTGGCGGCGCCGGTCGCGATGCTTTCCACCGGCGCGGCGCTGACCGTCGTTGCCGTCGAAGCGACGAGCGCCGGCGCCGTCTGGGTGCTCGAGCGCGCATCCGACGGCGCCCAGGCGAGCGTGCGCCTCGCCGGCAGCGGCATCACCGGCGTGTCGGTCGTTGCCGGCACGGTGATCGTCGTCACGGCGATCCGCACCGGGTGGGTGTTGTCGGCAGCGGGCAAAGCGATCGCCTTCGTTCCGAACGAGATCGGCGCGGGGCTGCTCTACGACGAGAGGATCACGCGATGAGCGCTCGCCTCGCGGGCCGTGTGCGCGGCTGCGCCGCAGCGGTCTTCATCGTGCTCGCCTTCGCCAGCGGCGCCGCCAACGCCGGGCGCAGCTGCGAGCAGCGCCCGCCTTCCGCCGACACGATCGCCCGTGCGATGACGCTGGCCGAACACGCCTCGGTGCGCCTCGACCAGACGGGAGCGCACGTCGTTGTCATCGCGCGCGCCGGGCAGAACCTCAGCGAATACGGCTTGCGCTATTCGCATCTCGGCTTCGCCTACCGGGAAGACGCTGGCAAGCCCTGGCGCGTCGTGCACAAGCTGAACCAGTGCGGCTCGGCGCGAGCATCGCTCTACCGCCAGGGGCTCGGCGAATTCTTCCTCGACGACCTCTGGCAGTACGAGGCCGCCGTCGTCGTCCTCACACCCGAAGCGCAAGCGCATCTGCTGCCGGCGCTCGTCGACGACGCGCGCATCGCGCGCCTCGACACGCCAGCGTACAACATGGTCGCGTATCCGTGGTCGCAGCGCTATCAGCAATCGAACCAGTGGGCCATCGAAACGCTGGCCATGGCCGAAGACGCCGACGCCGACACGCGGGCGCGGGCCCAGGCCTGGCTGCGCCTGAAGGGCTACGAGCCGACGACGCTTCACCTGTCGGCATTCAGGCGCCTCGGGGCGGAAATGTTTTCCGCCAACGTCGCCTTCGACGATCATCCGTTCGACAAGCGCTTCAGCGACCGCATCGAAACCGTCACGGTCGATTCGGTCTTCCGCTGGCTCGACCGTTCGGGGCTCGGTGGAAAGCCCGAAGTCATCAGGTAGATTCCGACGCCGCAAACGGAGAGCCTCATGGAAACTGGCCTGGACGTCGATGCCCCCCGCGTCGTTCACTCGTCCGAAACCGCGCCGCGCGCGCATCCGAACCAGTTCGCATTGCTCGGCCAGCGTCGCTTCGCGCCGTTCTTCTGGACGCAGTTTCTCGGCGCCGGCAACGACAACCTCTTCAAGTTCGCGTTCACGGTGCTCGTGACCTACGAGCTCGAAGTGAGCTGGCTTCCGCCTTCGCTGGCCGGCCTCGTCATCGGCGCGCTCTTCATCCTGCCCTTCCTGCTCTTTTCGGCGACGAGCGGTCAACTCGCCGACAAGTTCGACAAGACGGTGCTCATCCGCTTCGTCAAGTGGCTGGAGATCGCCGTCATGGCGCTGGCCGGGTTCGGCTTCGTCACCGCCAACGTCCTCGTGCTTCTCGGCTGCGTCTTCCTGATGGGGCTGCATTCGACGCTGTTCGGCCCGGTCAAGTACGCCTACCTGCCGCAACATCTTTCCGAGCGCGAGCTGACCGGCGGCAACGGCATGGTCGAGATGGGCACGTTCGTCGCCATCCTGCTCGGCCAGGTCGCGGGCGGCTTGCTGATCGCGATACCGCAGGTCGGCGCTTCCTATGTCGCGGCGGCGTGCATCGGCCTGGCCGTGTTCGGCCGAGCGACGGCGCAGGCAGTGCCCGCCTCGCCCTCGACCGATCCGGGGTTGCGCATCAACTGGAACCCGGTGAGCGAGACCTGGCGGAACCTCAAGCTCGCGCACGACAACATCGTCGTCTTCCGCTCGCTGCTCGGCATCTCGTGGATGTGGTTCTTCGGCGCCGTCTTCCTCGCCGAGTTTCCGTCGTTCGCGAAGGAGGTGCTGCATGGCGACGAGCACGTCGCATCGCTGCTGCTCGTCGTCTTCTCGGTCGGCATCGGCACGGGCTCATTGCTCTGCGAAGTGCTGTCGCGCCGCCACGTCGAGATCGGTCTCGTGCCGCTCGGCGCCATCGGTATGAGCGTCTTCTCGATCGATCTCTATTTTGCGTCGCGCGGCCTCGCGCCCGCCACCCAGTACACGCTCTCGGCCTTCGCGGTGCAACCGGCGCACTGGCGCGTCATGGCCGACCTGGCGCTGCTCTCGCTCTTCGCCGGCCTCTACAGCGTGCCGATGTACGCGCTCATCCAGATGCGCTCGCAGCCGAGCCACCGGGCGCGGATCATCGCCGCCAACAACATCCTCAACGCGCTCTTCATGATCGCGAGCGCGGTCATCGTCGGCTTGCTGCTGAAGGCCGGCCTCAGCGTCCCGCAGGTCTTTCTCCTCGTCGGCTTGCTCAACGCGGTGGTCGCGTTCTATATCTTCATGCTCGTTCCCGAATATCTGCTGCGCTTCGTCGCCTTCGTCATGGCGCGGCTCGTCTACCGCTTCAAGGTCAGGGGCGACGAGAACATTCCGGCCGAAGGCGCGGCCATCCTCGTCTGCAACCACGTGAGCTTCGTCGATCCGGTGCTGCTCATGGCGGCGAGCCCGCGGCCGATCCGCTTCATCATGGATCACGAGATCTTCAAGCTGCCGGTGCTCGGCTGGTTCTTCGGGCTCGCCAAGGCGATCCCGATCGCGCCGCAGAAACTCGACGCGCGCGTCTACGAGCAGGCATTCGCCCGTGCCCGCGCGGTGCTCGACGGCGGCGACCTGCTCTGCATTTTTCCCGAAGGCGGCATCACGAAGACCGGCGAACTCGGCGAGTTCAAGGGCGGCGTGATGAAGCTGCTCGAATCGAACCCGGTGCCGGTCGTGCCGCTGGCCCTGCAAAACCTCTGGGGCTCTTTTTTCTCGCGTGCCGGCGGCAAGGCGATGAGTCGACCGTTCCGGCGCGGCTTGTTCAGCCGCGTCAGCCTCGTCGCCGGCGATCCGGTGGCTCCGCCCGACGTCAGCCCGGCGCGGTTGCGCGAGCGCGTCGGCGTCTTGCTCGCTTCTCGGGCCTGAGCCGGCACGGCTCGGCTCGCCTCAGGCGGTGCGAAACGCCGCGGGCTCGGCCTTCGGATCGGCGACGCCGAGCCGCTCGTATTCCGATATGACCTGGGCGCCGAGCAGCAGCAGCGTCGCCGCGATTTCCAGGCTGAGGAGAACGACGATCGCCGTCGTCATCGAGCCGTAGACGATGTTCACCTGTGACAGCGTCGCGAAATACCAGACGAGGACGTGGCGCGTGATTTCCCACAGCACGGCCGCGGTGATGCCACCGATGAGCGCATGGCGCCAGTCGAGCCGGCCCGCCGGCATCACCAGATAGACGGATGTGAGAACGAAAATCTCGCCGGCGAAGCCGAGCAGGTACAGCAGCAGGCCGGAGAGGCCGTGCAACGACCATTCGCGGCCGAACAGATCGACGCTCTCCTTGCCGACGGCCTGCAGGCTGCCTGAGACCAGCGTCACCAGAAGCAAGCCCACACCCAGCGACAGGATGTAGCAGTACGGAATCAGCGCCGAGAAGATGAAGCGGCGCTTCTTCGCGACGACGCGATGCACGAAGATCACCGACATCGCGTTCTCGAGCACGGTGAAGGCGAGCGAGCTGAAAAAGATCATCGTGCCGAGCAGGAGCCAGCCGACGTCGCCGCGGTTATCGAGAAAATGCGCCAGCTCGTTGACGATGGCGGCGGATTGCCCGGGCACCAGCCACTCGAGATAGCGGCCGATGGTGCCGAGCAGCTCGCGCTCGTCGATGAGGTGCGCGAGCGCGATCACCGTGAGGATGAGCAGGGGCACGATCGAGAGCAGCGCGTAGTACGCGACCGCGCCCGCGAGCAGCAGCCCCTGGTTGGCGCGAAAAGCCTTCAGCGTATGCCAGGCGAAGCGGCCCGGATGGCGAAGGACGCTCTGTGCCGCCAGGCCGATGAACCGGTGGCCCAGATAGCGTTGCAGTGCGTTCGGTGGCTTCAATGACCCGGCGTCGAGATCTCGCGCAGCGTTTCGTCGATATGTTCCGATTGTCGCGTCGCGATGTCGCCGAGTGCAACGATGCCGACGATTTCATCGTTGGCATCGAGCACGGCGAGCCGCCGCACCTGCTCGTCGCCCATCTGCGCCATCACGTCGGCGACGGAGTCGCTGTCACGGCACCAGCGTACGTCTTCGGTCATGACGTCGGAAACGAGCGATTCCTGGGGGATCATGCCCTCGGCAACGCCGCGAACGGTGATATCGCGGTCGGTGACCATGCCAGCCAGGGCCTTGCCGTCGACGACGGGCAACGCCCCGATATCCATGTCGCGCATGCGCTGGGCTGTGGCCTGCAGGGTCTCGTCGCGCTGAACGACGGCGATGCTGCGCGTCATGATGTCGGCGATTTTCGTCATGGCTCAGTGCGAAAAGAGCGCGACGAGGATGACGATCGGCAGCGGCACACCGAGCAGAAGAAGAAGAATGGAGCGCATCTCGGGGTCCTTTGGATGAACGACGACCAGGATCACGGCGTCTGGTGGATGGAAGGGCGCGGCTCGGCCTTCAGAGGCGATTGTCGCGCTGGCGGCCGCCGGCGAGCGCGGCGAGGCTCGCGAAGAACGCGCCGGCGAGCAGGGCGACGAATATCCAGAGCGCGCTGTAGGCGGCGGCCCTGCGCACGTCGTCGGCCGCCTGCCTGGCTGCGATTTGCGCATTGACCGCTGCCTTGCTCGCCCGGGTGAAGGCGTCGGCGACGCGCTTCTCGGCATCGGCCGGCGTCAGCCCGGTGCGGCGCGTGACGACCTGGCCGAGATAGCGAACGTCGTCAGGGCCCATGGTGCCGGCGCGCATGTCGTGGGCGAAGATGCGCAGGGCTTCGGCACGCGTCTGCGCGTCGTTCGGATCGGCGGCTTGCGACGTGTCGCTGCGAAACAGGGTGTCGACGAAATAGACGGTCGGCGACATGTCGCGCCTGCCGATGCCTGCCAAGGGGCCATCGTTCGCACCGGCCATGGTTGCGACGCCGGTTGCCGCACCCTTCATGGCTTCGCCGCCCGCCTGCGTCGCGCCGGCGAGCACGCCGCCGATCGCCGCGCCGAGGAAGGCAGCCGTGATAAGGCTGGCGACCGCCCAGGCGAGCAGGCCATGCGCCGTGTCGCGAAACCAGACCTCGTCGCGGTGAACGTTGACCCAGCGCACGCGCAAACGCCCGGCCAGATAGCCGCCCAGCGAAGACGCGGCGATCTGCGTGAAGGCGAGCCAGCCGAGCGCGGCGGCGCCGGCCGCCGCGACCGTCTCGCGCGTCGCCGTCCAGGGCGAGGCGACCGAAAAGCCCAGGCCGACGCCGAGCACGACGAGGATGAGCGAGAGCGCCGCGGCGGCCGCAGCGCCGGCAAGGATCGCGCCCCAGGACACTCCCGAGAGAGGTTCGTCGTCGAGATCGTCGATCTCGGCCGTGGTGACGCCGCGCGCGGTGATGGTGGTCGACATGGTTCTCCTCGCTTGTCGTTCGCTTTCGTTTCGCCGTCGATGCCGGTCGCGACGGTCGACTCCGGTGAAGCGTAGGGGCGCCTGCCCTGGGCCGTCAGGGGCCAAAGGCGTGGCGCGGTGTCGGCGGCCGGCGCTCCCAGCGGTCGGCGGCGTCCGACGCGCCAGTACAGCTAGAGGTCAGCTAGAGGCCGCGTTGACGGTCGGCGCTGAATTGCGCGGCGAAGGCGTCGAAGCGGCCTTCCGCGAGCGCCGCGCGCACCTGCCGCATCACGTCGACATAGAAATGCAGGTTGTGCAGGCTCGCCAGCATCGGCGCCAGCATCTCGCCGCAACGATCGAGATGATGCAGATAAGCGCGCGAAAAGCGCGCGCAGGTCGGGCAGGCGCAGCTCGGATCCGGCGGCGCTTCGTCTTCCTTGTAACGGGCGTTGCGAATCCGCAGGTCGCCGAATCGGGTGAAGAGATGACCATTGCGGGCATTGCGCGTCGGCATGACGCAATCGAACATGTCGACGCCGGCGGCGATGCCTTCGAGCAGGTCTTCCGGCGTGCCGACCCCCATCAGGTAGCGCGGCTTCGCGGCCGGCAGGCGATGTGGCGTGTGCGCGACGATGCGCTGCATTTCGGCCTTCGGCTCGCCGACGCTGACGCCGCCGATCGCGTAGCCGGGCAAGTCCAGCCGGGCGAGCGCGGCGATCGATTCTTCGCGCAAGACCTCGAACATGCCGCCCTGGACGATGCCGAACAGTGCGTTGGGATTTTCGAGGCGGATGAACTCGTCGCGCGAGCGCTTCGCCCAGCGCAGGCTCATCTGCATCGAGCGGCACACCTCGTCTTCGCCGGCGACCCGGCCTTCGACCTGGTAGGCCGTGCATTCGTCGAACTGCATCGCGATGTCGCTGTCGAGCACGCGCTGGATCTGCATGCTGAGCTCGGGAGTGAGCAGCAGCTTGTCGCCATTGACCGGCGAAGCGAAGGCGACGCCTTCTTCGCTCACCTTGGCGTTGGCGCCGAGCGACCAGACCTGGAAGCCTCCGCTGTCGGTGAGTAGGGGCCGCGGCCAGCCTTCGAAGCGATGCAGGCCGCCGAACCGGCGCAGCACGTCGAGCCCCGGCCGCAACCAGAGATGAAAGGTGTTGCCGAGAATGATCTCGACGCCCATCGCTTCGAGCGAGGAAGGCATGACGCCCTTGACGCTGCCGTAGGTACCGACCGGCATGAAGACCGGCGTCTCGACCGTGCCGCGATTGAGAGTCAACCGGCCGCGCCGGGCATGGCCTTGCGTGGCGAGGACGGCGAATGAAAACATGGGCGATTGTCGCGGCTGCGCGTCGTGCGAGCCGGCACGTCAACGCGCGTCGGGCGAGAGCATGAGTAGGCTCCGATTGCGATCCTCGACGACGAGAAGCCGGCCGGCCGTGTCGACGCACAGACCCGTCGGCGCACCGAGCGGACGGACGCCGGACGCCGCCGTCCAGCCGGCGATCCATGTCCATGGCGCACCCATCGGCTGGCCGGCCGCGTCGAGCAAGAAACTCACGACACGATGGCCGGCCGCGCGATAGCCGTGCCAGGCGACCACCCGTTGGCCCGCGAACGGATTCTTCGCCGTGGCGGCCACCGCGATCATGTGCGAAGGCGCCGCAGGTGCGGGCCAGAGCATGGCCGGCGCTTCACTCCACGCGCAGTCGAAGCGCTTTTCGTAGCCGCGGGCCGGCTCACGCGTGCCGACGCAACACGGTAGCCGGCGCAGTTGTCGTGCGTCGCGTACGCCGCCGCATCGGCGGCCGCGGGCACGCAAAGCACGAACGTCGAAGCGGCGAGTGCCAAGGCGGCCCGCTGCCACAGGCGCAAGAGTCGATGCATGGGTGCGTCCTTGCGATGAATGCCTCAACGCTCGCGCGCGAGCAGCATCGCATCGCCGTAGCTGAAGAAACGGTAGCGCTCGGCGATCGCGTGGCGATACAGAGCCATGATGCGGGCGTGGCCGGAGAACGCCGAGACGAGCATCAACAGCGTGCTCTTCGGCAGATGGAAGTTGGTGAGCAGCAGATCGACGACGCGAAAGGCGAAGCCCGGC
>PLZH01000211.1 GCA_003152055.1 Burkholderiales bacterium
GGCGGCAAACAAATCACCGATGCGCCGCGATTGATCAAGTTCGTGCCGTTCGATCCGGCGACGAAGATGTCCGAGGCGACGGTTTCGGAGCCGGGCGGTGGCACGCAACGCGTACTCAAGGGTGCCTTCACCGTGGTCGTCGGCCAGGCCCAGCCATCGCCGACCGCGGCAGCGGCGGCGAAAGAGCTTGAGGGACAGGGTTTCAGGGTATTGGCGGTCGCCGCCGGGCCGCCGACGGCGATGAAGCTGGTCGGGCTCATTGCGCTCAGCGACCCGCCGCGCACAGACTCGGCAACGCTCGTCACCGAACTGCAGGGCCTGGGCGTGCGAACCGTGATGGTGACGGGCGACGCGCCGGCGACGGCCCTCATCGTGGCTCGCGCCGTCGGCCTCGACGGTGCGGCCTGTCCGCCCGGGCCGATCCCGGACGGCGTGCGCCCGGAGCAGTTCGCGGTCTTCGCAGGCGTGCTTCCGGAGGACAAGTACAAGCTCGTCAAGGCCTTCCAGAAGGGCGGCCACACCGTCGCCATGTGCGGCGACGGCGCCAACGACGCGCCGGCGCTGCGCCAGGCGCAGATCGGCATCGCGGTATCGACGGCTACCGACGTTGCCAAATCGGCCGCCGGCATGGTGCTGACCGAGCCCGGACTCGGCGGCATCGTGGCCGCCGTCAAGGAAGGGCGGGTGACGTTCCAGCGCATCTTGACCTACACGCTGAACTCCATCATCAAGAAGATCGTGACGGTGCTCTTCCTGATACTCGGCCTGATCATCACCGGGCACGCGATCCTGACACCGCTGCTGATGGTCATCGTGATGATCACCGGCGATTTTCTTTCGATGTCGTTGACGACCGACAACGTCCGCCCGTCGCCGATGCCGAATTCGTGGCGCATCGGCGTCCTCACGATCGCGGGTGTCGTCCTGGGCTTGTGCCTGCTGGTCTTTTGCGCGGGTGTCCTTGCCGTCGGCAAATTCGCGCTGGATCTCGGAACCGGAGAGCTGAGAACGCTGAGCTTTGCCGCCCTGGTTTTCGGGGGGCAGGCGACGGTCTATGCCATACGCGAACGTCGACACCTGTGGAAGTCTCGCCCGAGCCGGTGGCTTGCCGCTTCGTCGGTGGCGGACGTGCTGATCGCCTCGACGCTTGCCGTCGGCGGCTTCGCCATGACGCGCTTACCCGTGATGACCGTAGCCGCTACGTTGGCCGCAGCAGCCGTTTTCGCATTCGTCTTGGACACGGTCAAGGTTCCCCTGTTCGCATGTCTCGAGATCGCTTGAGACCGGGGCAGCCGGACCTCTGCCGATCAGGACTGGCGCTGCAGGAATCGCGGCGCCGTCAGCCAGCCGAAGAGGCCTGCACGGGGCAGCTTGGCGCTTCGACGCACTGTCTCGGACGCTTCGTCGCGCAACGGGTTCTGCAGCGCCGGCCGGATCACCACGGGATTGCGGCGAATGACGGGCTGGTGCACGACGTCAAGCACCGGCTCGAGCCATTCGACGATCGGCTTCCACTGAGCGAGGTCGACCTGCGCCTGCTCGGCAGGCAGATCGAACAGGGTCAGGCCCTGCTCGACGCACCGAACGTAGGCCTGCGCCTCGCGCAGGACGCCGATGAAGGGAAGCTTCAGGCCGCGTGCCCAGGCCTCGAGCACCTCGGCGGCCTTGGTGCGCCCGTCGAGCCTCATGCCGACCGCGGCCACCTTGCAGCGGCCGCTGGCCACGCGCGGCAGCGCCATCAGCTCGGCATGGCAATCGGCGGCCGATTCGCGATCGAACACCGAATTGCAGACGGGCATGAGGATGACATCGGCGAACGCCGCGACACGCGCCAGATCGAAGCCGCGCAGGCCGCCGGGCGTATCGAGCACGACTTGATGGACGCCGGCGGGCGGGCGCAGGACGCGCCTCGGATCGACCGCCCAGCCGACGATCGGCACGCTTCGCGGCAAGTGCTGCGTGCCGCGCAGGCGCAGCCACGTTTGCGTGGACTGCTGGCGATCGACGTCGCCCAGCATCACCGCAACGCCGGCATTCGCGAAGTAAGCCGCCAAATGCGTGGCCAGGGTGCTCTTGCCGCTCCCCCCTTTGCGATTGACGACGGCGATGACAGGCATGACCCCCCGAATTGAAGCACCGAATCCGGAAATTCGAACGCTCGAGAAGGCACGGAAACACATGCTTTCAATTGGCCTGCGGGTGCAGCTACATTCGCGACGTCGGGCGGCGTTTCACCGCTCGCCAGTACTCGGGCCTCCCGGATGCGGTCACTCCTCCCGTTCGCGCTCGCCGCCGCTCTTGCCGCGGCGGCAATGCCCGCGCTCCCGGACGAACACCCGGCCCAGACCCGCGGCTATATCGAAGCGCGTGGCTCCAGGATCTACGTCGAGACCTTCGGCAGCGGAACGCCGATCCTCTTCCTGCACGGCGGGCTGCTCTACTTCGACAACAGCTTCGCGAAGCAGCGGGAGTATTTCGCGTCGTTTCGCAAAGTCATCGGCGTCGACCGGCCGGGGCACGGGCATAGCCCCGACAACGGGCGGCCCCTCACGTACCAGGCGATGGCCGACGACATGGCCGCCGTCATCGGCCAGCTCGCCATCGGTCCCGTCGATATCGTCGGCCACAGCGATGGCGGCGACGTCGGCCTGATCCTCGCGCACGACCATCCGGAGCTGGTGCGCCGTCTCGTGATCTCGGGCGCGAACCTGACGCCCGGCCTGCCGCCGGACGAGCTGCTGCGACGCAGCCAACGGTCGCCACAAGAGGTGGCGGACAAGGTGCGCGAATTCGATGCCAGGCTGCCGCCGAACTTCCGCGCCGACTACCAGGCCGTCGCACCCGACGGGCCGGAGCACTGGTGGGTTCTGCTGACCAAGTCCGTCCCTCTCTGGCTCACGCCGGTCGTGATTTCCACCGTCGACCTGAAAGCCATCCGGACCCCGGTGCTGGTGATTGCCGGCGACAAGGATTTCACGTCGATCGAAGAGACCGTCGAGATCTATCGGAGTCTTCCACGGGGCGAGCTGCTCATCGTTCCCGGCACCGGCCACATGACGTTCTCGGAGCGGCCCGAGCTCACCAACCTGGCGATTCGCGAATTCCTCGAGCGACCCTAGCAGCCCGGCGCGTCACCGGCAGGGCCGAAGAATGGTTCGACGGCGGGAATAAGTCTTCGACGGGCTCGGTATCGCAGGGTGAGTTGATCGTCAACTCATCGACGAGGAGCCGGAGCCATGAGCATTCAATCCCCCGATCGGCGCCAGGCGCTGAAGTGCCTGTCCGCCTGGAGCGGTGCCGCCGTGGTCTGGACCGTGAGCGGCGGCGTTCCGCGAGCGCTTGGCGCGACGAGCCCGGGGACTCCTGCGGCCGGTGATAGCGGTGCGTTGACGTTCGTGCAGATCAGCGACACGCATATCGGCTTTCGCAAGGAAGCCAACCCCGATGTCGTGGGCAGCCTTCGCCACGCCATCGCC
>PLZH01000037.1 GCA_003152055.1 Burkholderiales bacterium
TCGGGCGAGTCTAGGGCCTGTCAATGTTTATGGGAGGGCCCGCGCCGGGGCGGAGCGGTGCGGCCGATCTCGATGATCGGCGTCCTGATGCTGGTGAGCGGCGGCGCCTGCGTCGCGCCCAGATCGGTGCTGTGGCAGCCGGTGATCGAGATGTCGTCGGGGATCCGCACGCCCTTCTCGCGGCGCCCAGGCGTAGCAGCCGCGGGCTGGCGGGGCGAGAGCCCGGCGTACCACGTGCCGGTGTTCGTGCTCACGCATCACCCCCGTGCATCGACTGCGATGAAAGGCGGCACGACCTTCCACTTCGTCACCGAGGGCATCCACGCCGCGCTCGACCGCGCGGCGGCCGCCGGCAAGGACGTGGGGGTGGGCGGCGGCGTCGCGACCATCGGGCATTACCTGAACGCCGGCCTCGTCGACGAGAGGCACCTGGCGCTCACGTTGCTCGGCAAGGGCGAGGCCTTGCTTGCGGGCATCGACCTGCCGGCGCTCGGTTTCGAATGCACGCGGCGCGTCGCCGGTCTGACAATGGGAGCCATGAACGACGCGACGCAAGCCCCCCCTCTGCCCGACCGTCTGTCGAGCGACCCACGCAGCCCCCATCACCTCCCTGTCGTGTTCGAACGCGGCATCGGGATCCGGTTCAACGACAAGGAGAGATTCGATGTCGAGGAGTATTGCATCAGCGAGGGCTGGATCAAGGTGGCGGCAGGCAAGACGCTCGATCGCAAGGGCCGTCCGTTGTTGATCACCTTGAAGGGCAAGGTCGAGGCGTTCTATCGATAGGAACGCTCAGCGGCTACACGAACACAACGACGCACCAACGACTGCTGTCACGCCCCGGTCAAAGGCCGAGCCGTCGCACGCCCTCCGAAGCGATCGCCAGGCTGGCGGTCAGGCCCGGCGATTCGATTCCGAACAGGTTCATCAGGCCGGCGACGCCGTGCGCTTCCGGCCCTTGCAACATGAAGTCCCGCGCCGGTTCGCCCGGCCCCTGCAGCTTGGGTCTGACGCCGCTGTAGGCCGGCGCCAGTGACCCGTCCCTCAGCCCCGGCCAGTAACGTCGGATGGCGGCGTAGAACGCTGCGCTGCGGGCCGGGTCGACGGCGTAGTCGATGGCATCGGGCGTATCGGCATCGAGCCACTCCACGTCGGGCCCGAAACGCGCCTGGCCGGCAAGGTCGAGCGTGAGGTGCACGCCGAGGCCGCCCGGCTCGGGGACCGGGTAGACGAGGTGCGTGAATGGCGAGCGGCCGGCCAGCGCGTAGTAGTTGCCTTTGGCGAACCACGGCCGGGGGATGTGCGCCGGGTCGAGCCCGGCGATGCGGCTTGCCAGCGCCTGCGCGTGCAATCCCGCGGCGTTGACCAGGATGCGGGCTCCGATTTCGAGAGGCGCCGCGCCACCGACCCGAAGCACGAACCCGTCGCTGCCAGCGACGGCGCTCTCGAGCGGCGAGCGCAGCACGAGCCCGCCGCCGGCCCGCTCCAGATCGCCCAGATAGGCGAGCATCAGCGCGTGGCTGTCGAGGATACCGGTGGCCGTCGAAAGCAAAGCGGCCTCGCCCTGCAGTGCCGGCTCCAGCTCGCGCGCCTCGGCGCCGCTGAACCAGCGCAGACCTTCCACGCCGTTGGCGGTGGCGCGCCGCTCGATCGATCCGAGCATCTCGACTTGGCTCGGCGTGGCCGCGACGACGAGCTTGCCGCAACGCCGATGCCCGACGCCATGCGCTTCGCAGTACGGATAGAGCGCCCTGCGGCCGGCCACGCACAGCTGCGTCTTCAACGACCCCGGAGCGTCGTAGATGCCGGCATGGATGACTTCGCTGTTGCGCGAGCTGATGCCGTTGCCGATGCCCGGTCCGGCTTCGAGCACGAGAGTCTCGAGGCCATGCAGGGCGAGCTCGCGAGCAACCGCAAGACCCACCGCTCCGGCACCCACCACCGCCGCATCGATCCGGTCCATGCTTATCCGTCCGCCATGGTGGCTCTTGACGGGCAACAGGGCGGTGGCCAAACTTTCGCTCCATGCCGAAAATCGAAGAACACGCCAAGCGGTTGATCTGCTTGAAGCAGATCTTTTCGGAAGATGCGAAGAGCCTGAGCACGCTGCGGACTGCCAAGAAGACCAAGCGCGAAGCGCTGAAGGCCCACGTGGACGACATCGGCACGCGCATGTTCGACATGAAGCCGCCGGACCCCAAGAAGCCGGCCCTGGACGATTTGCTGTCCGCCAAGCCGCCCGATGCCAAGCTGCTGGTTCACTACAAGAGCGTGACGTTCGCGGTTGCCGACATGGTGAAGTTTTACGACAACGAGGTCGGCCCGAAGTTTCGCCTCTTCAAGGAGTTCATCAAGGTCTTTCGCAAGGCGATCGATGAATTGCAGTCGGGTATGAAAAAGGCGAAGGGCGACGAAGCGACCTCCCTGCAGAAGCTGTTCGAGGCCTGCAGAGACGTCTCCAAGCAGCTCCAGGAGCACATGGACTACGTCGACTCGAAGAAGGACAACCCGAAGTTCGACGAACGAAAGACCATCCAGCGCCTCAGGGACAAGGCCGCTACCAAGTTCGTGGAGTTCGACGCGTCGTTGGCCGACGCGGAGCTGTAGCTCGATCGTCCGTCAGGCCTCTCAGCGTTCACGTGGTCGGGCGCGTGCCCTGACGGCCCGTGCGACGTCCTTCAATCGGGCCGTGTCGACGCCAGTTCCTTTGGCGATGATCACGATGACGTCGT
>PLZH01000086.1:0-478 GCA_003152055.1 Burkholderiales bacterium
CTTGGTAGGCTTTTACCCCACCAACAAGCTAATCTGACATCGGCCGCTCCGATAGCGCAAGGTCTTGCGATCCCCTGCTTTCACCCGTAGGTCGTATGCGGTATTAGTCCGGCTTTCGCCGGGTTATCCCCCACTACTGGGCACGTTCCGATGTATTACTCACCCGTTCGCCACTCGCCACCAGGATTNNAAACTCTTCAGTTCGATCTTGAATTTTTGCTCAAAGAATTGAAGTGAACTTGTCTCTTCACTTCGATGAGCGTTTAAGGTCCATGAGACCTGAGTCTTGCGACTCAGGCACCCGGCCTCGAACGCCCACACTTATCGGCTGTCAGTTTTTAAAGAGCAAGGCCTTGCGGCGCCGCTGGACGAGCCCTGGAGGCCCGATCAGCGAAGAGAGCGATTCTGGCACGTTTTCAAAGCCGTTGTCAAGCAGGGAGCCTCTTCAAAGACAAGGGAGGTGAGGTCCCGGACCCGC
>PLZH01000086.1:489-15906 GCA_003152055.1 Burkholderiales bacterium
CGCTGCTTCACGGCGACGATCTGTGAAGGGTGCATGGAGAAGCTACGCAATCCCATCGCCAAGAGCAACTCGCTGAAGGCCGGATCCCCCGCCATCTCGCCACAGACACTCACGCCTTTGCCAGCGGCGCGCGCTTTGTCGATCGTCTGCGCGACGAGTTGCAGCACGGCGGGATGCCATGGGTTGTAGAGATGGGCGACGGCTTCGTCGGCACGGTCAATGGCGAGCGTGTACTGGATCAGGTCGTTGGTGCCGATGGAGACGAAATCAAAGTAACGCAGAAACGCCGGCAGCATCAGCGCCGCCGCCGGCACCTCGACCATGGCGCCGATCTCGACCGGCCCGTAGGCGCGCCCGGCGTCGTCCATCTGCTGGCGGGCGCGCGCCAGGGCGTCGAGCGTCTGCCGTACCTCGCTGAGGTGCGCAACCATCGGCAGGAGGATGCGCACCTTGCCGAAGCAGGCCGCACGCAGAATCGCCCGCAGCTGCTGCCGGAACATGGCTGGCTCGGAAAGGCTCCAGCGAATCGCGCGCAGGCCGAGCGCAGGATTCAGCGCGTGCTCGTGGCGCAGCTCGTTCGCCGACATGCGGTCCAGCGCCTTGTCAGCGCCGACGTCGACGGTGCGGATGGTCACAGGCAGGCCCCTCATTGCTTCAACCGCGGTGCGATAGGCCTCGAACTGCTCGTCCTCGCCGGGCAGATCGCCGGCGCGATTCATGAAAAGAAACTCGCTGCGAAACAGACCGATGCCGACAGCGCCTGCCTCGAGCGCGGCGGCGGCATCGCCTGGCTTCTCGATGTTGGCGAGCAGCTCGACCGCTTCGCCGTCGAGCGTCACCGCGGGCAGGTGGCGCAGCCGCGCCAGGCCTGCGCGAGACGCCTCGCGCTCGTGCTTAATGGCGCGGTATTCGTCGATGACCGACGCCGGCGGATCGACGATCACCGTGCCGGAATCGCCGTCGATGACGAGCCAGTCGTCCTGTCGGATCAGGCGGCTCGCCTCGCGTGCACCGACGACGGCGGGGATGTCCATGCTGCGCGCCACGATCGCCGTGTGCGAGGTCTTGCCGCCGACGTCGGTGACGAAGCCGAGAAAGACGCCGCCCTTCCACTGCAGCATGTCGGCCGGCGAGATGTCGTTGGCAACAAGCACGAGCGGGTCGCCGCCGCCCGCCTCGCGGCCGCCCGGCGGTCCGACCAGCGGCGACGCGCCGTCGAGACCGCGCGCGAGCACGCCAAGCAACCGCTCGACGACCTGCTCCAGATCTGCCTTGCGCTCACGCAGGTATTCATCCTCCATCTCATCGAACTGGCGGGCCAACACCTCGAGTTGCGCGGAGAGCGCCCACTCGGCGTTGTAGTGCCGCTCGCGGATCCACTGCTTGGTGGCACCGGTCAGCGTGTCGTCGTGCAGAAGCATGAGATGCACGTCGAGCAAGGCCGAGAGCTCGGCAGGCGCATCGAAAGGAAGATCGGCCTTCATCGCGGCGAGGCCGGCTGCGACGGCATCACGTGCGACGCGCAGGCGATCGATCTCGGGCTCGACCTCGTCTTCGCCGATGTAGTAGTGCGCAACGTCGATACGGCTCGACGCGACGAGCACGGCGCGGCCGATGGCGATGCCTCTCGACACGGGCAGCCCGAACAGCTGAAAGCTCATGCGACCGATCCTAGCAGCGACGCGCCGCGCCTCATCCGCAGCGCCGCGCGTTTCGGAAGAACTGCGCCACGGCGGGTGCCGGTGGCCTATTGCCCTTCGCCGAACTTGTCTTCGATCAAGGCGACGAGCAACTTCATCGCCTGGGCCTCGTCTTCTCCCTCGATCTCGATCTCGACGTCGCTGCCAATGCCGGCGGCCAGCATCATGACCCCCATGATGCTTTTCGCATTGACGCGCCGCCCGTTCCGACTCATGTGGACCTCGCTGCGGAATCCGCCCGCGAGCTTGGTGAGCTTGGCCGACGCGCGTGCGTGCAGGCCGAGCTTGTTACTGATCCTGACTGTTTCCTTGATCATTGCCACCAGCCTTGCGCGTCTGGTTTTGCGGCCGCGACGTCGCTACTTGCATCACGCCTTGCGTCGCTCCGGCGACGGCACGCGCCACCGCGGCGTCGAGCGAATCGTCGGCATAGCAGAGCGAGCGCCAGAGCATCGGTACGTTGACGCCAGCGACCACCTTCACCTGCACGCCGTCCGCCAGCCGTTGCGCAACGTTGCACGGCGTCGCGCCGAAGACATCGGTGAGGATGAGCGCGTCGGGCGAGCGCAGGCGGTCAAGGAGCTGCCGCCCTTGTGCCTCGACCTCTTCGATCGGCATGCCGGAAAGCACGTCGAGCGCGCCGAGCCGGGCGGCGCATTCGGGAAACGCGTGTTCGGCCACGGCCTTCAGCGACGACGCAAGCGGAGCGTGGGCGATGATCAGAAGTCCCGGCATGGCGGGGCATTATCGACAGTTGTCGGATCAGGGCCCGCTGGCGGTACGAGAGGGCATGCGCCCTAGATCACGATCTCGATGGAGCTGAAGAACGTCTCGAGTGCATCGGTAGTGAGCGATTTGCCGAGCGCCGTCGCCTGATACAGCCGCAGGCCCTTGACGAAAAACGCGGCGTGCTCGACGACCCCCCGGCCATCGGGCAGATGTCCTTCGACGCGAATGAGCGCACTTTGTTCATTCGGCGTGGCACCTGGAACGACCATCGTCCGGACCGTGGCCGTGCCGCCCACATTGGCCGCCGCCGCGGCGCGCAACCTGGCGAGCAGGGGCGTCACGCGCGTCGGGTCCGACGCATCGACGAAGGCCAGCGAGAACACCGCGCCGGCAGCGCTGCAGAAATGCATCTGCATGTGCAATTCGGCGCCGGCGACACGAATCGTTCTTTCATGCCGATCAGGCCGGCACGGAAAGAGCATCTTGACGCCGCTGCCTTCCGGTCTCGTCTCGCGCCAGTTGAGCGCAGGTGTGCAGGCGGCCAGGGCAATCAAGAGAGCGGCTGCCGGCCGACCGCGCGAAGGTTTCATCACGACGATTTTCCCCGATGCCCAAATGAGCATGGGAACCGACAATCTGCCCATGTCCGACATCACGAAGACCCCGGATCACGCCCCCGCCAGCGACGCGCCGCAGGCGCTGGCCGGCGTGCGCGTCATCGACCTCTCGCGCGTGCTCGCCGGCCCCTGGTGCACGCAAGTGCTGGCCGACCTGGGCGCCGACGTCATCAAGATCGAACGACCGCCCGGTCGCGGCCATCCCGGCGGCGACGACACGCGCGGCTGGGGACCACCCTTCCTGCGTGACAGCGCGGGCCGCGAGACCGGCGAAGCCGTCTACTACCTCGGCACTAACCGCAACAAGCGATCGATCACCATCGACATCGCCACCATCGCCGGTGCCGGAATCGTCCGCAAGTTGGCATCGCAATTCGACGTGCTCGTCGAGAACTTCAAGGTCGGGGACATGGCCCGCCACGGCCTCGACGCAGCCACCCTCCTCGCGCTGAACCCGCGCCTCGTTTACTGCTCGATCACCGGCTACGGCCAGACCGGCCCCTACCGCGATCGCGCCGGCTACGACTACGCCGTCCAGGGTCTCGGCGGCCTGATGAGCGTGACCGGCCCGTCGCGCGCCGAGATCGCAGACGACGCACCCGGCGGCGGCCCGCAGAAGGTCGGCGTCGCCGTCGCCGATCTCTTTACCGGCATGTACGCCGTAACGGCGATCCTCGCCGCGCTGCGCTACCGCGACGCGACCGGGCAGGGCCAGGCGATCGACATGGCGCTGCTCGACACCCAAGTCGCGATGCTCGCCAACCTCGGCGCCGGCTACTTGGCTACCGGCGTGGCTCCGCAACGCGCCGGCAACGCGCATCAGAACATCGTCCCCTACCAGGTGTTCGAGGTCGCCGACGGGCACCTCATACTCGCCGTCGGCAACGACGCCCAGTTCGCGCGCTTTTGCGCGGTTGCCAGCCGGCCCGAGCTCGCGACCGACTCACGCTTCGCCGTCAACGCCGGGCGGGTTCGCCATCGGGCGACGCTCGTGCCGATCCTGGCCGCCGTGCTGAAGGAGCGATCGCGCGGCGCCTGGCTCGCAGCGCTCGAAGCGGCGAAGGTGCCGTGCGGCCCGATCAACGATCTCGCCGAGGTCTTTGCCGACCCGCAAGTCCGCTCGCGCGCCATGACGGTGGAACTACCGCATCCGCTGGCAGGTGCCGTGCGAGTCGTTGCCAGCCCGCTGAAACTGTCCAAGACACCCGTGCAATACCGGCTCGCGCCGCCGCTCCTGGGCGCCGATACCGACGCCGTCCTGCGCGAGTTCGGGCTGGACGCCGAGGCGATCGCCGACCTGCGAGCAGCCGGCGCAGTCTGATCGCCGAAGCCGGAATTAGTGAACAAGTTGTCACATCCGGTAACTTTCTGCGACCGCTCGTCGGCGTCATCCAGTCGCCTACTGGCGCCAGTCTGGCCGCGCGCTGACACTTCTCACTGAACGCGGCGCAACGGGAGGCGCCGTACCGAGACCAGGCTCGCCGCTGTGGCGCATACCGCGCTGCCGGCGCGGCAAGGTGCGTCCCCGAATTCCCAGACGACGAGCGATCTCCTGACATGTCCGAAGCCCCCCGCTCCGCAACCGCGCGAGCCCACGCCATGACAGCCGCAACAACCGAGAGTGAGCGCTGGCACGACCTCGTTTCGCAGGTCGGCTCGGAGATCGCGGCGCCGCTCACTGCGGCGCTTGAGCGCATCCACGTCCTCACGGCGACGGGAAAGATCGATCGTGCCGGCCTGCGCGCGCTGCGCGACGAGGTCGAGCAGGCGCGCCAGTTCGGCATGATCGGCCAACAGCTGACGCGATTCGCGTCGGGGCGCGTTCGCCAGTCGCACGAAGTGCTGCAGCTCGAGGAGGTGATGAACAGCGTGCTCGCGCTGCGCAGCCGCGAGACGCAGGCCCGCGGCATCGCGCTCAAGCCGCAACTGAAGTCGGCGCGCGTCATCGTCGACGGCTCGCTCCTCTTCAGCCTGCTCAACGCGACGCTCGACTGGGCGCTGGCCAACGCGCACGCGCACATCGAATTCACGATCGACTTCAAGACCTGGCCGGCGCACGCGCGGCTGACCTGCCGCTTCGCCCATCGTCCGGCCGATCAGCCCGACGAGAGCGTCACCGCCGCCGTGCAACCGCGCCTCGATTCGCTTTACTGGCGGTTGATCGAGCAGACGGCGTGGACCATGGGCCTCATCGTCGAGCGCAAGGATATCTCGGGAATCACCACCCTCGTCCTCGAATTCCCAAAGACGGCGGGCGACGAGATGGAAGGCCTTTCGGCGACCGAGGTCGACGACGCGTCGTCGCAGTCGGGGAACTCCAAAGCGCTCGCCGGCAGCCATGTGCTCGTCGTCGCTTCGCGCCGCGAAGTGCGCGTGCTGATCCGCGACGCCTTGCGCAACATGAGCATGCTCGTCGACTTCGTGAGCTCGGTCGACGAAGCGGCGAGCTTTTGCAAGGAAGGCCTGCCGCACGCGATCATCATCGAATCGATCCAGCGCGGCGAGCGCTTCGCGTCCTTTCGCGACGAAATCCTCGCCGAAGTGCCCGACTTCGTCTTCATCGAGATCCTCGAACAGGGCTCGACTTTCGAAATGTCGGGCACCAACGGCGCCGCCATGGCGCGTATCGGCCGCGACGTCGTCCTGAGCTCGCTGCCGGCCGCGCTGATGTTCGAGCTCTCCCGCGGCCTGTGACACCGAAGCGAGCAGTCAGCGCGCCCGAACGCCGGCGACGGCCGCGCCGACGATCAGAATCGCGGCGCCGGCAACCCAGACGGTGAGCGGTCGGCCCGTCGTCGCCACGAGGAGAAGCGTCGAAGCGAGGGGCGTCAGGTAGCTGAGGAGGCCGATGCTGCGTGGATCACCGCGCTTCAGGGCCGCGTCCCACAGGTAGAACGCGGCACCGAGCGGGCCGAGGCCGGTCACGGCGATGAGCGCCCAGTCGCGCACCGAGAGATCGACAGCGGGCTCGAACGCGGCGTGGCATAGCAGCGCGAGCGCCCCGGAGACAAGCGCGAACAGGCCGACGGCCGCGGTCGGAAAGCGCGTCACGCGCCGCGTCAGCAGCGAATAGCTGGCCCAGATGATGGCCGAGCCGAGCGCGGTCACGTAGCCCCAGGCGAAGCCGCCGGTGACGCCGCGGCCGCCGGTGATCGCCATCGCGGCGCCAACAAACCCGGCGAGCGCCGCGCCGACGTGCACAGGTCGCAATGCGAGGCCCGGCAGGAACGCCGGCGCGAGAACGACGATGAAGAGCGGCCACAGGTAGTTGACGAGATTGGCCTCGATCGGCGGCGCATGCCGCAGGGCGACGAAGAGCAGGAAGTGAAAGCCGAACAGGCCGTAGACGCCGAGCAGCAGCGTCGAGGCCGGCACCCGCCAGCGCCGGGCCAACGGCCAGGCCGGCACGCTGCCGATGACGAGCGCGAGCCCCGTGAGCAAGAAAGGAGGCACCCGGGCGAGAGCCACGCCGAGCGAGGCAAGCGTCGCCCAGAGCGCGATCGCTCCGAGCGCGAGCAGAGTGGCATTCACGCGCGGCTCGCGCAACGACGGCGCGCCGCTGCCCGACTCAGTGCCAGTAACGCCACACGAACCAGATGACGAGCGCGACCAGCACGGCGCGAGCCGGGTTCGTCCCGCGCCGAAACAACGAGGACAATTCGAATTCATCGTCGAGCTGCGTGGCGTCGCGGCGTGCCTCGCGTTCCATGCCGGCCGCCCATTCGCGCCGCCGCGGCAGATCGGCTTCGATCGCATCGAGCCGGCGCTTGACGACCTGCGCCGGCGGATGCGCCGCGTTCGCGCGCAGCACCGGAGCCAGCGCCTGCACGGCGGCGTTGGCTTCGCGCAGACTCGGAATCGCCAGGGTCGCTCCGCACTGCGCGCAACTCATCGTCTCTCCGGGCGGCAGTGCCGCTCCGCACGCCGCGCACTGCATGGCTTCTTGCTTCGCCGGGACGCCCGGCAAAGGCTGCGGCCCGAGCGTCTCTTCCGGATCGAGGGCGCGAGCCAGACGGGCGATGTCGAGCAGGCTCGGCACGGAATGACAGTGGAGGCAGCGCTCGTCGTCGAGGCCGACCGCCGCGCCGCAGTTGACGCAGTCGATTCGCCCCTTGTCGCGGAGCAGCCTGGCGCGGTCGACCCGCGACATCGGCCGCAGCAGCCCCTTTTCCTCCAGGAACTCGGCGAAAGACTGGTAGGCGCCGTGCCGGCGTACGCACTGCAACTGCACCGAGTGCCCCCAGCGCGACTGGTTGTGCACGAGCTCGAGCCGGCCGGCGCAGCGCGGACAGGTGGCCTTTGGCCGCAGCGGCTCGTATGGCAGGTCGTAGGCCTCGGCCATGTGGCCGATCAGCTCGAGCATGCCGGGGCCGCTCAGGCTCGCCGTCTCGGTGCCGTCGAACCAGACGAGGTCGCAGCTTTCGCAGATGTCCAGCTCGACCGTCGAGCCGTAGTGGCCGCCAAGGGCGAGCCGCCGCATCGTCGCCCGGCAGTTGCCGCACGACAGCGCGGGGTCAACCGCGAAGCGGGGGACGCCGCCGGCCGGCGTCATGCGCCGTCAGGCCGCGGCGGCGACGCCCGCCGCGTGCGCCTGGCTGTCGGCGTGGTAGCTCGAGCGCACCAGCGCACCGACGGCGGCGTGAGCGAAACCCATGGCTGCGGCCTCGCGCTCGAACATGCGGAAGGTGTCGGGGTGGACGTAGCGGCGCACCGGCAGGTGGTGGCCGCTCGGCGCGAGGTATTGGCCGATCGTCAGCATGTCGATGCCGTGCGCACGCATGTCGCGCATGACCTGCAGGATCTCGTCGTCGGTCTCGCCGAGGCCGACCATGACGCCGCTCTTCGTCGGCACGCCGGGCGCGAACTCCTTGAAGCGCTTGAGCAGGTTCAGCGAATAGGCGTAGTCGGAACCCGGCCGCGCTTCCTTATAGAGACGCGGCGTGGTCTCGAGGTTGTGGTTCATGACGTCGGGCAGCGCGCGTTTCAGGATCTCGAGCGCCCGGTCCGCGCGGCCGCGGAAGTCGGGAGTGAGGATCTCGATGCGCGTGGCCGGTGACAGCTCGCGGGTCTTCTCGATGCAGGCGACGAAGTGCGCCGCGCCGCCGTCGCGGAGGTCGTCGCGATCGACGCTGGTGATGACGACGTACTTCAGCTTCAGCGCCGCGATGGTCTTGGCGAGATTCACCGGCTCCTCGGCGTCGAGCGGATCGGGCCGGCCGTGGCCGACGTCGCAGAACGGGCAGCGCCGCGTGCACTTGTCACCCATGATCATGAAGGTGGCCGTGCCGTTGCCGAAGCACTCGCCGATGTTCGGGCACGACGCTTCCTCGCACACCGTGTGCAGCCTGTGCTCGCGCAGGATCTGCTTGATCTCGTAGAAACGCGTCGTCGGTGACCCCGCCTTGACGCGGATCCAGTCGGGCTTTTTCAGCGTCTCAGCGGCGACGATCCTGATCGGGATGCGCGAGGTCTTGGCTTCGGCCTTCTGCTTTTGCGTCGGGTCGTAGTTCGGAAGCGTCGTCATCACGGGCTCAGGTAGTGGGCGAGCTTGTCGCCGAGCGTGGTCGCCACGTCGTCCCACGCGGCGCGAACACCGATTGTAGAAAGGTCGATGGTTTGCAGCCCGGCATGTCCGCACGGATTGATGCCTTTGAAGGGTCGAAGGTCCATCGCGACGTTGAGCGCCAGCCCGTGATACGTGCAGTTTCTACTCACCTTGACGCCGATTGCGCCGATCTTGCCGAGACCGGCGAACTTCGTTTCCGCGCTCGGCGCCGCCGCGTGCATTGCATGGCCGAACGGATCGTCCATGCGTACGTAGATGCCCGGCTCGCCGCGTACCCGATGGCCCGTGACGCCGTGCACTTCGAGGGTCTTCAGCAGCGCCTGCTCGAGGCGAAAGACATATTCCTTGACGTAGATGCCCAGCCGCTTCAGGTCGACGAGGGGATACGCCACGACCTGCCCGGGGCCGTGATAGGTGACCTGGCCGCCGCGATCGGTCTGAACGACCGAAATGCCCGCCGCGTCGAGGATGTGTTCGGGCTTGCCCGCCAGGCCTTGCGTGTAGACCGGCGCGTGCTCGCAAAGCCAGATCTCGTCCGCGGTCTCGAGCGTGCGCGCGGCGGCGAACGCGCGCATAGCGGCGAAGGTCGTCGCAAAATCGACGTGCCCCCACTCGCGCCGCAGGGGCAGCCCGCGTGACTCGCCGCCGCCTTCAGGCATCTGCCTGATTGAAGCAGCGGCGTTCGAGCGTTCCACGCCAAGCCTCGTCGAACACGAGATCGCAAACGATGTCGTCTGCCGGCCCGTCGAGCGCCAACGTACCGACGACCGCCGCGCGCTCGTCTCCGTAGGCCTTGCTCAACCGCTCAAGAAGCGCCCGCTTGTGCCAGATGCACGTTGCGACGAAGTTATCTTCGCCGAAGATCTCATCCATCACCATCCGCGCCCGATGCACCTCGTTGTCATCGAGCGTCATCCAGAGGCTGCCCGTCTCGCTCAGCAATTCGCGCAGCAGCACGAGCCGCGGCCACATGCACAGCCACTTGTCACCGCCGGCGGCGCTCGGTTCGTAGTGGCCTGTCAGGCTGCGCTTCATGGTCGAGACTGGAATCGCGAATGACGCTAATGCAGTTTTCGACCGATTTTTACTTTATGAAAAGCGCTATTTCACTGTTTGCCGTGCGCACCGTCGCGTCGACGCTCACAGCACGACCTTGACCATCGGGTGCGTCGAGAGCGTGCGGTACAGCTCGTCGAGCTGCTCGCGGCTGGTCGCGTTCACGGTGATCGTGACACCGAGATACTTCGAGCCGCTGCTCGGGCGCAGCTCGATCGATGCGGCGTCGAAGGCGGGATCGAAGCGGCGCGCGATCTCGGTGACAGCATGGACGAAGCCTTCGGCATTGAGCCCCATCACCTTGATCGGAAAGCGCGACGGGTAGTCGATCAGCGATTGCTCGCGCGGAACGTCTTGCATGAGTGAATCCATCGAGCCCATCTGAGGGCGGCCGGCGTGGATGCAAAGGCCCCGGCCCGAAGCCCTTCGCCCTCAGATCGACTGCAGCCGCTTCGCCTTCTGGTAGGCCTCGTAGAGCCGGGCGTAGACCGGCCCCGGCTTGCCGCGCAGCGCGCCATGGCCGACGCTGTCGCCGTCGAGCGTCGTCACCGGCAGCACCTCCTTGGTGGCCGAGCTGAGCAGAAGCTCGTCGGCCGAGGCGACATCGGCCTCGGGGATCGGCCGCAGGTTGTAGCCGATGCCGCATTCCTCGCAGAGCTCCTTCATCAGGTCGACACGGATGCCTTCGAGCACATGCTCGCTTTTCGGCGGCCCGAGCAGCGCACCTTCGTGGACGACCCAGACGTTCGAGGCCGACGCCTCGGTGAGGAAGCCATCGCGAAACATGATCGTCTCGACGGCGTCGCGATCGGCCGACATCTGCCGCGCCAGCACGTTGCCGAGCAGCGAGATGCTCTTGATGTCGCCGCGCTCCCAGCGAAAGTCGCGGGCGCTGATGCAGGCGACGCCGTGATGCCTCTGCTCGCCGCTCGCCGCCTTCATCGGGCTGGCCATCATGAAGACGGTGGGCGCGATTCCGGTCGGCATGACGTGGTCGCGCATCGCGACGCCGCGCGTCACCTGGATGTAGACGAGCTGGTCGGTGGCGCCGCCATGCTCGTGCAGCGCCGCGATCAGCTTCCTGCTGCGCTCGAGCCATTGCTCGTGGCTGAGCGGATTCTCGATGCGCACCTTGGCGAGGCTGCGGCCGAGGCGCGCCAGGTGCTGGTCGAAGCGGAACAGCTTCTGCGCATAGACGGGCACGACCTCGTAGATGCCGTCACCGAAGATGAAGCCGCGGTCGAGCACCGACACTTTCGCTTCGCAGAGCGGCTGGTATTGACCGTTCAGGTAGCACAGCGTGTCGGGAATCGTCGTCGTCGAATGCATCGTGCCTCCGCCTGTCAATGAGCCAGCTTACTACTTGATCCAGAGACGGATCGCGTCCCAGGCGCGGCCGAAGATCCCGGCCATCTCGACCGGCTCCATGACGACGAGAGGCACGTCGATGACCGGCGTGCCGGCCGCCGTCGCGACCTTGATCGTGCCGACGCGCTGCCCTTTGGCAAGCGGCGCGACGAGCGGGTCGGTGCGCTCGACCTTGGTCTGCAGCCTGCTGCCCTCGCCCTTGGGCACGCTGACGAAGACCGCGCCCGCAGCGCCTAGCTTGGCCTCGGCATGCTTGCCCTTCCACACCGGCGTCGTCACGATCGCCTTGCCGTCCTCGAAGAGGCGCACCGTGTCGAAGGCCTGGAAGCCCCAGTTGAGGAGCTTCTGGCTTTCATTGGCGCGCGCCTCTATCGAGGTCGTGTTGAGAACGACCGTCATGATGCGTCGCTTGCCGGGGCCGCCGGTCGGGCCGAGGTTCGGGAACTCGCGCTGCGCCGTCGCCAGCAGGCAGTAGCCCGCTGCGTCGGTGAAGCCGGTCTTCATGCCGTCGACGGTCGGGTCGCGGCGCAGGAGCAGGTTGCGGTTCGGCTGCGCAATGTTGTCGTACTTGAATTCCTTGATCGAGTAGTACGGAAAGTACTCGGGGAAGTCGCGGATGATGTGCGTCGCCGTGATCCCAAGGTCGCGTGCCGAGCTCTTGTGGCCAGCTTCGGTGAGGCCCGTGACGTTCTTGAACGTCGTGTTCTTCAGGCCAAAGGCCTGCGCCTGCCGGTTCATCATGGCAACGAAGGTGTCGACGCTGCCGGCAACGCCTTCGGCCAGGGCCACGGCGGCGTCGTTGCCGCTGATCGAGATCAGGCCGCGCAACAGATCGTCGACCTTCGGGCGCATCGTCGTGTCGATGAACATGAGCGAGCCGCCGCCCTTGCGCTCGGCCCAGGCGCGCAGCGAGACGGGCAAGGCCTGATCGAGCGTGAGCTTCTTGTCGCGCAGGGCCTGGAAGACAACGTAGGCCGTCATCAGCTTGGTCAGCGACGCCGGATCGGCCGGCGCATCGGCGTTGCGCTCGGCCAGCGTCTGGTTGGTCGTGAGGTCGAGCACGATGTAGCTCTTGGCCGCCACCTCGGGTGGCTGCGGTACCTGCGCGACGGCGACGGCCGCGAAGGGCAGGACCAGACAGAGCGCGAGGAGGCGCGCGGCAACGAAATGGGGAATCGGCATCGAGAGGCTTCGGTAGAGGAAGGGGTAGAGGAAGGGGAAGAGGAGACGTCAGACCGCGTCGAGGCCGCGCAGTTCACGCATGACGACGTTTTTGAGCAGCCCGAGCTGGCCGTGGAAGAAATGACCGACGCCGGGAAAGACGATGACGGGCAAGGATTGCGACCGGGCCCAGCCGAGCGTCGCCTCGAGCGGCACGAGCTCGTCGGCATCGCCGTGAATGACGACGCTGCCGGCCGGCACGGCCGGCAGCTGCTGCTTCTGCGTCGAGGGTGCGACGAGCACGATGCGCCTTGGCGGGTCGGCTTCGGCCAGGCGCTCGGCCGCGGCGGCCACGATGAAGCCGCCGAACGAGAAGCCGGCCAAGGCCAGCGGCAAGCCTGCGAATCGCTCCCGTGCCGAGCGAACGACCGCGAGGGCGTCGTCGACTTCGCCGCGGCCGTCGTCCCATGTTCCTTCGGATCCGCCGACGCCGCGAAAGTTGAACCGCAGGCTGGCCCAGCCGATCTGCAGGAAGGCGCGCGCCAGCGTTTGCACGACCTTGTTGTCGAGCGTGCCGCCGCCCTGCGGGTGCGGGTGGCAGACGACGACGACGCCCACGGGCGAGCCCGCGGGCCGATCGAGCGCACATTCGATGTGCCCGGCCGGCCCGGCGACCGACTCGCGGACCGTGCGCGAATTCATCGAAGCAGGCTAGCGCCCCACGTGCGACGGCAAGAGCAGGCGCTGGACGACCTTGCCGCGCTCGAGGTGCGAATCGACGATCTCGTCGATGTCGGCCGCATCGACGTACGTGTACCAGATGCCTTCGGGATAGACGACGGCCACCGGGCCGCCGGCGCAGCGATCGAGGCAACCCGACTTGTTGACGCGCACCCGGCCCGGCCCGCCGAGCTTCTCGGCCTCGATGCGCGACTTGCAATGATCGAAGCCGGCCTTGGCGCCGTGATGCGCGCACGAGTTCTCACCGTTTTCCCGATCGTTGAGGCAAAAGAAGATGTGCCGCTCGTAGTAGCCCATTGCGAGGATTCTAGAAGCCGGACCCGAAGCGCCTGGGTTCGCGTACGGCCAACCTCGCGAGCAGGTAGCTCAAACCGGCGTAAGGCCAGATCCAGCCGACCCACTGCGCCGCGCCGTGAAAGCGAATGAAGCGCCCTTGCTCCCAGGCCTTGAGGCTTTGCGCGAAATAGGGATCGGCGGGGGCCTGAGCGACGAGCATCACCAGCGCCGTCAAGACGATGAGGCCGAAGCCGGCGGCGACGCGGCTCGGCACAAGGCTCAGCAATGCCGCCGCGGCCATGCCGACCAGCACGCCTTGCGCCGCAGAAGGCGTGATCCACGCCAGGGCATGCTGCGGCCCGAAGTTGAGCGCCGTCGAAAGCGTCGTCGTCGCGCAGCCGAGCGCGGCGGCGCCGAGGACGAGCGCGGTACGCCGCCAGCCGGGCGGCGCGATCGTGAAGGCGACGAGGCAGGGGGCGAGCAGCCCGAGCACGATGATCGAGAGTTCGCTCGCCGGCGACAGGGCGAGGGCTTCTGCCTGCTTCGCCGCGGCGCTCGCCCATCCAGCGGTCCAGCCTTCGGCGGGCGTGCCTTCGAGCCAGTCGGCGAGCAGAGGCTGAACCCGGCCGAGCACGCGGCCAAGCCCGAACGGCACCGCCGTGGGAAAGAGCAGGCCGATCGGCCAGAGGATGAGCATCGCCATGCCGCCGGCGCTGCGCGCCACGAACCAGCGCTCGCGCAGCTTCTGCCAGCGCTCGATGCCGCCGCGCCAGTGGAGGACGAGACCGATGACGACACCCAGCACCGTGCCGAGCGCGTTGAGGCCGAGATCGACGTTCGACGAAACGCGCTGCGGCAGATAGTTCTGCAGCGTCTCCATCGTGAACGACAGGAGCGTGCCCGCGGCCGACGCCAGCCACGCCGATCTGCCGGCCGGCCGGCCGCTGCGGATCAAGGCGACAAACAGCAGCAGCCCCAGCGGCATGTAGCCGAACAGGTTGGAGACGAGGTCGAACCAGGTCCACCAGTGCGGCCAGCCGAGCAACATGAAGTCGAGCAGCCCGACGCCGGGCACCCGCCAACCCGTGAACGGATAGAGGCTGGCGTAGACGATCAGCGCGACGTACAGCCACGTCAGCGGAACGGCCGAACTGCGATGGCGAAGCATCGTTCGGCGCCGTGGTCGACCGGCGGTGCCGCGCCTCAGAACGGCTTGATGACGACCAGGACGACGATCGCCGAGAAGAGCAGCACCGACGTCTCGTTGAAGATGCGCAACCAGCGCTCGCTGCGCAGGTTCGCAAACGCCTCGAACTTGCGCAGGAGCGAGCCGCACGCGTGGTGATAGCCGATGGCGACGACGACGAGCGCGATCTTTGCGTGCAGCCAGTAGTTGTGCGGCCCCTTGCCGACGCCGTAGACGAGCCAGAGAACGAGCCCGAGCCCGATCGCTACGACCATCAGCAGGCTCGAAAAGCGGTAGAGCTTTCTCGCCATCATGAGCAGCCTTTCGCGCTCGGCGTGGCTGTCGGCCGGCACGCTGGCCAAGTTGACGAAGATGCGCGGCAGGTAGAAGAGGCCGGCGAACCAGGCGCTCACGAAAACGATGTGAAACGCCTTGACCCAGAGGAACGATGAACCCATCGGGCGATTATCGGGCGCCATAGAATCGCCGCGTGCAAACCCCTCCTCCCTACCCGCAGAGCCGGCCGCGGCGCCTGCGCCGCGACGCCTGGAGCCGCGAGCTGGTGCGCGAATCGCGCCTGCATGCGAGCGATTTCATCTATCCGGTGTTCGTGCTCGACGGCCAGGGCAAGACGCAGGAGGTGACCTCGATGCCCGGCGTGCAGCGCGTCTCGCTCGACCGGCTGCTGCCGATTGCCGAGGAATGCGTGTCGCTCGGCATCCCGGTGATGGCGCTCTTTCCCGTGCTCGAGCCTTCGCTGAAAACGGAAGACGGCCGCGAGGCGCTCAATGCCAGGGGACTCACGCCGACCGTCGTTCGCGAGCTGAAGAAGCGCTTCCCCGAGCTCGGCCTCATGACCGACGTCGCCCTCGACCCGTTCACGACGCACGGCCAGGACGGCCTGCTCGACGCGACCGGCTACGTCGTCAACGACGCGACGGTGGCCGTGCTCTCGAAGCAAGCGCTGGTGCAGGCCGAGGCTGGCGTCGACATCGTCGCGCCGAGCGACATGATGGA
>PLZH01000086.1:15949-46893 GCA_003152055.1 Burkholderiales bacterium
CGACATGGTCATGGTCAAGCCCGGCATGCCGTACCTCGACATCGTGCGGCGCGTGAAAGACGAGTTCCGGCTCCCGACCTTCGCCTACCAAGTGAGCGGCGAGTATGCGATGCTGAAGGCCGCGGCGCAGAACGGCTGGCTCGACCACGACGCCGTGATGATGGAAGCGCTCGGTGCCTTCAAGCGGGCCGGCGCCGACGGCGTGCTCACCTACTTCGCACTCGACGCGGCGCGCGCCTTGCGCGCGCAGTGAAGTCGGTCCTGCACATCATGCTGACCTCACGCGCGTGCGGCGCAAGCGTCATCTGAGCCAGCCCTGAGCTCCACCCGTTCAGACTTCGCCCTGGGCCGGCGCGACCTGGTGCTGCTCGCCGTGCTGACCGTCGTCTGGGGCATCAACTGGCCGGTGATGAAGATCGGCGTCACCGGCTTTCCGCCGCTCGCCTTTCGCACGCTCTCGATGTGGCTCGGCCTGCCGGTGCTGTGGGCCGTGCTGCGCCTGCGCCGCGTTCCGCTCGTCATCGCCGGGCGCGACTGGCGCCAGCTCAGCCTGCTCACGATCACCAACATGGTCGTCTGGCACGTGCTCGTCATCGTCGCCGTGCAGGCGCTGTCGTCGGGGCGGGCCGCCATCCTCGGCTACACGATGCCGATCTTCTCGGCGCTCTGGGGCGTCACCGCCTTCGGCGAGCGGCTCAGGCCGCGCTTCGTGGTCGGCATCGTCGCCGCGGCGGCCGGCGTCACGTTGCTGCTCTGGCACGAGTTCGACACGATCGCGGGCAGGCCGTGGGCCGCCGTCGGCATGCTCGTCGCCGCCGCCGTCTGGGCGCTCGGCACGCAGCAGATGCGGCGCACGAGCATAGCCGCGCCGACGCTGGCCATCGTGTTCTGGATGACGCTGCTGACGGCGCTGGTGATGACCACCGCCACCGTCCTCTTCGAGCGCGACCGTTGGCACGCGCCGGGCGATGCGACGATCGCCTCGATCGCCTACAACGCCGTCCTCATCTTCGGCTTCGCGCAGCCGATCTGGCTCATCCTGGCACGCAACCTGCCGCCGATCGCCTCGAGCATGTCGGTGATGCTGATCCCGGTGCTCGGCACCGTCTCGGGTGCGTGGTGGCTGCACGAGCGCCTGCACTGGCAGGACGCGGCGGCGATCGTGCTCGTTCTCGTGGCCATCGCCTCGGTCATGCTACCGAGCCGGGCCGAGGCACCCGCGGCGCTGCCGGAGGTCTAGCGGTCGTAGGGATCGGCGAAGCCGAGGCCAATGACGATCGCGCTTTCGCGCGCTTGCATCGCTTTCGCTTCGCCGGCGCGCTCGTGGTTGAACCCCTGCGCATGAAGCGCGCCGTGGACGACAAGATGCGCGTAGTGCGCCTCGAGATCGAGGCCCTGCGCCTTCGCTTCGCGCTCGACGACCGGCGCGCACAGCACCAGGTCGGCGACGACGCGAGGCTCGCGCTCGTAGGCGAAGGTCAGGACGTTGGTCGCGTCGTCCTTGCCCCTGAACCGGCGATTGAGCGAGCGGCCCTCATCGGTGCCGACGATGCGAAGCGTGATCTCGGCCGGCGCCGCCAACGCCGAGCGCAGCCAGCGCACGACGCGGTGCCGCGGCAGCAGGGCACGATGTGTCGCATCGGCGAATTGCAGCGACAGCCTCAGCGCATCGCGCGCGAGGGCCACGTCAGCGCTTGTCCTTGTCGGCGCGCCCGTACGCCTCGACGATCCGCGCGACCAGCGGATGACGCACGATATCGGCCGACGTGAAGTACGTCGTCGCGATGCCTTCGACCTGGCGCAGCACGCGCTCGGCCTCGACGAGCCCCGAGATCGAGCCCTTGGGCAGATCGATCTGGCTCACATCGCCGGTGACGACCGCCTTCGAGCCGAAGCCGACGCGCGTCAGGAACATCTTCATCTGCTCCGGCGTCGTGTTCTGTGCCTCGTCGAGGATCACGAACGCGTGGTTGAGCGTGCGCCCGCGCATGAAGGCNNATGAAGGCGAGCGGCGCGACCTCGAGCGTCGCCTTCTCGAACGCCTTGCCGACGCGATCGAGCCCCATCAGCTCGTAGAGCGCGTCGTAGAGCGGTCGCAGATAGGGATCGACCTTCTGCGCCAGATCGCCCGGCAGGAAGCCGAGCCGTTCGCCAGCCTCCACCGCCGGACGCGTGAGGACGATTCGCTGCACGGCATTGCGCTCGAGCGCATCGACGGCGCAGGCGACGGCGAGGTAGGTCTTGCCGGTGCCCGCGGGACCGATGCCGAAAGTCAGGTCATGGCCGAGGATGTTGCGCAGATAGGCGACCTGGTTCGGCGTGCGGCCGGCGAGATCGCTTCTTCGCGTGCGCAGGCGCAGATCCACCTCCGTAGCGGCAGCGAGCGCGTGCGGCTCACCGCGGCCGCCGTCGTCGGCCATCGCTTCGAGGATCGCGAGCTCCAGCGCTTCGGCGCCGATCGGCCGCCCCGCGCGGCCGTAAAGCTGCTGCAGCAGCCCGACCGCGCGCTCGGCATTGGCTTTCGCGCCTTCGACGCGAAACGACTCGTTGCGGCGCTGGACCTTCACGTCGAAGGCCGCGGCGATCGTCCGCAGATGCTCGTCGAGGCTGCCGGCGAGATTGGCGAGGCGCGCGTTGTCAGGCGGAATGAAGGCGTGGCGAAGAATCACGAGCCGGGTGAAAGGGATAGCTCCAGATAGTGTATGCAGGACCGGCCGACGCATCGGCCGACCTCCGATAATGCGCGTCATGATCGGACGTCTCATCGGCACCATCGCGGAGAAATCGCCGCCGCAACTGCTCGTCGACGTGCGCGGCGTCGGCTACGAGGTCGACGTGCCGATGTCGAGCTTCTACAACCTGCCCGGGCTCGGCGAGCCGGTGACGCTGCTTACCCACTTCGTCGTCCGCGAAGACGCGCAGGTGCTGTTCGGCTTCCTCACCCATGAAGAGCGAGCGACGTTTCGCCTTCTCGTCAAGATCTCCGGCGTCGGCCCGCGCACCGCACTCTCGCTCCTGTCGGGTCTCTCGGTCGACGATCTGGCGCGCGCCGTGAGCCTGCAGGAGAGTAGCCGCCTCATCAAGGTGCCCGGCATCGGCAAGAAGACGGCCGAGCGGCTGCTCCTCGAGCTGAAGGGAAAGCTCGCCGACGCCGTCGCCACGCCGGCCAGCGTCGCCTCGAGCGCCCACACCGACATCCTGCAGGCGCTCGTCGCCCTCGGCTACAGCGACCGCGAGGCGGCGGCGGCCCTGAAGACGCTGCCCGCCGACGTCGACGTTGCAGCCGGCATCAAGCTGGCGCTGCGCGCTCTCGCCAAATAGGCTCTCGCGCCCTCAGTGGGCGTGCATGTCGGCCATCGCGTCTTGGGCGCGCGACGTCTGCACCACGACCTTCACTTCGATCTGGCCGGCGCGCTCGAACTGCAGCGACATCGGGAACGTGGCGCCTTCCTTCAACGGCTGCTTCAGCCCGACGAGCATGAGATGAAAGCCCATCCCGGGCCGCATCCTGATCGATGCCTTGGGCGCGAGCGCGATGCCGTCGACCTCGCGCATGCGCATCACACCCTGCGCATCGACGCTCATGGTGTGCAACTCGACGCTTGCCGCCACCGGCGTCGCCGCGCGCACGAGCTTGTCGGGCTGGCTGCCGGTGTTCGCGAGCGTCGCGAAGTAGGCGGCGCCGGTCGTCGCGCCGGGCAGGCTCGGCGTCGCGAACGGATGGGTGATCTCGATGTCGCCGACGCCCGCGCCGTGGGCCGGGGCGTTGCCGAGGGCGAACATGGCAAGCGCGGTGACGAGCCCGTGCCGCAGAGGCAGGCGGATGGCCAAGGGGATCTTCATGAAAACGAGTCTACGCTGCCCATAATCACCTCATGAGCATCCAGACCGACGAGTTTGCGCCGGCGCCGGCGAGCGGCGGCGCCCGCGTCGTCAGCGCGGCGCCGAGCTCGCCGAACGAGGAAGCGATCGAGCGGGCGCTGCGCCCCAAGGGCCTGGCGGAATACGTCGGCCAGGCGAAGGCGCGCGAGCAGCTCGAGATCTTCATCGGCGCGGCGCGCATGCGCGGCGAGGCAATGGATCACGTGCTTCTGTTCGGGCCGCCGGGGCTCGGCAAGACGACGCTGTCGCACATCATCGCCACCGAGCTCGGCGTCAGCCTGCGCTCGACCTCGGGGCCGGTGCTCGAGAAGCCGAAGGACCTGGCCGCGCTCCTCACCAATCTCGAGAAGAACGACGTTCTCTTCATCGACGAGATCCACCGCCTCTCGCCGATCGTCGAGGAGATCCTCTACCCCGCCCTCGAGGACTACCAGATCGACATCATGATCGGCGAGGGCCCGGCGGCGCGCTCGATCAAGCTCGAGCTGCAGCCTTTCACGCTGATCGGCGCGACGACGCGCGCCGGCATGCTCACCAACCCTTTGCGCGATCGTTTCGGCATCGTCGCCCGGCTCGAGTTCTACAGCGCCGAGGAGCTGGCCACGATCGTTCGCCGCTCCGCCGGCCTGCTCAAGGTGCCGCTCGACGACGCTGGTGGCTTCGAGATCGCGCGCCGCTCGCGGGGCACGCCGCGCGTCGCCAACCGCCTGCTCAGGCGCGTGCGCGACTTTGCTGACATGAAAGGCAGCGGCCAGATCACCAAGCCGCTCGCCGACCGGGCGCTCGCCATGCTCGACGTCGACCTGCATGGCCTCGACGTGATGGACAGAAAGCTGCTCGAAGCCGTCATCCATCGCTTCGACGGCGGCCCGGTCGGCCTCGACAACGTCGCCGCCGCGATCGGCGAAGAGCGCGACACCATCGAAGACGTGATCGAGCCCTTCCTCATCCAGCAGGGCTTTCTGCAGCGCACGCCGCGCGGGCGGATCGCCACGCTGGCGGCATACCGGCACCTCGGCGTCACGCCGCCGAAGAGCAGCGGCGGGCTGTTCGCGGAAGGCGGCTGAAGCTGGCGCCGAACCGGTTCAGATCAGGTCTTCGTGCAGCAGGCGGCCGTAGTGGACCGCCGATCGGGCGTTGAACTTCCTGGCGATCGCCTGCAGCTTCGCCGTCTGCGCCTCGGCGGGCGAGTACACGACGAGCCAGCCGGCGCCGCCGCCGGCGAGCGTCATGTAGCGGCGCATCAGGGTGATCTCGTAGCCGAAGCCGGCTGCGCCGCTCGCCTTGCGCATCATGTCCTCAAGGTCGGGAAAGAGCTCGGCCGAGGTGTATTCGAGCACGTCCAGCGCAGCGAAGCCGGCGCCCAGCACGGCCTGCTTCGCGGCGCCGGCGGCCGCCTCACTCTCGAACGCGAGGACGGTGTGGCCGACCGGGTTGAGCGCGCCCAGCGACTCCTGGAACTCGCCCTTGGCCATCCGCTTGCTCATGTCAACCGATCCTTGGACACCGAACTGGCCAAAGTGTAGTTCGCCCTCCGCTGCTGCCAGGCGAGCAGCTCGCCGACGAAGCCGCGCCGGAAGCCGACCACGCACACGACGAAGATCGCACCGATGATGACCGTGACCCAGGAGCCAACCCGGTCGGCGAGGACGTTCTGCAGCCCGACTACCGTGAACGCCCCAAGTACCGGGCCGAAGAAGGTGCCGGTGCCGCCGAGCAAGGTCATCAGGATCACCTCGCCCGACGTCGACTGCAGCACATCCGTCAGGCTGGCCAGGCCCAGCGTCAGCGCCTTCAACGAGCCGGCCAGACCGGCGATCGCCGCCGACAGCACGAAGGCCAGCAACTTGTAGCGGTCCACCTCGTACCCCAGCGAGACGGCGCGCGGCTCGTTCTCGCGGATCGCCTTGAGCACTTGGCCGTAGGGCGAATGGACGATGCGGCGGATGAACAGGAAGACGGCGACGAACACGGCCAGCACGAAGTAGTACATGGTGATGTCGGGCCGCAGCGACACCAGCCCGAACAGGCTGCCGCGCCTGACGTCCTGGATGCCGTTCTCGCCCCCGGTGAAAGGCACCTGCACGCAGAGGAAATAGACGAGCTGGCCGAGGGCCAGTGTGATCATGGCGAAGTAGATGCCCTGGCGGCGGATCGCGATGACGCCGATCACCAGGCCCATCAACGCCGCCACAATGACGCCGGCGACGATGCTCTCGACCGTGTTCCATTGCTTGGCCACGATCAACCAGCTCGTGACGTAGGACGAAAAGCCGAAGAACGCCGCGTGACCGAACGAGAGCATGCCCGAGTAGCCCAGCAGCAGATTGAAGGCGCAGGCGAACATCGCGAAGCAAAGCAGCTGCATCGCCAGCACCGGGTAGATGCCCAGCACCGGCACGGCCAGCGCCAGCAGGATGAATGCGCCGTAAGCGAAGGTCGCTGCACGCATCGATTCAGGCCTTGCCGAAGAGCCCGGCCGGGCGCCAGATCAGAACCACGGCCATGATCAGGAAGACGACGACGCTCGACGCCTCGGGATAGACGACCTTGGTCAGGCCCTCGACCATGCCCAGCACCAGACCGCTGACGATGGCGCCGAAGATCGAGCCCATGCCGCCGATGACGACAACCGCGAAGACCACCACGACCAGCGACGAACCCATCAGCGGTGTGACCTGGATCACCGGTGCCGCCAGCACGCCGGCGAGCGCGGCCAGCCCGACACCGGCGCCGAACGTGAGCATGACGATGAGCGGCACGTTGGTGCCGAAGGCCTGTACTAGCCGCGGGTTCTCGGTCGCGGCACGCAGCGTCGAGCCCAGCCGGGTGTGTTCGATGAGGAACCAGGTGGAGAAGCACACCACCAGCGACGCCACGATGACCCAGGCGCGATAGATGGGCAGGATCATGAAGCCGAGGTTGAAGACCCCCTGCAGCGCGGCGGGAACCGGGTAGGACTGCCCGGACGAGCCGTAGTGATCGCGCATCACGCCTTCGGCGATCAGCGCCAGGCCGAAAGTCAGGAGAAGGCCATATAGCGGGTCAAGTTGGTACAGATGACGCAGCAACAGCCGCTCGAGCACAATGCCCAGGGCCCCCACGACCAGCGGCGAGAGCAAGAGCGCGAACCAGTAGTTGATGCCCAGCGAGTCGAGCCCGACGTAGGCCGCATAAGCCCCGAGCATGTAGAACGCTCCGTGCGCGAAGTTGACCACGCCCAGCAGACCGAAGATCACCGCCAGGCCGAGGCTGAGCATGGCGTAGAACGAACCGTTGACGAGCCCGAGCATCAGTTGCCCCAGGATCACGGGCAGCGGATAGCCGAAGATTTCGGTCATGTGCGGCGGAGGTCCGTGGCGCCGCCGGGTGCGCTATGCACCCGGCGGCGTCCGACTACTTCTTGGCGAACGGGCACAGTCCGGTTATCGGGCCGTAGGCCTCCTCGCCCGGCATGACCTTCACAACCTTGTAATAGTCCCACGGGTACTTGGACTCGGCCGGGGTCTTCACCTGCATCACATACTGCGGGTGGATCATCACGCCGTCGGCGCGGATGTAGCCGTCCTTGGCGAAGAAGTCGCTGATCCTGGTCTTCTTCAGCTCGGCCATCACCTTGTCGGAATCGGTCGTGCCGGCGGCCTTGACCGCCTTCAAATACGTCATGGTCGCCGAGTAGTAGGCGGCCTGGTTCATCGTCGGCTCTTTCTTCATCACCTCGAAGTAGCGCTTGCCGAAGGCGCGGGTCTCGGGATTCAGGTCCCAGTACCAGCCGGTGGTGAGGTAGAGGCCCTGCGCCGTCTTCAGGCCCAGGCTGTGGATGTCGCTGATGAANNCCCGAGCACCTGCGCGCCCGAACTCTGCGCCTGGAGCAGGAACGAGGAGAAGTCCGAGGCCGAAAGCGGCACCCGCACCTCGCCGAGCGACTTGCCACCGTTGGCCTCGACCACCTTGGTCGCGGCGTCGCGCAGCTGCGTGCCGAAGGCGTAGTCGGCAGTCAGGAAGTACCAGGTCTTGCCGCCTTCCTTGACCATCGTGCTGGCGGTGCCGTTGGCCAGCGCGGTGGTGTCGTAGGCGTAGTGCACGGTGTAGGGCGTGCAGTCCTGATTGGTCAGCGAGGCACCCGCAGCGCCAATGGCGATGAAGGGCACCTTCTTCGCGGCGGCGACCTTGGACATGGCGATGGACACGCCGGTGTTCGAACCGCCGAGGACCATGGTGAGGCCGTTCTGGTCGGCCCATTCGCGGAACTTCGAGGCGCCGATGTCGGGCTTGTTCTGGTGGTCGGTGGTCAGCAGCACGATCTTCTTGCCGAGCACGCTGCCCCCGAAATCGGCGATCGCCATCTTGGCGGCCTCGATGCCACCCTGGCCGACCACGTCGGCATACAGGCTGGAAAGGTCGTCGATGTCGCCGATCACGACCTCGTTGCCGGCCGCATGCGCCGCGCCGGCTGCCAGGGTGGCCCCGAGAGCCGTCGAGATCGCGATGGCAAGAGTCTTGAGCTTCATAGGTAACTCCATGGTTGAGAAAGGTTCGTCACACACCAAGAAAATCATGCAGCATGGCCATGTTGGCAGCCAGCTCGGAGCGAGCAAACCGCTGGACGATACGGCCATGTTCCATCACGAAGAAGCGATCCGCCAGCGGTGCGGCAAAGCGGAAGTTCTGTTCGACCATCACGATCGTGTAGCCGCTCGCGCGCAGCGTGCGGATCATGGCCGCCAGGGCCTGCACGATCACCGGCGCGAGACCTTCGGAGATCTCGTCGAGCAGCAGAAGTTTCGCGCCGGTGCGCAAGATGCGCGCCACGGCAAGCATCTGCTGCTCGCCGCCCGACAGCCGCGTACCCTGGCTGGTGGCGCGCTCGCGCAGGTTCGGAAACATCGCATAGATCTGCTCGACGCTCATGCCGCCGGCGGCCAGCGTCGGCGGCAGGATCAGGTTCTCCTCGGCCGACAGGCTGGAGAAGATGCCGCGCTCCTCCGGGCAATAGCCCAGACCGAGGCGCGCGATCCGATGCGTGGGCAGCCCGATCGTCTCGACGCCGCGCACCTTGATCGAGCCCTTGCGCGCGCCGATCAGACCAATGATCGCGCGCATCGTGCTGGTGCGCCCGGCGCCATTGCGGCCGAGCAGGGTGACGACCTCGCCTTCGTTGACGACGAAATCCACCCCGTGCAGCACATGCGACTCGCCGTACCAGCCGTGCAGGTCGCGCACCTCGAGAAAAGGGGCGGCGCTCATCCGTGTGCGCCTTCCTGCTCGACATCCGCGCTGCCCATGTAGGCCTCGACAACCGCCGGATTCTTCGAGACCTCTTCGTACGGCCCTTCGGCGAGGGTGGCGCCGCGCTGCAGTACGGTGATCGTATCGGCGATGCTCGCGACCACGCTCATGTTGTGCTCGACCATCAGCACGGTGCGGCTCGCCGCGACCTTCTTGATCAGCTGGCGGATCCGGTCCACGTCTTCCAGGCCCATGCCTTGCGTGGGCTCGTCGAGCAGCATCAACTTCGGCTCCATCGCCAGCGTCGTGGCGATCTCGAGCGCACGCTTGCGTCCGTAGCTCAGCCCGACCGCCGGGATGCGCGCATAGGCTTCGAGGTCGACCGCACGCAGCAGATCGATCGCGCGCGCGTCGAGCTTGTGCAGCGAGCGCTCGGGCCGCCAGAAATGGAACGAGGTGCCGAGCTTGCGCTGCAGCGCGACCCGCACGTTCTCGAGCACCGACAGGTGCGGGAAGACCGCCGAGATCTGGAACGAGCGGATCACGCCGCGGCGCGCGATCGCGGCGGGGTGCTCGGGGGTGATGTCGGCGCCCTCGAACAGGATGCGGCCGCTGGTCGGGATCAGGAACTTGGTCAGCAGGTTGAAGCAGGTGGTCTTGCCGGCGCCATTGGGCCCGATCAGTGCGTGGATCGTGCCGCGCCGCACCTTCAGGTCGACGTTGTCGACGGCGACGAAGCCCTTGAACTCCTTCGTCAGAGCCCTGGTCTCGAGAATCAGCTCTCCGCTCACTGGCGCACCCTGGGCGCTTTGCGCCGTCCCGCCAAGCGGGAGGAACCCTTCTTCTGGCGGCCGCGCGAAGGGCTCATGCGGCCTGCCTCGGTGTCGGCCGCGACGCGCTGCCGCCGATGCGCTCGGTGAGCGAACGCGCCACGTCGAGCGCGGCCTCGCGATGCCGAGCGCCGCGATCAGCGCCGAGCAAGGCCTTGTTGATGCAGACGGAGATCGCGGCGGCGACGCTGCCGGCCGCATCGAACACCGGTGCGCCGAACGAATACACGCCTTCGCGAACGCCTTCGTCGTCGATGCTGTAGCCGCGCCGTCGCGTCAGGGCCAGCTCCTTGTTCAGCCCCTCGAAACTGCGCGGGCCCTTTTGCGTCAGGCGGACGCGAAAGTTGCCGGCGAGGCGCCGCGCCACTTCGTCGGCCGGCAGGTGCGCGAGCATCGCCTTGCCGCTGCCCGAGAGGTGCGCCGGCAGGCGCATACCGACGTTGAAGGCGAGGCCGAGCGGCCGAGCGCTGTTGCGCACGGCAACGTAGAGTGCCTCGCCGCCGGAAAGCACGGAGAGAACGACCGTCTCTTCGGGGGCGCTGCGCCGGTCGGCCCAGAGTGCGTTGAACTCCTGGGCGACATCGGTGCCCGAGACGAAAGCCTCGGCCAGGCCCATGACGCGCGGACCGATGAGAAACGTGCCGTCGCTCTGCCGGCGCAGGTAACCGAAGGACACGAGCGTGCTGCACAGGCCGTGGACGCTACTCTTCGGCAGATCGAGGTCGCTCGCGAGGCGGGCCAGGCTCATCGGCTCGCGCTTGTCGGCCAGGCGCTCGAGCAACGCGAGCGCGCGCGAGACTGCCGGCACCAGGGCTTTGCCTTCGGCGGGCGGTTGCTGGGCCAGGGCGAGCGGCGGGGCGACGGCGCTGGGGCGCCGATGCGAGGAAACGTCCATGCGTGCGAAAAGAGAAAAGAAGCGCCAACGGCCATTCATGCGGCTGAATGCGCTTCAGCGAGCAGGACGCGCAGTCTAGTCAGCGTCGGCCCCGGCGCAACGCCTCCGCGCCCCAGAATCGGGGTTTGTCCTCTGAGCATTTGCCCGTGATTCGCCGCCTCCTCATCGCCAATCGCGGCGAGATTGCGCTGCGCCTCGTGCGCGCCGCCGCCGACAGTGGCATCGAGAGTGTCGCCGTGCATGCCGACGACGATGCGGATGGCCTGCACGTGAAGCTCGCCACGCACTCGCAGCCGCTCGGCGTCGCCGGCCCCGCTGCCTACCTCGACATCGCCGGCCTCGTCGGCGTGGCGCGACGGACCGGCTGCGACGCGATCCATCCGGGCTACGGCTTTCTCAGCGAGAACGCGAATTTCGCGACCGCTTGTGCCGAGGCGGGAATCGTCTTCGTCGGCCCGACACCGGAACAGCTCGCGCTCTTCGGCGACAAGACACGAGCCCGCGAGCTCGCCTTGCGCTGCGGCGTGCCGGTGCTGCCGGCGACAGCCGGCGCCGTCTCGCTCGCCGAAGCCGATGCGTTCTTCGCCGAACAGGCGGAGCGCGGCGCGGCCAGCGTCATGATCAAGGCCGTCGGCGGAGGCGGTGGCCGCGGCATCCGCGCGGTCCACAGCCGAGCCGGGGTAGCCGAGGCCTACGAGCGCTGCCGCTCGGAAGCAGGCGCCGCCTTCGGCGTCGATGGCGTCTACGTCGAACGCCTGATGGCCGGAGCCCGACACGTCGAGATCCAGATCGTCGGCGATGGCGCGAACGTGGCAAGCCTCGGCGACCGTGAATGCACGCTGCAGCGTCGCTTCCAGAAGCTCGTCGAAATCGCGCCCTCGGCGACGCTGCCCGAGAACATTCGCGCGGCGATCACCGAAGCTGCGCTGTGCCTGGCGGCGCAGGTGAACTACCGCAACCTCGGCACCTTCGAGTTTCTCGTCGACGCCGACTCCTCCTCGCCGCTGCCCTGGGTCTTCATCGAGGCGAACCCTCGCCTGCAGGTCGAGCACACGGTGAGCGAAGCGGTGACCGGGCTCGACCTCGTGCAGATGCAGCTCCAGCTCGCTTCGGGCGCGTCGCTTGGCGAGCTCGGCATCGCGCCGGGACAGACCGCGGCCCGGCGCGGCTTCGCCGTGCAATGGCGTATCCACGCCGAATCGATCGACGCGGCGGGCCGAGCGCTGCCGTCGCAAGGCCGCGTCGAGCGCTTCGAGTTGCCGAGCGGCCCGGGTGTGCGCTGCGACACGCACGGCTTCGCCGGCTTCGTGCCTTCGCCGCGCTACGACACGTTGCTCGCCAAGCTCGTCGTGCACGCGCCGGGATCCGATTTCTCCGGCGTGCTGCGCCGCTCGCGACGGGCGCTGGCCGAATGCCGGATCGACGGTATCGCGACCAACCTCGGGCTGCTGCGCGCGATCGCGGCGCGGCCGGAGTTCGAGCGCCAGGACGTGGACACGCGCTTCGTCGAGGCGCATCTCGCCGATCTGCTCGCCGAAGCGGCAGCGTTCAACGGCGACGATCGGCCCGAGGCGGCGAAGAACGCGAAGTCGGCGGCGCCGACCCCGCATCGCGATGCCGATGCCGCCCGCATGGAGGCAGCCGGCGCCATCGTCGTGCGCGCACCGATGGCCGCCCGCGTCGTCCAGCTCGAGGCGACGACGGGCACCGAGCTGCGCGCCGGTGCGCCGGTCGCCGTGCTCGAAGCAATGAAGATGGAGCACGTGCTGGCCGCCGACGCGGCCGGGCGCGTCGTCGCCTGCTTCGTCGCCGCGGGCGACCAGGTCGATCCGGACCAGGCACTCGTCGCCCTCGAGCCGTTCGACGCATGCGCGGCGAGCGATGCGGCACCGATCGCCGCCGACCTCGATGCGATCCGCGCCGACCTGCGCCGCGTCGTCGACCGCCATGCCTTCACGCTCGACGCCAACCGGGCCGCTGCCGTCGCGCGCCGCCGCGCCAGCGGCGGACGAACCGCGCGCGAGAACATCGCCGAGCTCTGCGATCTCGAACGCGAACCGGGCAACTTCATCGAGTACGGCGCGCTGGCCGTGGCCGCGCAGACGCGGCGACGCAGCCTCGACGACCTCGTCGCCAACACGCCCGCCGACGGCATGGTGACGGGCATCGGCAGCGTCAACGCCGATCGCTTCGGCGCCGAGCGATCGCGCTGCGTCGTCCTCGCCTACGACTACACCGTGCTCGCCGGGACGCAAGGCCTGCGCAACCANNCCGGTCGTCGGCATCGTGCATGGGCGATGCTTCGCCGGCAACGCGGCGCTGCTCGGCTGCGCCGACGTCATCATCGCGACACGCGACAGCTTCATCGGCATGAGCGGGCCGGCGATGATCGAAGGCGGCGGCCTCGGCCGCTTCGCGCCCGAGCAGATCGGGCCGAGCGAGGTGCAGGCGAAGAACGGCGTCATCGACATCCTCGTCGGCGACGAGCGTGCCGCTGTCGCCGCGGCGAAGCAATACCTCGCCTGCTTCCAGGGCCGCATCGAAGACACCGCCAGCCCCGATCCGCGCGAGCTGCGCCACGCCGTGCCCGAGAACCGCCTGCGCAGCTACAACATCGGCAAGCTCATCCACGGCCTCGTCGACCACGGCTCGGTGATCGAGCTGCGCGCCGGCTTCGGCCGCGGCATGGTGACGGCGCTCGTGCGCATCGGCGGCCGGCCGCTCGGCCTCATCGCCAACGATCCACGCCACCTCGGCGGCGCCATCGACGCCGATGCCGCCGACAAGGCAGCGCGATTCATGCAGCTCTGCGACGCGCACGGCCTGCCCATTGCCGGCCTGTGCGACACGCCCGGCTTCATGGTCGGNNNGCCTGGCCGAGCGGCGAGTTCGGCGCCATGGGGCTCGAAGGCGCGGTCAAGCTCGGCTTCCGGCGCGAGCTCGAGGCCGCGCCGGCCGGGCCCGCGCGCGAGGCGCTTTTCGAGAAGCTCGTGGCCGAGCAATACGCCAGCGGCTCGGCGATCCACATGGCGCAGACGCTCGAGATCGATGCCGTCATCGACCCGGCCGAGACACGCGCCTGGCTGCTGCGCGGCCTCGAATCGGCGGCGCCCGTCCCGTCCGGAGGCGGGCGCTACGTCGACGCCTGGTAGCGCCCCGGCGCGAACCCTCCCGTAGCGTTGACAGGCCCTAGCGTGCCGCCGGCAGCTTGCGCTGGATCACGTAGCGGCCGTCTCGCACCGAGACGTAGCCGCCGGTCGTCAGGTCCTTCAGAACGCGGTTGACCATCTCGCGCGACGAGCCGACGCGATCGGCGATGTCTTGCTGGGTCAGCTTTTCGCGCACGACGCGTTCGGCGCCGGCCGGGTCGGAAAGCTCCATCAGGACGCGAACCATGCGGCCGTAGACGTCCTGCAAGGCGAGGCTTTTCACCTGGTCGGTGAGGCGCCGCACCATGCGCGTGAGCTTTTGCGAAAGGTGCAGCGCGAAGTCGGGTTGCTCGGCGAGAAAGCCGCGCAATTGCGATCCGGGCACGACGCAGCAAGTCGTCGGCTGCAGCGTCTTCACCGAGGCCGAGCGGGCCAGGCCGTCGAGCGAGAGTTCGCCGACGTATTCCCCCGGCCCGTGCTCGGCGAGAACGACGTCGCGCCCGTCTTCGGAGCTGGCGTAGGCCCGCAGCCGCCCGCTGACAACGATGTAGAGCGAGTCGCCGGCGTCGCCCTCGCTGATGAGGATCGTGTGGGCGCGAAACGGGCGGGTGTTGCCGTGCGCCGCCAGGGCGTCAAGCAACGAGACCGGCAGCCGATCTTCGTTCATCTCGTCCGCCTCCACGAACCAAGCTCGCATGTCACAGCTGAATTATCGGCTGCGCTGAGCCGCTGTGACCAATGTCACCGGGCCACCGCGCCTTGCTCACTCGGCGCGCGAGGTGTTTTTTTCGAGACTGGCGGCAGGCCTGAAGCGAAACGTTCGAATCAGCCGCAACACCCCAAAGGAGCCCGCCATGAAGACCTTCCGCGACGACGCCGCCACCGCCCTCGTCACTGTCACCTTCGCCATCGCCACCGTCTCGACCTTCCTCGTCGTCTTCCTCGGCGCCGTCTGAACGGCGCGCCGCCGATACCCCAAGCGCGCCGGAGACCCGCCATGCAGACGTCCCTGCGCTGCTCGCTGCCGACCAGCCTCGCCTATCGTGCCTGCGCCCGGCTGGCCAGCCGCGACCAGGCGCCGGCGGCCTTTGCGGCGGCCGGGCGCGTCGTCGCCATGGCGATCGCAATGGCGATGGGCGGCTGCGCCGCCTTGCCGGGCCAGGTCGAGCGGCCGGTCTCTTATTCGCGCAGCGATGTCGCCGACACGCAGCTGGCGAAGATCGCCGCCGCCTCGACGGCCGACGACCAGCGGGGTCTTTCGGGCTTTCAACTCCTGCCCGACGGCGCCCAGGCTTTCGACGCGCGCATCGCCCTGATCCGCCGCGCCGAGAAGACGCTCGACGTGCAGTACTACCTGATCGCCAGCGACGGCACCGGGCTCGAGTTCCTGCGCGAACTGCAGCGCGCGGCGGCGCGCGGCGTGCGCGTGCGCATCCTCGTCGACGACCTCTACGCCACCGGTCAGGACGAACTCTTTGCCGGCCTGGCCGCGCACGACAACGTCGAAGTGCGGATGTTCAACCCGCTGCCGGTGCGCCGCGGCGGCTTCGCCGAGCGCATCGTGCTCTCGCTGCACCAGTTCACGCGCATCAACCATCGCATGCACAACAAGCTTTTCATCGCCGACGGCACGTTCGCCGTGACCGGCGGCAGGAACATCGCCGACGAGTACTTCGACCGCAGCGGCGACGCGAACTTCATCGACATGGACGTCCTGTCCATGGGGCCTGTGGTGAAAGAACTGGCGGCCGTGTTCGACCGGTTCTGGAACTCCGACGTCGTCTATCCGGTGCGAAGCCTGGTCCGCGGCGAGCCCTCCGCGCAGGCATTCGAGCGGCAGGTCGCCAACGTGCCGGCCGCGGCGCCCGCGGCTTCGGCCTCGCTGTCGCTCGACGCCGAGCTTTCGCGCGGCCGGCTCGAGCTCGAGCGCGGCACGGCCGAAGTGTTTGCCGATGCGCCGCAGAAAGCCGAAGGCGACACCGTTGCGGCGACGGTCGCCCAGGCCCACCTCGCGCTGCTCGACTCGGCGCAGACGGAGGTACTGCTGGCCTCGCCCTACTTCGTGCCCGGCGCGCCGGCGATGCTGGCCCTGTCGGCCATGCGCGGACGCGACGTGCGTATCTCGGTGCTGACGAATTCGCTCGCGACGACCGACGAGCCACTCGTTCACTTCGGCTACGCGCGCCACCGCGCGGCGCTCCTGAACGCCGGCGTCGACCTGCACGAGCTGATGCCGACCGGAGCGACCGCCGGCGAGACGACCACATCGCTCGGCGGATCGGGGCGCGGCGCTTCGCTCGGCCGGTTGCATACCAAGCTGACGGTGATCGACGAGGAGAAGACCTTCCTCGGCTCGATGAACATGGACGCCCGCTCGGCGCGGCTCAACACCGAGGCCGCGATCGTCATCCACAGCGCCCCGCTGGCCAGACTCGTCGCAAAATTCGTGCGCGACCGCCAGCAGGAAGGCAGCTATGAGGTGCGTCTGCAAGGGAATCGGCTGGCCTGGCTGTCCGGCGAAGGCGCGGAGCAGCGCACCCGGTCGGCCGAGCCGCAACCCGCCGCCACCCCGGCACTGCCCGTCCGGGTGCTGGCGCAATTGCTCGGCGAAGGCATGCTGTAAGGCGGCGGCCGGCTCGATTCCTGGCCCCGGCCGGATGGACTCGATCGATCTTGTCGTTTCGCGCGCGACGAAGAATCTCCGGACCAGAGTAGATTCGCGCACCCGCGTCAGCGGCTGCGCCGATGAGCCCATTTCACCCCTACGTACCGCCGTTCGCGAGGCGCCGCGCCGCTATGGGAAGCGCGCTCGTTCCCGACCTGACGCCAGGGCTGCACGGCGCCTTGTTCGTCGCCGATATCGCCGGCTTCACGGCGCTGACCGAGCGCAAGGCGCGCAGCGGCCAGGCCGGCATCGAGGAGATGCAGGCCATCCTCAATCGCTGCTTCGAGCCCATTGTCTCGATCATCGAAGAAGGCGGCGGCGAGGTCTACAAGTTCGCCGGCGACGCGACGATCGCCTGCTGGTTCGCCGATGGCGACGCGCGCGCCGCCGTCCTCGCGGCAGCCTCGACGGCGCTGCGCCTGCGTGCCCTGGTCCCGGAGCTCGAGGCGGCCGCGAACGTACCGCTGAGCCTGCGCATCGGCATCGGTTCCGGCGATCTCTACGCCGCGATCCTCGGCGGCGTGCAAGGCCGCTGGGAGGCGGTGCTCGGCGGCGATGCACTCACCCAGGTGGCCGAGGCCGAAGCCGTCGCGCCCGGCCAGGTTGTGCTCTCGAGGCAAGCCTTCGAGATGATCCAGGCCGACTGCAACGGCACGGCGCAACCTGGCGGCGCTTTCGTCATCGACGGCGTCACGCCGCCGCTGCCCGCGGCCGGCGGACCGGCCGAGCCCGAGCCGGCGGAGGCGATGCTCCTGCCCTTCGTGCCGCGCCACGTCGTCGGGCGCGTCCGCGCCAGCCCGCACGGCTGGCTCGCCGAGTTGCGCTTTGCCGCGGTGCTTTTCGCGGCCGTGCAAGCACCGGGCGAGCTCGAGGCCTTGCAAGACGCGGTCGAGCGGATGCAACGCAGCGTCTACGAGCTCGGCGGCAGCGTCGTGCAGTGCCTGGTCGACGACAAGGGCAAGCTCGTCGTCGTCGCGGCATGGGGTATCGCCGGCAGCAGCTACAGCAACGACGCCGAACGCGCGGTGCGCGCCGCGCGTGACTTGCACCGGGCGCTCGCGGCAGCGAACCGGAGGCCCTCGATCGGTGTCGCCAGCGGCCGGCTTTTCGCCGGCGTGCGCGGTGCCCCCACGCGCTGCGAGTTCGCGCTCATCGGCGCCGCCGTCAATCTCGCCGCACGGCTCGCCGAAGCCGCCGCCGGCAAGGTCTGGTGCGACGAGCCGACGGCGCAGGCCGTCCCTGCGATCACGTTCGAAGCGCTGGCGCCGATCGAGCTCAAGGGCATCGGCAGCGTGTCGGTGTTCGAGCCCCGCGGCGGACGCCTTCGCGCCGGCGTCGAGGCCGGTGCGCTGGTCGGCCGCGACGCCGAGCTTCGCCTGCTCGGCGAGACCCTGCAACGGGTGAAGGCCCATCCGCAGCGCAGCCTCGTCGTGCTGATCGAAGGCGAGCCGGGCATCGGCAAGTCGCATCTCGGCGAAGCCTTTGCGCAGACGGTCCGCCAGGCCGGCCTCGTTCTCGCTCAAGGCGCGTGCGAGCCCCTGGACGGCGCCAGCGCCTGGCGGCCGCTACGTACTGCCTTCCATGCGCTGCTCGGGCTCGAGGCGATGGACTCGGAACCGGAGCGGCGCGAACGCGTGCTGGGCTTGATCGGGGCCGACCCGGCCGGACGCGAGCGGGCCGCCCTGCTCGGCCCGGTGCTCGACCTGGCGATCGACGACACGGCGACGACCCACGCCATGAGCGGACGTGGCCGCCTCGACGCAACGACGGAGTTGCTCCTGCAGCTCCTCGCCGCAACCGACAACGCGAGTTGCCGTGTCGTTCTCCTCGAAGATGTGCACTGGCTCGATTCGCCGTCGTGGGTGGTGCTCGAGCAGGCCGCGCAGCGCAGCCGCGGCCTGCTGCTGGTGCTGGTGGCCCGGCCGCTCGCCGATTGGCCGATTCCACCGCGAGCGATTGCGCTCCTCGAGGCAGAAGGCACCGTGCGGCTGCGCCTCCATGCCCTTGCGGAGACGGCGCTGCGGCAGGTGATCGAAGCGCAGCTCGGCGTCGCCGCGGTTCCCGACGGGCTCGTGCGCGTGGTCAGCGACCGGACCCAGGGCATCCCGCTGTTCGTTCGCCAGGTGTTGGGCGCTCTCGTCGATGGCGGCATCGTGCGCGTCGAGTCGGGTCTGGCTCGTTGCGACGACAAGGCGCTCGCCGCCTTCGCCGTTCCCGACTCGATCCAGGGCGCCGTGATCTCGCGCATCGACCGGCTTTCGCCGCGCCAGCAGACGACGCTGAAGAAGGCGAGCGTGGTCGGCCGGAACTTCACGCTGGAGGCGCTGGCGAGCGCCGACGCCGGCGACGTGTCGGCCGTCGATCTGCGGGATGACATCGAAGCGATCGTGCAGCGCGGCCTGGTCTTTCGGGGCGAGAGCGGCGAAGAGTTCTCTTTCAGCCATGCGCTCGTTCGCGACGCGGTGTACGGCTTGCTGCCCTTCGAGCGCCGCCGCGAGCTCCATGGCGCGCTCGGCGCCTGGTACGAACGGCGCGCCGGCGACGACCCGGCGATGCTCGGCCGCATCGCCAACCACTACGCCGAGGCGCACGATGCGGCGCGGGCGCCGCGCGCCCTCGACAAGGCCGGTCAGCGGGCGCTGCGCAGCGGCGCCAATCGCGAGGCGCAGGCGCTGTTTCGGCGCCTGCTCGAGATCGCCGAGTCCGGCTTCGGCGAAGGCGACGCGACGCGCGTGGCGGCATCGCGCGACGACCTGGCGCGCTGGCAGCAGGGCCTCGGCCTCGCCAGCTACGACCTCGGCGATCTCGCCGACTCGTGCCGCGCCCTCGAAGCCGCAGCGGCCCTGCTCGGCGCGGCCATTCCCACGGAGCGCGCGGTCCAGGGCCGGCTCGTTTTCGAGATCGCGCGGGCGCTGCTGCGCGGCCTGCTGCCGCGGCCGAAGGCGCTGCCGAGCGCCTCGCCACGCGACCGCCAGCTCGCCCGCGTCATGTTCGTGCTGTCACGCATCTATCACCTCTCGCAACGGCGCAACCACACGCTCTTCACGATGATGAGCCGCTTCAACCGGATCGATCGCTGCGAGCCGGTGCCCGAACAGATGTCGGCCATCGCCGGCGTGATGTATCTCTTGATGATGTTCGGCCGGCACCGCGAGGCCGACCGCCTGGCCGGCCGCATCGCCCTCATCCATCGCCGCCTCCAGCAACCGCTCGAATACGCTGGCGCGAGCTACATCGCCGCCCTCGCCTACCTGATCCAGGCGCGCTGGGAAGACTGCGAACGCGTCGCCAGCGAAGCGGAGCGGATCTTCGCACGGCTCGGCGAACGCCAGCTGCGCATGTCGGTCATCGCCGTCCTCGCCAATGCGGCGGAGCTGCGCGGCGACCTGCAACGATCCTGGGAGCTGTCGTCGTCGCTGCTCGCAATGGCCGAAGAGAGCGGCGACCAGTTGAACAAGTGCTGGGCCACCGGCGGTCTGGCAACGGTTGCGCTCAGGCAGGGCCGCATCGAGATCGCGAAGCACTGGGCCGAAGCCGCAGTCGCGATCGCGCGCACGATCGGCGAATCGGTCTCGTACCTGTCGAACCGCGGCCTGCTCGCCATGATCGCCCTCGAAACCGGCGACGTCGAAGGCGCGCGTGCGCTGGTCGACGAAGGCGTCGAGCTGCTGGCGAAGCTGCCGCGATTCGCGACCGCGCACCACGTGCTGTACGGCCTCGACACTTTCTCGGAAGCGATCCTTCTGCTCTGGGAGCGCGAAGCGCCGGAGCCGGGATCGCCGTCCTGGAAGCGGCACGCGAGCCGCGCCGCGCTCGGCATCTCGCGCATGAAAGGCTACGCGCAGGGTTTTTCGATCGGCGCCCCGGCGGCGGCGAACCGTCAAGCGCTCGGGCACTGGCTGCACGACCGCCGTGCCAAGGCGATCGCGGCCTGGAAACACGCGATCGCCGACGCCGAGCGCATGCACATCCCTTACGAAAGCGGCAAGGCGCACCTCGAGCTGGCGCGCCACCTGCCGCTCGGCGCGGCCGAGCGACGCAGCCACGCCGAGGCAGGCGCAGCGGTGTTCGGGCGCATCGGTGCACCCCGGGCGCTCAGCCGCTGCCAGGCTGCGGGGCAACTGGAGCCCGCTGGCCAGCAGGACCTACCCGCCACGAGCCCCGCGTCGTGAGCCGGTCTTCGACGCGGTTCATCCAGCGTGGCGCCTTCGGATCGTCACCCCAAGAATCCATCATCGTGTCGACGCGGGCCCGCAGCTGCTCGGGCAAGGTGAGCGGACGAGTCTGGTCCATCAGCACCCGGGCGACGAAGCGATAGCCGAGAACACGGGTCACGAAGCGCGAAATCGAAAAGCCCGCATCGAAACGGCGGGCGACGATGTCGATCGCGCGGATCGTCCACATCGACAACGTGAACAGCGCTCCGGCGGCGACGCTGACCGGCCCGGCGAGGCCGATGTCGCGCGCCGTCTCGGGCCCGCACAGGTAGCGCAGCATCAGACGCGGAAACGGCTTGAAGACGGCCAGGGGAATCGGCTGCTCCATCGTCGCCACGAGGGCGCGGCCAAGCTGCGGCCGCGGGTCGGCGCCGTGCCGGTCGGCGCGGCCGCGAGCCTGCATGCGAGCGAACAGCGCGGCGCATTCGTCCATCGTTTGCGGCATCAGCTCGGGCACGATCCCCAGCACGTAGCCGGCGACGTTCCAGCAGTGCAGGAACGCTTCCTCGTCGGCGGGCGACATCGCGATACCCAGGCGCCTCAGGCTGCGCAGGAAGACATAGCCGAAGGTCAGCAGCGTATAGGCGAGCTCCTCCTGGTTGCAGGGCAGCTGGTCTTCGCCGAGCTTCCAGCCATGGCCGAACATCGTCTCGATCATCGCGGACGAATGGCTCAGGGCCGGATTCGCCGGCACGACGCCCGCACCCTCGACGTTCTGCCGGGTGCCGAGCGCCTCGACCGCATGCTGCGGCGCGTCGTGCAGGATCAGGTTGCGGATCGTGGCGTGGATCAGCCGCACCTTGAGCACCTGGGCGATGCCGCCGCCCGCGGGTGCGAGACCGCCGCGCATCATCACCGGGAAGATCATCGCCGCCGTCATGCGGATGCGGTAGTCGGTTCGCTGCTCGAGCTGGCCCGAGGCATTCAGCACCATCGAGAGATCCGGGATCACGTAGCACTCGGGCAGGCTGGCGCAAAACAGCAGGACGCACGACAGCGCGCCGTATTCGATGAAGAGCTGCTCGGCGCGATCGATCTTCGCCGGATCGGCCCAGTCCGGCAGCCGCGACCCCTGCTCGACGAATGCCCTGAGCACGTCGCCGACGCCCGGCGCACTCGGGTCGTCGCCGATGCGCGAGGCGAGCGACGAACCGGCATCGCCCGGGATCGGGGTCTGCATGCCCTCCAGGAGGCGCGTGGCAACGGCCAGTCGCTGCCATTGCGGCTGATGCGCCTCGCGCAGCGTATCGAGCGTCGCGTCTGCGGATAGGTGCTGCCAGGAGCCTACGATCTGCGCCACCGCCGCGTCGGCGAGCGGGTCGGCGACATACTGCATCCGATCCAGTAATTCGTACGGCCAGCGGTCGGGCGAATCGGTCATGCGGCGACTCCAGGCGTGTCGCCGGCATCGGCCTGCCACAGGCGCCAGGCGGCGAACGCGGCGAGCACCGGAATGCCCATCGCGAACGCGACGATCGAGCGCGTCTCGACGGGCGAGCCATTGCAGATGGTGAAGACCATCGAGCCGGCGTAGACGCCGACCGGAAGCAGCGCATGCCAGCGGTTGACGCGCGCCGAGGGTGCCGGCGGCGCGCCGCGGATCGCCCACTGGACGATGAGTAGGATCACCAACGAGGTGCCGGTCCAGCCGAAGAAGCCTTCCAGCGTCTTGCCGAAATACCAGCCGTCGTTCATGCCGACAGTCCAAGCCTTGGCGACGTCGACCATGTAGGTCTTGGCGCCGAGATCGTAGGCCGCGACGATCAATGCACCGAGCAGGCAGAGCAGCAGCGTATCGACCTTTGCCGCGGGCGTGGCCACCGGCGTGCGCCAGACGATCAGGTTCGAGATCACGAAGGCCGCATAGACGAGCGCGAACCACATCAGCGGGATCACGACCGGCACGACGCCGAGCTTCGGCCCGAGCACGTCGGTGTAGGTGTAGACGCCGAAGAACCAGCCGCGCGAGGCGCCCATCTGCTCGGCAAACCAGCCGATGGCCAGGGCGATGGCGATGAACTTCAGCGCCGCACGGGCGCCGAGCAGATGCGTCGCGCTGGCCCAGCTGAAGGCGAACATCACGAGCGAACTCAGGACCATCTGGGTCGTCGTGTCACGGCTGATGCGCAGCACCGTGATGACGAGGAACCCGGCAAGCAGCACGAAGCTTGCCAACGGAAGCCGCGTCAGGAATCGCTGCATGGGCTCGTATCAAAAATGAGATGGCGCGCACCTTAGCACAGGGTACCGGCCGGCCAGGCGCGGCGCGCCGCGCCAGGCGATGTGACCGATGTCACTCGTCAGCTGTGCTTTGCTGACTGGGCACGAGCGGCCGATTTTCCGAGACTGGCGGCAGGCCTGAAGCGAACGGTTCGCCTCAGCCGACACACCACAAAGGAACCCGCCATGAAGACCTTCTACGACGACGCCGCCACCGCCCTGGTCAGCATCACGTTCTGCGTCGCCTCCGTCTCGATCCTCGTCGCTGTTTTCGCCGGCGCGGTCTGAACCGCCGGCGCTGGCGGCGGCGATGCGAAGCCGGGTCGCGCTGCCGGCCCCCGTGGCCGCGGGCCGCTCAGGCGAAGCAGCCGCGCGCTTCGATCGGCCAGACGGATTCGACGATGCCGCGCTCGAGCCCGCCGCGCACCGCGACATAACGCTCGTGCAGGTTGACGGTCGGGTCGCAGTGACCCGGCACGAGCCAGACCGTCTCGCCGAGCTGCGGCAGGTCGTGCGCCAAGGCGCCGGGCTTCGGCCGCAGGATGCCGTGCTCGTCGCCGCCGTTGCCGTATTCGAGCTCGCGCGCCCAGACGCGGGGCAGGCCCGAATCGATCGCGTGCGACTTGTGGCCGGCGTCGATCACGGCGTGCGCCGCGCCTCGACTCATGACCTGGCTCTTGACGAAGAGCGCGTGCTCGAAGCGCGGCGCCTGGGGGCTCGGCGCGTTGTCGGCGTAGTCGCGGTCCATGAAGAGATAGCTGCCCGTCTGCAACTCGCCCCAGACGCCGCTCGCGGCGTCGAAGGCGAAGGTGCCGGTGCCGGCGCCGGTGACGAGCGGGCAGGCGATGCCCGAGGCGGTGATGCTCGCCTGCGCCGCCCGCGCCAGCGCCGCCGCGTGATGCGATGCCGCCTCGCGCTCGGCGGCGCCGCGCAGGTGCTGGGCGCCGCCGTGATAGGCCTGCAGGCCGGCAAAGCGCAGGCCCCCTTCGGGCGGCGCGTGCGAGACGACCTGATGCGCGAGCGCGCCGGCGGCAGCCGGCGCCACGCCGCAGCGGCCCTGGCCGACATCGATCTCGACGAAGACCTCGATCGCCGCGCCGACGCGACGCATCGCCTCGGCCAGGCGATCGACGCCTTCGGCCGAGTCGACGGCGATGGCCAGCCGGATCCGCCGCGCCAGCGCCGCGACGCGCTCGAGCTTGCGACGATCGATCACCTCGTTCGTGATGTACACGTCGGCGACGCCGGCTACGGCCAGCGCTTCGGCCTCGCTCGTCTTCTGCACGCACACGCCGACCGCGCCGGCTGCCATCTGCAGCCCGGCGATCGCGGCGCACTTGTGCATCTTCGCGTGCGGGCGCAGGCGCACGCCATGGGCCCGGGCGAAGGCGGCCATCGCCGCGAGGTTGCGCTGCATCGCGTCGAGATCGATGACGAGCGCCGGCGTCTCGATCGCGTCGACGCTGTCGCCCACGGCCGGCCGGTCGGCTCGGTTCATCCGGGCCTCGCGCTCGTCGCCGTCGTGGCCGCGCTGCCTTCGCTGCCGTCGTCGAGCGGCGCCTCGCCTTCGAGATGCGCCGTATCGCTCCAGCCGACCAGCGTGAAACCGCGCGGCGTGTAGAGAAGCCGGTTGATCGCCGCGTTGCCGAGCTGCCACGAGCGCGGTGCGTCGAGCGGGACGTTCGACGCGGCGCGATAGAGGCAGTCGAGCACACCGCCATGGGTGACGAACGCGATCGACCGACCGGCATGGCTCGCGGCGATGCGAGTCGCCGCTGCCACGGCACGGACGCTGAAGTCGCGAAAGGTCTCGCCTTCGTCGGGCCCGAAGTCCGGCTCGTGGCGCCGCCAGCGTGCTGCTTCGGCGGGCCAGCGCGCTCCGATCTCGGCGTACGTGTAGCCCTCGAATACGCCGAAGCTGCGTTCGCGCAATCCCTGATCGGTCTCGACGTCGAGACCGATCCGATCGGCAATGGCCTGCGCCGTGTCGAAGGCGCGCGCCAGATCGCTGGCGAAGACGGCTTCGATGCCCTCGCCGGCCAGCGCTTCGGCGACGCGCCGGGCCTGCCAGCGGCCACGCCCGCTCAGCACGGTGTCGAGTTGTCCCTGCATGCGCATTTCGGCATTCCATACCGTCTCGCCGTGACGGATCGCGACGACGCGCGTCACCTGCGCGTCTTGCGAATCGGAGGGCATGCGGCGGCAACGCGCTCTGGGGCCTGTCGACGCTACGGAAGGATCAACAGGCCCTAGGCCAGCAGGCGCCGGTTCAGCGTATAGGTTCCCGAGTGCGTCGCCTCGCCGAGCACGTGCGGATGGATCGCACGGCGCAACTCCGCGCCGCCGAAGCGGCCTTCGATCGGCGCCCGGCCGACGCCGAGGGCGTAGAGCGTGAACACGTAGTGATGGACAAGCGAATCGTTCCATGGCGGAAACGGGCCGTCGTAGCCGAAGTAATCGCCGGCCATCGCCGCATCGCCGGCGAACCAGCCGGTGTAGTCGTTGATGCCCTGGCGAGCGCTGGCGAAGCCGGGCACGGTCACCGCGGGGCCGGATTTGCCGTGCGCCGTGAAGCCGCGGCTGAACGCTCCCTCGCCAAGGCTCGTCGCGCCGGCCGGCAGGTCGGCGAACACCCAGTGAAAGAAGTCGACGCGCGGCAGGTCGGCGGGCACTTCGCGGCCAACCTGGTTGACGTCGTCGCCGCGGCTCGGCACGTCGAAATCGTGGCAGATGAGAGCAAGTGATCTCGTCCCGGCAGGCAGCTCGCTCCAGGCCAGATGCGGGCTCAGGTTCTCGGAGAATGTCACGCCCTCGGGCGTGTCGATCCTGCCCGCGGCATAGCGCGACGGAATGCGCTCGCCGTTCGCCCAGCTGTCGCTCCAGAGCTTCATTGCGCGATCCTCCTCGCCTCCGCCTCAGATGTGCCAGACGATGTCGGCGTTCTCGGCAACCGCTCGCTTCATCATCTCGAGCATCGGCCAGGCCCGCTGACGCAGGCCGATACGCTCGATGCGCCCGTCTTCCTCGAAGGCCGGATCGGAGCGGTGCGCCGCATCCTCGACGGCAATCGCTTCGTTCAGCGCGCGCATCGCAGCGGGAATCGCCTTCGCCTCGATGATCCCCTGCGGCGCCGGCGTCTTGCCGATGGAGGTCAGGATCTGGTCGCCCGCAGGCTGCATCATGATGAGATCGGCGTCCGCCTTCGACTTGAACACGTAGTGCATCGCTGATGTCATGCAGCGGGGTACATGTAGCTGCGGTTGAAAGGGAAGGCCGATTGTGCGCCGGTCATCGTCCCGGAGCCGACGTCGCCGGTGCGCCGGGCACAGAGCATCTGGTGCAGCGAGATCCAGGCCCGCTCGAAGGCGACCGCGCTGCCCGCGAGGTAGAGGCGATAGGCGCGCAGCGTGGTTTCGGAGGTCAGGGCCCGCGCCGCGTCGAGCTGCGCCTCGAGCGCGTCGCTCCAGGCCCAGAGCGTCTTCGAGTAGTGCGGGCGCAGGTTCTCGATGTCGACGGTCTCGAGCCCGGATTCGCTCGTCACCTCGAGCACGTGCGAGACGTGCATCAGCTCGCCGCCCGGAAAGATGTAGCGCTCCATGAAGTCGCCGAGGCCGGCGCCGAGCTGGTGGTTGCGCGTGCCGCCGGCGGTGATGCCGTGGTTGAGGAACAGGCCGCCGGCGCGGAGCAGGCGGAAGATCTTCGCGAAGTAGCTCGGCAGCTGGGCCCGGCCGACGTGCTCGAACATGCCGATCGAGGCGATCTTGTCGTAGAGCTCGCCTTCGGGCAGATCGCGGTAGTCGAGCAGGTCCATGACGACGCGGCCGCGCAGGCCGCGCTCGTCGATCAGGCGGTTCACGTGCGCATGCTGGTTGCGGCTGAGGGTGATGCCGCGCGCCCGAACGCCGTAGTTCTCGGCTGCCCAGAGCAGCAGGCCGCCCCAGCCGGCGCCGATGTCGAGAAAGCGCTCGCCCTCCTTCAGCATGAGTTTTCGGCAGATGTGCTCGATCTTGGCTTCCTGGGCCTTCGCCAGGGACATGCCGGCGTCGCGGAAATAGGCGCACGAGTAGACCCGCTTCGGGTCGAGCCAGAGCGCATAGAAATCGTCCGAGACGTCGTAGTGGAACTGGACCTGCCGCGCATCGGCCTCGGGCTTGTGCAGGGCGCGCGAGCGGGCCAGGTACATGAGCTGGCGCAGCCATCCGATGGGCGTCGGGCCGACGACGCTGGCGTCGGTCGGATCGCCCGGCATCAGCTCGGCGCCGATCGCCATCAGCTCGCGCATGCCGCCTTCGATGTCGATGCGCCCTTCGACGTAGTCTTCGCCGACCTTGCCGATCTGGCCGGTGATGATGTGGGTGAGGGGAACGAGCTCCTTCAGCCGCACCGTCACTGCAGCGTCAACCGGGCCGATGCGCTGCCCGCCAGGCAGCACGACCGCCAGCGGCAGGGTCAGTTTTTCGAGGCGTTGTTCGAGCGCTCCGGCAATCGCAGACATCGGTTCGGGTTCCTTCTCGAACCCCGAACTTTAACGAGCCGCGAAAGTCAGCGCACGTCGCGATATGTGAAGACGCGTCCGACCGGCCGGCCGCGGCTGCATTGCGGCAGGGTCACGCGATCGAGGTAGCCGCCGGCGCGAAGCTCGATCCGGTCGGTTGCCTGCATCATTTCTGCGGCGTCGATGTCGGCGAGGCGGCGCATGTATTCGCGCGGATCGGCGACTTGGCTGCGCATCCAGTCGAAGATCTCGTCGGCGGCGCGCAGGAGCAGCATTTCCTCGGGAACATTCCAGATCGCGGCGAAGCGCCGGTTGAAGTTGCCGATGTGGCCGCACATGTCGGTGACGAGCACGCCGTCGCTGATCGATTCGAGCGTCGCCTGCAGCTCCGCCTGCGTCGACTCGAGATGGCGTAGGGCCTGCACCTCGCTGCTGCGGTCGCGCAGGGCGACGACGTAGAGCGCTGTCTTCGGCGCCGGCTCGATGCGGCTGACGCGGCGCAGCACCGGCACCGGTGGCGCCCCCGGCCGGTTCACGAATGCCTCGGAAACGATGCCCGCCCCTGCCCCTTCGGCGACCTCGCGCCAGAAGCATTCGTCCTCGGGCGTCGCGGCCAGCTCGTGCATGTCGCGGCCGACGAGCTCTGCAGGCGTGACGCCGAGCAGTTCGCCGGCCGCCTCGTTGGCCGCGACGATGCGCAGGCCCTCCGGCTCGACGAGGCAGACCGCCTCGAGCATCGACTCGATGAGCTGCGGCCAGGTCCGCCGCGCCGCATCGGCAACATTGAAGCGGTCGACCGGCAGCGGATTGTTCATGGTGCCCCTCACGCTTGCGGCTTGCGCCGCTGCGCTGCCCCCCGAGGGGGCGGAGCCCGGCTCGGGGCGGTCCGGCACCGGGCTCATTCGCATGTCTCCACGGGAGCCGCAGGCTCGAAGAAATAGGCGACGCGCTGCGCCGGTGCCAGGTATTGGAGCGCCGTCGGCGGCAGCTGCTGCGGCTTGATGCTGCGCCGGATGCCGAGTCCCGGGCTCAGCTCGAGATCGAGGACGAGCGCTTCCTCGCGTGGCACGCCGCCGTCATGGACGAGGACGCTCGGCTTCAGCGGCCGCGAGGAATTGACGGCGACGACCATGCCATAGCGGTCGTCGGTGAGCTGCACGGTCGAGCCCGGCGGATAGACGCCCATCATCTTGATGAAAGCGCCGAGGATCGAGGTGTCGAATTTGCTGCGCCCCTGGGCGAAGAGCAGCGAGAGCGACTCGTGCGGCGTCATCGCCTTGGCCAGCAGGCGCGGATTGCACAGGTTGTCGTAACGGTTGACGAGGGCGACGATGCGCGCTGCCATGGTCATGCGATCGCTGTTGAGCTGCGCCGGAAAGCCGCTGCCGTCAGCGTGCTCGTGGTGCTGCGCGATCACCGCCGCGGCCCCGGGCGAAAGGCCCATGCGCCGTGCCTGCACCAGGCCGAGCTCGACGTGTTCCTCGTAGACCCGCGCCTCGCTCGGCGAGAAGTTGTCTTCGCGCCAGCGCATGCGCGGCGGCAGGTCGAGCTTGCCGATGTCATGCAGCATCGCGCCGACGCCGAGGTCCTGCATCTCGTCGGGCGCGAAACCGAAGCAGCGGCCCATGAGCAGCGAGACGATGCCGACGTTCATCGCGTGCATCGACGCCTTGTCGGCCGCGCCTTCGGTCAGCATGCGGATGCACATCTCCTGGTCGCCGATCATCTTGTCGATGAGGGCCTGCGTCAGTGCCTCGGCCTGTATCTTGGCTTCACGCGGGCGGCCGGCGACGAGTTCGATCGTCTGCCGGCAGGCGCGCGACGCTTCGCCATACTGTCGCTCGCAGGTCTTCTGCGACTCGCGCTGGGCATCGAGCCGGCGTCGGCGCTCGGCGCGGGCCCGTTCTTCGGCCGACGCAGCCGGCTCGCCGCCGGCGTCGATCTTGCCGGGTACGGCGTCGGGTGCGTCGGGCGCGGCCGCGGCGGCGTCCGGACCATCGGGATCGTTCGCCGCGGTTGCCGGCCCCGGCGGCGAGCCTTGCGCATCGTCGGGCTCGATCGCCTCCCGGTCGCTCTGCAGCGGGCTCCAGCGCACACGCTCGAGGCCGAGCGAGCGGATCGTCGCGACCTGCGTCGGCGAAGTGATGCGAAAGCTGCTGAGCGGAAACGGATGCGACATCCAGCCCACGTCGAGATGCACGAACATCCCGACGCGAAGCGCCTGGACGTCGATCACATGCGTGTGGGTGGCTGCCTTCATGACGATGCTGCGCCGCGCAAGCGAAAGGCACACGCGGATAGCGGAGTTATCGGCAACGTCCGGCCCGTCTTGAGTTCCTGCCCGGGCGTGACATTCCGCACGAATCGGCGGGTAGGCAGCGGCAAGGCCCTCAGTTGACCTCGAAAAACCGCATCACCACCTCGCTCGGCCGGCGCAGGCCCGTGCCGAGGAAGACGCGCTCGCCGATCCAGGCCAGCGCCGGCGCCGCGCACTCGAAACGCGGCACGCAGCGGAAATACACCTGCCGCGGATCGACCGCCTCGCCGCAAACGAGCCGCGCCATCAACTCGGGCGGCGCCGTGCGGACCGCGTCGTTGTGGACATAGATGAACTCGCCAGCCTCGGTCTCGAGCACGTAGCGCGCCTCGAGCCGCGCCATCGTCGGGCTGGCGATGAGCTGGAAGTCGGCGCCGCCGGGAACCACTCGCGCCTTCCAGTCGCGCCCCGCGCAGGTGCCGCCGATGATGGGAATGACGCGGCGAAACCCGGCTGCCACCGCGCCAATCTCGATCGGCGCGCCGACCTCGACGGTCAGGTCGGCGAACGGCACGAGCCCGGGGGCCGCCAGCGGATCGGCGAGAGCGGATGAAGGCGAAGACGAAGACATGGCGGACTCCTGCGGCGCAGTACCGGGCGAGCTCTAGCCTACGCGAACCCGCCCGTCGCGTTAACAGGCCCTAGACTTGCCGTCGAGCGGCAAGCAGGACACGGAACAAGTGACGGCCTACGAGTACGGATCTGAATCCAAGCGGCTCGAGCTGCCCAATCCCTATCGGCTGCAGAACCGCCTGCTCTGGCTCTGCGGCGCACTGCTCGTCGCCGCCGGCGTCGTCAGCCTGCTCTGGGCCAAGAGCGCCATGCAGGAGAACGCGCTTCGCCTCGCCGCCGCGCCCATCGTCGCCGGCCTGCTGCTGCGCCACTTCGACGTCGCGGCACCTTGGCAGACAAACCGTTATTCGCTCGCCGGCGACTCGGCCATCCTCGCCTTCGTCGCCACGTTCTGTTTCCAGGCGGCGTCGCGCCTCTGGGGCCGCTTCAACTTCGTGGTGCTCACGTGGGTCGAGATGATGGGAAACTATCC
>PLZH01000258.1 GCA_003152055.1 Burkholderiales bacterium
GTCGGCTTGCGTCCACCCCGGGATCAAATCGCCGACGATCTGCCACGGTACGATGGCAGCCGGACCAAAGACCCCGCACGACTCGGGCGCCAGCGCCGTTTCGAATGACTCTCCTGTATCGCTTTCTGTTCCCCGTGCTGTGGCTGAGCTGGGCGGCCTACTGGTGGGCGCTCTCCGGCAACGTCAAGGCCGCGACGCGACGCGAGTCGGTGCCTTCACGGCTTCTGCACATCTTGCCGCTCCTGCTCGCTGTGATCCTTCTGTGGCTGCCGAGCGTTCCGGTTCCCGTTCTCGATGATCGGTTCCTGCCTTTTGCGGCGTGGCCGTTCTGGGCGGGCGCTACGGTCACCCTGGCGGGTCTTGTCTTTGCCGTTTGGGCGCGCGTGCATCTGGGCAGGAACTGGAGCGGCATCGTCACCGTCAAGGAAGGGCACGAGCTCATCACCGGCGGCCCGTACAGCATCGTTCGTCATCCCATCTATACGGGGCTTCTGCTCGCCTTCATCGGCTCCGCGATCGCCCGCGGAGAATGGCGAGGCCTGCTCGCCGTTGCCCTGGTTTTGGGGGCGTTGTGGCGCAAGCTGCGCATCGAGGAACGCTGGATGCGCGAGCAATTCGCCGGCACGTACCAAGCGTACAGCGAGCGCGTGGCGGCCCTCGTACCGTTTCTCCTCTGAAACTCGATCCATTGCCCCGTCCCGCGGCAATGGCCTATGCTCTCATTATGCGTACCTCCGTTGCCTTCTTCGCCGCATTGGCCCTGTCTCTGGTTGGCACCGCGGCGAACGCGCGCGTGTTCGACGCCAAGCCGCTCGCCCGCTACGACGTCAGCTACGTGAAATGCGAGTCGCAATTCCCGGACATGCGCGGCCACGGCGACGAGGCCTATCTGAACCTCTGGCGAATCAAGCCGGACGACAAGTCGCTTGCAAGACTCGCGAAGGTACGAAGCGGCGCCGCCTACCAAGCGGAGAAGCAGCGCATTCTGCGTGCCGCCGCCAAGAGCGCATCGCCCTCGGCATCGAGCCCGCTGAGTCGACAGTGCCAGGGTCTGTGGGCCGAGTACCAGCGCAACGGCAAACCGAAACGATAGGCGGGCGGAGCGGGTGCAGGAGCGCAGCGGCGTGACCGCGGGTGCAAGCGCCGAGCCGTCACCCGGGCGTGCCTGCCCCTTGTGCGGCGGCCCGAATGCTTGCGTTGCCGCGAGCTCAGGCAGCTTCGCCCAGCGTTGCTGGTGCGAAGGCACCTCGTTCAGCCCGGCGCTGCTCGAACGCGTGCCCGCGGAGTTCCGTGACGTGGCGTGCATCTGCGCCGGGTGTGCCGGCGTCGTGCCGTCGGCGGCTTGATCGAGCACCGCTTCGACGCTCCGGCCCTTCCTCTTTCTCCGCCCGCACAATGGCAATTCGCTCGAGCACCCGGGAGATCGCATGGGCCGATTCGTCATCGTCGCGAACGCCGACGCGCACGCCATGAATCGCCTCCTCTGCCTGCCGCCTCGCCGATGCTGATCGCGTTCGTGCTCGCTACTCTCGTCCTTGCCGTCACGCCGGGCCCGGGTGTCGTCTACATCGTCGCCCGCACGCTGGCGCAGGGCCGCGCCGCCGGCCTTGCATCGGTGGCCGGCGTCGCCCTCGGCAACCTCGGCAACGCGCTGGGCGCGGCGATCGGTCTCGCGGCGCTCTTCGCGGTGTCGTCACTCGCCTTCACGATCGTCAAGTACGCCGGCGCGGCCTATCTCATCTATCTCGGCCTCAAGGCCTTGCGCCGCCCGGCGACGGCGCGGGAGCCGATGCGCTTCGAGGCGCCGCGCCTCGGCCGTATCTTTCGCGACGGTGTCTTCGTAGCGCTGCTGAATCCGAAGACCGCCCTCTTCTTCGCCGCCTTCCTGCCGCAGTTCATCGATCCGGCAAAGTCGGCGGCAAGCCAGGGCGCGATGCTCGGCGGCATCTTCGTGCTCGTCGCCGCGATAACGGACACGGCCTACGTGCTCGCCGCGAGCCTCGCCGGTTCCGCCCTCGTCGGCACCAGGCGCGGCCGGGTGGGGGGACGCTACCTCACGGCCGCGACGTTCATCGCCCTCGGCCTGTTCACCGCCGCCTCGGGTTCGCGCATGACGCGGTGAGCTCGCCAGCGCAAGTCGACCCCTAGCTCGGCCGCTGGCTGCCGCTCGCCGCCGAGCGCGCCGGCAGGCGAGCCCTCCTCGAGCTCGGCTGCGGTGAAGGAAGCGATGACGCCGTGCTCGCGAGCGCCCGCCACGCCATCGTCGGCATCAACCTATCGGCAGAATCGCTGGTACGGGCCCGCGCCCGCGTCTCGAGCGGCAGGTTCCTGCTCCAGGACGCGGGCATCCGCACATCGGCGAGTACTCCTATCGCGTCGATGGCGTCGCCAAGCGTTTCTTCGATCGCGACGCCGTGATGCATTTGTTCGCCGAGGGCTGGCGCGTGCTCGAACTGGAAGAGCGCATTGTCAACCGCTACGCTCGCCCGAAGGCCTTGTGGGAGCTGATCCTCGAGCGAGCCGCCTCGGGCCGAACGCGAACGTCCGGCTGATGCGCGAGGACTGCTGCACAAGAGCTTGGGAGGTCAACGCAGGCAGCGTCCGCACTACACGGCACGAAGTGCGCAATAGCAGACGAAGTGCCGCGGCGGCGGCCTTGCCGCGCCGTGGGGCGCGAGGCAGACTTGCCTTTGTTCGCCGCCGGCTGGCCGTGCGCGGCGACGATGCAAGCCACGGAGTTCCGATGAAGACCACGCCGATATTGCTTTCGCTCGCCTGCCTCGCCGCGCCTGCGCTCGCCTCCGCGCAGGCCATGCAACCGCACAAGCTCGCCTGGATGCAGGGCTGCTGGGCGATGGTGAACCAGGAGCGCGCCGTCGAGGAACAGTGGATGGCGCCGCGCGGCAAGACCATGATCGGAACCAGCCGTACCGTCCAGGGTGCGAACCTCGTCGGCTACGAGTTCATGATGATCCGCCAGGACGGCGACCATCTTGCCTTCGAGGTCCACCCTTCGGGGCGGGCGGCGGTCATCTTCAACGCCTCGACGCTCACCGATTCGAGCGTCGTCTTCGAGAACGCGAAGCACGCCTTCCCGCAGAAGATCGGCTATCGCCGCGCCGGCGACAACGAGATGTATGCCTGGATCGAAGGCAATCGCAACGGCGAGCTGCGCCGCGCCGAGTTTCCGTACCACCAGGTCGCCTGCGCCGGCAGCTGAGCGCATCGCCTCGCGTTCGCCGGCGTCTTCAGGCGGCGAGCTGCCCCTGCACGAGATGAAGCCTCCGGTCGCAACGCGCGGCCAGCGTCTCGTCGTGCGTCACGAGGACGAAGGCCATGTTGCGCTGCCGCGCCAGATCGAGGAGCAGCGCGAAGACCTTGTCGGCGGTGACGCGATCGAGGTTGCCCGTAGGCTCGTCGGCGAGGACGCAATCCGGCGCGCCGGCGAGGGCGCGGGCGATCGCGACGCGCTGGCGCTCGCCACCGGAAAGCTGCGACGGCCGATGCGCGAGCCGCTCGCCGAGGCCCACCTGGCCTAGCGCCTCGGCCGCACGTTCACGCGCTTCGGCATTCGGCCAACGGCGGATGCGCAATGGCATGGCGACGTTGTCGAGCGCCGTGAACTCGGGCAGCAGGTGATGGAACTGGTAGACGAAGCCGAGATGGCGATTCCGCCACTGGCCCTGCTCGGCAGCGTCAAGCGTCGCGAAGTCGCGGCCGCAGAGAAGGACGGTGCCGCTGGTCGGCGCTTCGAGGCCGCCGAGCAGATGCAGCAAGGTGCTCTTGCCCGAGCCCGAGGCACCGACGACGGCGAGCGTCTCCCCCGCCTGGACGGCGAGATCGATGCCGCGCAGCACGTGGACATCGAGCCGCGTCGAACCGCTGCGCTCGACGAAGCGCTTGTGCAATGCCGTGGCGACGATGACCGGGCCGCTCGCTGCACTCGCCTCATTCATAGCGCAACGCCTCGGCCGGCTGCAGGCGGCTGGCACGCCAGCTCGGATACAGCGTCGCGGCGAAAGCGAGGACGAGCGAGATAACGACGATGGGCACGATGTCGCCCTGCTGCGGATCGCTCGGCATGCGGCTGATGAGGTAAACGCTGCTCGGCAGGAAAGTCGTGTGCAGCAAGTGCTCGATCGCAGGGACGATGATGTCGATGTTGTAGGCGACGACGAGCCCGAGCACGACTCCGGCGAGCGTGCCGATGACTCCCGAGGCGGCGCCTTGCACGATGAAGATCGACATCACCGAGCGCGGCGTCGCGCCGAGCGTGCGCAGGATCGCGATGTCGGCGCGCTTGTCGGTCACCGTCATGACGAGCGTCGAGACGAGGTTAAACGCGGCGACGGCGACGATCAGCGTGAGGATGATGAACATCAGGCGCTTTTCGACCTGCACCGCGGCGAACCAGTTGCGGTTGGTGCTGGTCCAGTCGCGCACGGTGACGCTCGGGCCGAGGCTTCGCGACAGCTCGGCGGCAACGAGCGGCGCCTGGTTCAGGTCTTTCAGGCGCAGCTGGATGCCGGTTGGGCCTTCGACGCGAAAGAGCTTGGCCGCGTCTTCGAGGCTGACCAGCGCGAGTCCGCTGTCGTACTCGTAGTGGCCGGCATCGAACGTGCCGACCACCGTCATCTGGCGCAGCCGCGGCACGACGCCGGCCGGCGTCATCTGGCCGCCGGGCAGGACAATCGTCACCTTGTCGCCCTCGTGAACACCGAGCGAACGCGCCAGCTCGATGCCGAGGACGATGCTCCAGGTTCCCGGGACGAGCCGGGCGAGCGTCGTGTCCCGGAGTTGCGCCGCGAGATCGGTGACCGTCGCTTCCTCGTTCGGCACGATGCCGCGGACGACGACGCCGCGCATGTCGTCGCCGCGCGCGATGAGGGCCTGCGACGCCACGAAGGGTGCAGCACCGATGACTTGCGGGTTCTTGCGCGCCTCGGCCGCGGTGGCGTTCCAGTTCGGCAGCGCCGCGCCGTCGGCATCGAGCACCTCGATGTGCGCGACGACCGAGAGCATGCGGTCGCGGACTTCCTTCTGGAAGCCGTTCATCACCGAGAGGACGATGATGAGCGCGGCGACGCCGAGGGCGATGCCGAGCATCGAGACCCCGGAAATGAACGAGATGAAGCCGTTCCTGCGCCCGGCCCGCCCGGCTCGCGTGTAGCGCCAGCCGATCTGCAGTTCATAGGGCCAGTTCATGCGGCAGCGATGCTACCCGAGCAGCGTGCGTCGGCGGCGCAGTGTGGTCGAAGGCTCGCCTCGGATAATCGTCGTTCATGCACCTGCTCGTTCCTTTCGCTTCCGACACGTCGGAGGCCTGCCGGCACGTGCTGCGCGATCTGGCCTTGCCGAACCTCGCCCGGCTCCTCCCCATGCTCTCGCCCGCGGCGCGCAACGAGGGCGAGGCTTCAAGCTTCTCGCCGCCGCACGAGCGCGCGCTTGCCACAGCCAGCGGCTGGCACGGCGGCGACGGCTGCCTCCCATTCGCCGCGCATACCGCCGCGGGCGATGGTCTCGGCGTCGGCGAGCAGGCCTGGGGACTCGTCACGCCGGCACACTGGCAGCTCGGCCGCGACCACGTCCTCATGACCGACCCGGCATATCTTTGTCTGGCCGATGCCGAATCGCACGAGCTCTTCGCGAGCGTTCGCGGCCTCTTCGAAAGCGTTGGCTTCGCCATGGCGTTCGGCAGTGCGTCGCGCTGGTACATCGGCCGCGTCGACCTTGAAGGGTTCGCAACCGCGTCGCTCGACCGGGCGATCGGGCGCAGCGTCGATGCCTGGCTCGGCGACGACGCGTCCGCCGTCGGCCGCCTCCTTCGCCGCCTGCAAAGCGAGGTGCAGCTTGTCTTTCACGTCCATCCCGTCAACGAAGCGCGGGAGGAGCGCGACGAGCCCGTCGTGAACTCGATCTGGCTGAGCGGCTGCGGCCGCGCGCAACCGGCCGAGGCGGCGGCATCACCGGAGATCGCGGCATCGCTTCGCGCGCCGCTGCTGGCCGGCGACTGGGCGGCGTGGGCCGAAGCCTGGAACGCACTCGACGCCAGCGTCATCGCGGCACTCCTCACCCGCGCGGAACGCGGTGAACCGATTGCGCTCACGCTCTGCGGCGAACGCACGGCGCTACGTTTCGAAGGGCAGCGCCGCCCCTTGTGGGAGCGCCTGCGTGCACGGTGGCGCGGCGCCGAGCCGCACGCCGTTCTCGAGAGTCTTTGATCGACCCATGGCGAGCGAACCCATCACGATCGAAACGCGCGACGTGCCGCCACGCGCCGCGTGGGCGCTCGAGCAGGCCGGCGTTCATCCCCTGCTGGCGCGGCTCTTTGCGGCGCGCGGCGTCAAAGGCGCCGACGAGATCGAAGACTCGCTGACGAAGCTCTTGCCGCCGGCCGGCCTGCTCGGCGCCGCCGAAGCCGCGAGCCTGCTCGCGGACGCAATCGGCGCCGCCAGCCGTATCTGCGTCGTCGCCGACTACGACTGCGACGGCGCGACGGCCTGCGCCGTGATCCTGCGCGGGCTGAAGATGCTCGGTGCCGATACCGCGAATCTGGCCTACGTCGTTCCCGACCGGCGCGTCCACGGCTACGGCCTGACGCCGGCGATCGTCGACCTGGCGATCGAGACGGCGGCGCCCGACGTGCTCATCACCGTCGACAACGGCGTCGCCAGCCTCGAAGGCGTCGCACACGCGGCGGCACACGGGCTCAGCGTCATCGTCACCGATCACCATCTGCCGGCACAGGTCGACGGCCGCGTCGTATTGCCCGAGGCCGACGTGATCGTCGACCCGAACCAGCCGCGTTGCACGTTCGCGAGCAAGCACCTCGCCGGCTGCGGCGTCGCCTTCTACGTGCTGCTCGCGCTGCGCGCGGAGCTGCGCGAGCGCGGCGAGTTCAACCTCGAGAACCAGCCGCGCCTCGACACCCTGCTCGACCTCGTGGCGCTCGGCACGGTCGCCGATGTCGTCCGGCTCGACCGCAACAACCGCTGCCTTGTCGGCCAGGGCTTGAGGCGCATCCGCGCCGGCCGCATGCAGCCCGGCATCGCCGCGCTGTTCGCGGTGGCGGGGCGCGACCCGCGCCAGGCCAGCGCCGCCGACTTCGGCTTCGCCGTCGGCCCCCGGCTCAACGCCGCCGGGCGCCTGGCCGACATGAGCCTCGGCATCGAATGCCTGCTCACCGACGACATTGCGCGCGCCCACGAACTGGCGACCACGCTCGACGCGATCAACCGCGAGCGGCGCAAGCTCGAAGCCGGCATGCGCGAGGACGCCGAGGCGCTGGTCGATCGTGCCCTGGCCGCGGCCGGCGCCGTCGAGCCCGCGTTTGCCATCTTCGATCCCGGCTTTCACGAAGGCGTCGTCGGCATCATCGCTTCGCGCCTCAAGGACCGGCTGCACCGGCCGACCTTCGTCTTCGCGCTCGGCCAGGACGGGCAGCTCAAGGGATCGGGCCGATCGGTAGAAGGCCTGCATCTGCGCGACGCGCTCGATCTCGTCAGCAAGCAGCAGCCGCTGCTCCTCAAGCGCTTCGGCGGCCACGCGATGGCCGCCGGCTGCACGATCGCCCTGGAAGATCTCGACGCCTTTCGAATGGCCCTGCACGGGGCTGCACGAAGCCTCGGCGCGGCGCCGGCCGCGCGAAGCGTGGCCACCGACGGGCCGCTTCCTGCCAAGCACTGGAGCGCCGACACGGTGCGCCTGATCGAGCGCGAGGTCTGGGGCGCGGCGTTCGAGGCGCCGGTCTTCTGCGACAACGTCGACGTCGTCTCGCAACGGCTCGTCGGCGAGAAGCACCTGAAGCTCGCCGTGCGTCTCAACGGGACCGTACGCGATGCGATCTGGTTCGGCCGCGTCGAGCCGGTCGAAGGGCGCGTCCGCATGGCCTATCGGCTCGGCCTCGACAGCTACAACGGCAATGAACGGCTGCAGATGATCGTCGTCGCCGCGGAGCCGCCGCGAAGCGCCACTTCGCCTTCAGCCTGACCCCGTCGTCCGTCCGACTCGTCGCCCACAGCGTGCGCGGCCTCGAAGACATGGCCGGATCGATCTCGGCCCGCCGACGAAACGATCTCCGCGACGTCGGCGCCAAACTATGATGCGACGACGATCGCCATGAACGCCGACCTCCATTGCCACTCGACCGTCTCCGACGGAACGCTCGAGCCCGAAGCCGTCGCCTCGCGAGCGAAGGCGAACGGCGTCGAGTTGTGGGCGCTGACTGATCACGACGAGATCGACGGCCAGCAGCGCGCGCGCGACGCTGCTCTCGCGATCGGCCTGTCCTACCTCACCGGTACGGAGATCTCCGTCACTTTCGCGGGCGTCACGGTGCACGTCGTCGGCCTCGGCTTCGACGCGAACGACGAGCGGCTTGCCGCCGGCCTGAAGGCGACGCGCGGCGGTCGCGAGTCGCGTGCGCACGAGATGTCGGACGAGCTCGCCAAGGTCGGCATCGACGGCGCCTACGAAGGCGCGCTGCGGTTCGTCGGCAACCCCGATCTCATCTCGCGCACGCACTTCGCGCGCTTCCTCGTCGAATGCGGCGCCTGCGCCAGTACGCAGGAGGTGTTTCGCCGCTTCCTCGTCGAAGGCAAACCCGGCTTCGTGCCGCACCGCTGGGCGACGCTGCGCGACGCGGTGAGCTGGATCGCCGATGCCGGCGGCATCGCCGTCATCGCGCATCCGGCGCGCTACAAGTTCACGCCGACCGAGGAGTACGCGCTCTTCACCGAGTTCAAGGCGCTCGGTGGCCGCGGCGTCGAGGTCGTCACCGGCGCGCACAGTGCCGCCGACGCGGCGCGCTATGCCGACGCGGCCCGCGAGTTCGACCTGCTCGCTTCGCGCGGCAGCGACTTCCACAGCCCCGAGGAAAGCCGGATCGATCTCGGCGGCCTGCCGCCCTTGCCGGCCGGCCTCGCACCGGTGTGGGAAGCGCTAGAAGCGCGAATCCACCTCGCCGCCTGACTCTTCCCCGGGCGCCGACAATCGGCGCATGTCCCAGTATTTCGAAGTCCATCCCACCAATCCGCAGCAGCGATTGCTCAAGCAGGCGGCGCAGATCCTGCACGGCGGCGGCGTCGCGGCGATTCCCACCGACTCGAGCTACGCCCTCGTCTGCCACCTCGACGACAAGGCGGCCGCCGAGCAGCTGCGCCGGATTCGCGGCGTCGACGACCGGCATCACCTGACGCTGCTCTGCCGCGATCTCTCCGAAGTGGCGAGCTATGCCCGCGTCGACAACAAGCAGTACCGCCTGCTCAAGGCGGCGACACCCGGACCTTTCACTTTCATCCTCGAAGCGACCAAAGAAGTGCCGCGGCGCGTTTCGCACCCGTCGCGTCGCACGATCGGCCTGCGCGTTCCCGATCACGCGGTGACACGCGCGCTGCTCGATCTCCTCGGCCAGCCGCTGCTCGCGACGACGCTGATCGCTCCTGGTCAAACCGAGCCGATGAACGATCCCGAGTTGATCCGCGCCCGCTTCGAGAAGGAGGTGCAGGCGATCGTCGATGCGGGCGCCTGCCCGATGCGGCCGACCACCGTCGTCGACCTCACGGGCGACGCGCCGGTGCTGCTGCGCCTGGGCCGCGGCGATCCGGCGCTCATCGGCATCGATGCCGCCCAGGAAGCTTGACAGGGCTGCCAGCTTGCTACTAAAGTGATATCACTTTGACATCGGAAGCAAAGATGCTAGCGAGTCGAAGCGAATCCTTCAGGAGCACGTCATGACGATGCAATCGGCGGAAGAACGGCAGGCCGCGACGGCAAGCGGCTTCATCTACGTCGCAGTCGGGCTCATCTTTCTCCTGGTCGCCGCCGGGCTCGTGGTGGCAGGCCCAAGGGGCCCGACGCTGGCGTTGCTCGTGGTCGCAGTGCTCGTCGCCTTCTGGTGTCTGGGCGGCCTGTACATGCTGCAGCCGAACCAGGCGGCGCTGCTGCTGCTCTTCGGCAGCTACCGCGGCACCGATGGAGAGCGCGGCTTGCGCTGGGCCAATCCGTTCTACACGAAGCGCAAGATCTCGGCGTGTGCCCACAACTTCAACAGCGAGAAGCTGAAGGTCAACGACAAGCGCGGCAACCCGATCGAGATCGCCGCGACCGTCGTCTGGCGAGTCGACGACACGGTGCAGGCGAGCTTCGACGTCGAGAACTACCATGCCCATGTGCTGACGCAGACAGAATCGGCGCTGCGCCACCTTGCCCTCAGCTATGCCTACGACAACTTCGAGGAGCCGGGCGCAACGAGCCCGAACGAGGTGACCCTGCGTTCAGGTACCGAGGAAGTCTCGGCGGCGCTGCGCAACGAGCTGCAGCAGCGCTTCGCGCAGGCCGGCATCGTCGTCGTTGACGCCAAGCTCACCCACCTCGCCTACGCGCCGGAGATCGCCGGAACGATGCTGCGCCGGCGGCAGGCCGAAGCGGTGATCGCGGCGCGAACGAAGATCGTCTCCGGCGCAGTGAGCATGGTCGAGATGGCGCTCAACGGCCTGGCCGAGCGCGGCGTCGTCCAGCTCGACGACGAGCGGCGAGCGGCGATGGTGAGCAACCTGCTCGTTGTCCTCTGCTCCGACCATGCCGCGACGCCGGTCGTCAACACCGGAACGCTTTACGCCTGAAGGAGCGCGCACGGCCCTCATGGATCGCCGGCGATGGCGAGCCCCGAAAAGAAAGCCTTCCTGCTGCGCATCGACCCCGCCCTCTGGGGCGAGATCGAGCGCCTCGCCGCGGCCGAGCTGCGCAGCAGCAACGCGCAGGTCGAGTACCTGTTGCGCGATGCCTTGAAGTCACGCGGCGTCAGAGGGTTGCCGACGCATTCGCCTTCGCCACCACTCGGGCGAGGCGGCAAGCCCTAGCGCTCGATGCGCGCGACCGCGCTGTGCGCGTGGATCGACTCGAAGTTCTCGACGTCGACCATGTAGCGGCCGACGCGCGCGTCGGCGTTGAGGGCGAGCGCGACGTCGCGCACCATGTCTTCGACGAACTTTGGGTTCTCGTAGGCCCGCTCGGTGATCCATTTCTCGTCGGCGCGCTTCAGCGACGACCAGATCTCACTCGACGCCGCATCCTCGGCGAAGCGGGCGAGCTCGCGCCACGAGATCCCGGCGAGCAGCTCGACGCGGATCGTGACGTGCGAGCGCTGGTTGTGCGCACCGTAGTCGGAGATCTCCTTCGAGCACGGGCAGAGCGACTTGACGGGAACGACGACCTCGGCCCAGGTCGTCGTCGCGCCGGCACGCGTCTCTGCAACGAGGCGGCCCTGGTATTCGAGCAGGCTGGCGACGCCGGATATCGGGGCGCGCTTTCTCAGGAAGAACGGGAAACTCGCCTCGACGCGGCCCTCTTCGGCACCGAGCAGTACGAGCATGCGGGCCGCCTCGCGCCTGAGGACGTTCGCGTCGACGGGCTCGCCCAAGGCATCGAGCCAGGCGACGAAGCGCGACATGTGCGTGCCCTTCTGCTCGGCCGGCAAGGCCACGTCCAACGCCCACTCGGCGACCGTCGGCAGCACGGCGCCTTCGATCTTGAGTTGCAGGGGATAGCGCACGCCGCGGATACCGACCCGCTGAATCGCGAGCTTGCGATCGTCGGGCGCCGACTGGGTATCCGGAATATGCAGCGCGTCGATCAGATTGGTCATGGCGGCGCCCACCCGGCCGCCCCAAGGGCGATGCGCGCCCCCTCGGAAGGCAGCGAACGACGCAAGCGTGCGAGTCTCATGTGCAGATTGTGCCAATCAAAGGCCAACCGCGTTGCGAACGGGGGAAGGGATGAGCGTGGGCGTCGAGCCGAAGCGGCGCTGGATCGACTGCTCGATGCCGGCGGCGTCGAGCCCATACAAGGCGAGCAGCTTGGCCGGGTCTCCGTGCTCGCTGAAGAGGTCGGGCAGGCCGAGCGTCAGCACCGGAACCTCGATGCGCGCCTCGGCCAGCGCTTCCAGCACCGCGCTGCCCGCACCCCCCATGATCGAGCCTTCTTCCACGGTGACGATTGCATCATGGCGGCGCGCGAGCTCAGTCACCAGCGCGACATCGAGTGGCTTGGCGAAACGCATGTTGGCGACGGTGGCGTCGAGCGTCTGTGCGGCCGCGAGCGCCGGATACAGCACGGTACCGAAGGCGAGGATGGCGATGCGCTTGCCCGGCTGGGCCGCGCTCTTCGAGGTCTCGCGGCGAATCTCGCCCTTGCCGAACGGAATCGCCGTCATCGCCGCTTGCGGCAGCTTGCCGGCGCCGCTGCCGCGCGGATAGCGCACGGCCACCGGATGGTCCTGCATGAATGCGGTGTAGAGCGCCTGCCGGCATTCGTCTTCGTCGGCCGGCGTCAGCACGCTGACGTTCGGGATGCAGCGCAGGTACGCGATGTCGTAGGCGCCGGCATGGGTCGCGCCGTCGGCGCCGACGAGGCCGGCGCGGTCGAGGGCGAAGACCACCGGCAGGTTCTGGATCGCGACGTCGTGGATCAACTGGTCGTAGCCACGCTGCAGGAAGGTCGAGTAGATCGCGACCACCGGCTTCAGCCCTTCGCACGCGAGCCCTGCAGCGAAGGTGACGGCGTGCTGCTCGGCGATGCCGACGTCAAAGAAGCGCTTGGGGAATCGCCTCTCGAACTCAAGCATGCCCGAGCCGCCGCTCATGGCCGGCGTGATGCCGATCAGACGCTCGTCCTTTTCCGCCATGTCGCACAGCCACTCGCCGAAGACCTGGGTGAAGGTCATCTTCGGCGGCGTCGCCGGTTTGACGAGGCCGACGGCCGGATCGAACTTGCCGGGCCCGTGGTAGTTGACGGGGTCGTTTTCGGCAAGCTTGTAGCCGTAGCCCTTCTTCGTCACGACGTGAAGGAACTGCGGGCCTTTCAAGTGGCGCAGGTTCTCGAGCGTCGGGATCAGCGAATCGAGGTCGTGGCCGTCGATCGGGCCGACATAGTTGAAGCCGAACTCCTCGAAGATCGTTCCCGGCACGACCATGCCCTTGGCGTGCTCCTCGAAGCGGCGCGCCAACTCGAACAGCGGCGGCGCGTTCTTCAGCACCGTCTTGGCGGTGTCGCGCGCGGCGGCGTAGAACTTGCCGCTCATCAGGCGTGCGAAATACCGATTCAGGGCGCCGACCGGCGGCGAAATCGACATGTCGTTGTCGTTGAGGACGACGAGCATGTCGGCATGCGAGACACCGGCGTTATTGAGCGCCTCGAATGCCATGCCCGCGCTCATCGCGCCGTCGCCGATCACCGCCACCGACTTGCGCGACTCGCCCTTCATGCGCGCCGCGACGGCCATGCCGAGCGCGGCCGAGATCGAAGTCGACGAGTGCGCCGTGCCGAAGGTGTCGTACTCGCTTTCGTCGCGGCGCGGGAAACCGGAAATGCCACCGAGCTGGCGCAGCGTCGACATGCGGTCGCGGCGGCCAGTCAGCACCTTGTGCGGATAGGTCTGGTGGCCGACGTCCCAGACGATGCGGTCGTATGGCGTGTCGAAGACGTGGTGCAGGGCGATCGTCAGCTCGATCGTGCCCAGGTTCGACGAGAGATGGCCACCGGTCTGCGAGACGCTTTGCACGACGAACTCACGCAACTCGGCAGCGAGCTGCTTCAGCTCCGGGCGAGAGAGGCGGCGCACATCGGCCGGCGTGTCGATCGAGTCGAGCAACTTGCCCATCGTGGTTCTTCAGCTTTCGCGATCGACGACGCGATCCGCGAGCACGAGCAGGCTTCGGACGTTGCCGAGGCCGCTCGCTCCGAGGGCCGCCCGAGCCGCCCGGCGCAGCTCGTCGGCACGATGCCGCGCCGCGTCGAGGCCGAGCACGCTGACGTAGGTCGGCTTGTTGTGATCGAGGTCCTTGCCCGCGGTCTTGCCGAGCGTCGCCGATGCCTGCGTCACGTCGAGGATGTCGTCGACCACCTGGAACGCGAGGCCCACCGCTTCGCCGTAGGCCGAGAGCGCCTGCCACTGCGCCGGGCTCGACGTGCCGCAGGCCGCGCCCATGAGGACACTGGCCTTGAGCAGCGCGCCGGTCTTGCGCCGGTGCATGTCGCACAGCGCCCGCTCGTCGAGCCGCAGGCCGACGCTCGCCAGGTCGATCGCCTGGCCGCCGGCCATGCCGGCGTCGCCGGCGGCACGGGCGAGCAGGCCGCAGAGACGCGCCTGCAGGGCCGGCGCGACCACGCTCGACTCCGGTGTCAGCACTTCGAAGGCGAGCGCCTGCATGGCGTCGCCAGCGAGCATGGCCTGCGCGACGCCGAATCGAACGTGAACGGTCGGCTTGCCTCGACGCAGGACGTCGTTGTCCATGCATGGCAGATCGTCATGGACCAGCGAATAGGCATGGATCAGCTCGACGGCGCTGGCCGCGCGCAGGGCGGCTTCACGCTCGCCGTGGACGGCCTCGGCAGCAGCCAACACGAGCAAGGGACGCAGCCGCTTGCCGCCGTCGAGCACGGCATAGCGCATGGCGTCGCCGAGGCCCGATGGCGCGTCGGCAGGCACCCAGGCATCGAGTGCCGATTCGACGGCATCGAGCTCGCCGAGCGACCAGGTGTCGAAAGCGTCGCGTTTCATGCAGCCCCCGGGCTCCCTTCGGTCGCTGCCCCCCGAGGGGGCCGAGTGCCGCGGCTCCCTGCCGACCCGCGCCGGCATGGACGCCACGAGGAGGCGTTTCGTCCCGCAACGCCGCGGCCTGCAAGGCCGGCCGGGCTCGGGGCGGCCCGGCGCCCGGCCGGTGCGCCCTTCTGAGTGAAATTCATGTCGCGGGCCACGGCTTGAGCTGGCCGTCTTCGAGCACCTTCACCTGCTGCTCCACGGCCTCGAGCCGGGCCCGGCAGTAGTGCAGCAACTCGTTGCCACGGCGGTAGCCTTCGAGCAAGCCCTCGAGCGGCAGCTGGCCGCCTTCCATCGAGGCGACGAGTGATTCCAGCTCGGCCAGTGCCGCCTCGTAGTTCGCGGGAACGGGCGCGCTCGGGCCGGGTTCGGTGGCGGTCGTCATTCGATATCGGCAAAGCCTCGATTGTAGTCAGCCGGCCTGCCCCCAAGTCCCTGCATGGCCGACCCACGCGTGCCGTGAAACGACGGGCTGCTTCGGCCCCGGACCGAGGCGTGCGGAAGCGGCCGCTGGGTACAATCCGCATCCCTTCGGAAAGACGGCTCTCGAGCCGCCCTTTCGCCGATCCGGTCGGCTTCGATATCGCTTTTTGGAGGAAGTGTCGCCATGTCCGACCAGGGCGTTTCTGCGCAAGCATTCGCCCGCAGCCATTCGCAGCTTCCGGTTCGCAGCTACTTCGATCTCGCGCTCTACGAGCGCGAGATCGCGACGCTGTTCGCTCGCAGCCCGCGCTACGCCGGCCACGAGCTCGCCGTCCCCGAGGTCGGCGATTTCCACGCCCTGCCTCAGGAAGGCGACGGGCGCGCGCTCGTGCGCACGGCCGAAGGTGTGCAGCTGGTCTCCAATGTCTGCCGGCACCGCCAGGCGATCATGCTGCGCGGCCGCGGCAACAGCGGCAGCAGCATCGTCTGTCCCGTGCACCGCTGGACCTACGACCTCAAGGGCGAGCTGATCGGTGCGCCGCACTTCGCCGACGACCCGTGCCTGGCCCTGGCCAACTATCCGGTGCAAACCTGGAACGGCATGATCTTCGAGGCACCGAAGACGGGCTCGCAGCGAAGCGTCGCTGTCGACTTGGCGGCCCTGGGCCCGCACGGCGATCTCGATTTCACCGGCTACGCCTTCGACAGCGTCAAGCTGCACGAGTGCGACTACAACTGGAAGACCTTCATCGAGGTCTATCTCGAGGACTATCACGTCGCGCCGTTTCATCCCGGGCTCGGCCAGTTCGTCACCTGCGAAGATCTGCGCTGGGAGTTCGGTGCCGACTATTCGGTGCAGACCGTGGGCCCGAAGAACGGGCTCGCCAAGCCCGGCTCGGCGGCCTACCGCAAGTGGCACGACGCGGTGCTCGCCTATCGCAAGGGCCGCTTCGAAGACCTGGTGCCGCGCCACGGCGCGATCTGGCTGATCTACTACCCCGCGGTCATGGTCGAGTGGTACCCGCACGTGCTCGTCGTCTCGACCCTCTACCCGAAGGGGCCGCAGAAAACGCTCAACGTCGTCGAGTTCTACTACCCCGAGGAGATTCACGCCTTCGAGCGCGAGTTCGTCGAGGCGGAGCAGGCGGCGTACTGGGAAACCTGCGCCGAGGACGACGAGATCGCCGTGCGCATGGACGCCGGCCGGCGCGCCCTGGTCGAGCGCGGCGACGACGATCGCGGCCCGTACCAGAGCCCGATGGAAGACGGCATGCAGCGCTTCCACGAGTGGTATGGACGAGCCATGAGCTGAGCGGGAGCCGATGTCCGCCCCCTGGCTCATCGTCTGTGCCTCGTTCCTGTTCGCGACGATGGGGGTCTGCGTCAAGCGCGCGTCGACCCAATACGGCCCGGCGAGATCGTTTTCTACCGCGGCCTTACCGGGGCCGCGATGATGTTCGTGCTGGCCCGCTGGCGGGGCGGCACGGTCGCGACGCCGGTGCCGGCGATGCATTTCTGGCGCAGCCTTTTCGGCGTGGTGTCGCTGTGCCTCTGGTTCTACGCGATCAGCAACCTGCCCCTCGCCACGGCGATGACCCTCAACTACATGTCGTCGGTGTGGATGGCGCTGTTCCTCGTCGGCGGTGCGATCGCGCTCGGCGCCTCGCGTGTCGACGGGCGCCTGATCGCGACCGTGCTCGTCGGCTTCGGCGGCGTCTTCCTCATCCTGCGCCCGACGATTGCCGCGCAGCAGCTCTGGTACGGCCTCGCCGGCCTGCTTTCGGGCGTCATTGCCGCGACCACGTATCTCCAGGTGATCGCGCTCGGCCGCATCGACGAGCCCGAATACCGCATCGTCTTCTGGTTCTCGCTCAGCGGTGTCGGCGCCCTGACACTCGGCTGGACCGGCATGCACGGCCACGGCTGGAACGGCGCGGCACTGCTGCTCGCGGTCGGCACGCTGGCCACGGTCGCCCAGCTCATGATGACGCGGGCCTACGGCACCGGCCGCACGCTCGTCAACGCCAGCCTCCAGTACCTCGGCATCGCCTGGTCGTTCGCCTATGGCGTGCTGCTCTTCGATGATCGCGTGACGGTCTTCGCCGCGGCTGGCATGCTTCTGATCGCCGCCGCCGGCCTCTCTGCCTCTTTGCTTCGCAGCCGAGGCAGCGTCGCCGATATCGGCGATCCACCCAACACCGTATGACCGCAAGCACCTTCGACACCCTCATCGACGCCGAGGCACTGCGCTCGCTCATGGCCGGCGACTCGCCTCCGATCGTGCTCGAGGCGAGCTTCGATCTCGGCGACACCGCGGCCGGCGAGCGCAGCTACGCCGCCGGGCACATTCCGGGCTCGCTCTACGTCCATCTCGACCGCGACCTCTGCGCGACGAAGAGCGGCAGGAACGGTCGTCATCCCTTGCCCGAGCGGGCCGCATTCGCGCGCACCGCCGGCGACCTGGGCATCGCGCCGGGCGGGCAGGTCGTCACGCTCGACCGGCAAGGCGGCATGTATGCGGCGCGCCTGTGGTGGATGCTGCGCTGGCTCGGCCACGCGCCGGCAGCCGTGCTCGACGGCGGCTTCGCTGCCTGGCTCGGCGCCGCCGGCGAATCGTCGACGACGCCCGGCGTCGCGAAGCCGGCGCCGGCCTATCCGGAGCGACCGGCTCTGGCCGCGACCGTCGATGCGGCCGGCCTCGCGTCGCGACTTGGCCGCACCGCGCTTCTCGATGCCCGCTCGCCTGAGCGCTTTCGCGGCGACAAAGAGCCGATCGACCCCGTCGCCGGCCACATTCCCGGCGCCCTCAATCGCTTCCACGCGGCGAATCTCGCGCCAGGCGGAATCTTCAAGCCGGCCGAGCAATTGCGCGGCGAGTTCGCCTCGGTGCTCGGCGGGCGTGCGGCGAGCGAAGTCATCCATTCGTGCGGCTCGGGCGTCACCGCCTGCCATAACCTCCTGGCGATGGAACACGCCGGACTGCACGGATCGCGTCTGTATCCGGGCTCCTGGAGCGAATGGTCGTCCGACCCGGCGCGACCGATCGCCCGCGGATAAAGGCCATGTTGCGCCGGTGACGGCGCTGCGCCATGGTGCGAAGATGAGGACCGGCGGCCTGCAGGAGATCATCACCATGTACAAGCGCATCCTCGTTCCCACCGACGGCTCCGAGATCACGGCCCGGGCGATTGCCGCCGGCGTCGGCCTCGCCAAGGCGCTCGGCGCCGAGATCGACACGATCTGCGTCAAGGAGCCGTTTCCCTACGGCGCTGTCGCCGAGATGCAGCCGGCGCCACCACAGGAATTCTTCGACGCGCAGGAGCGGGCCGCGGCGCGTCACGTCCGCGCCGTGATCGACGCCTGCGACGCCGCCGGCGTCGTCTGTCACGCCGTCACGATCGAAGGCTTGCAGCCCTGGGAAGCGATCGTCGAGCGCGCCGAGACGGCCGGCTGCGACCTGCTCGTCATGGGCTCGCATGGGCGCAGCGGCCTCGCTTCTCTGTTCCTCGGCAGCGAGACGCAGGACGTGCTGAAGCACACGAAGATCCCGGTGCTCGTCATTCGCTGAAGCAAACGCGCCTGCGCGATCGAGCGCACAAAGCCGTGGGCGAATGCCCGGCCGCGCCCTTGCTCGCTCAGGCGCGGATGGGTCCCGTCGGCACCCGATTCGGGTGCCGAACGCAGTCAATGCTGGTGCAGTTGCGAGATCGCGAGCACGACGATGCCGAGACCCGCGAAGAGCCCAGAGCAGCTGCGCCGCCGTCTCCTTCAGCGTGAGGCGATGCTGAAGCTGCGGAATCAGGTCGGCGACCGAGACGTAGATGAAGCTGCTCGACGCGATCACGAGGAGATAGGGAAGCATCCCTTGCCACGGCCCGACGACGAAGTACCCGATGACGCCGCCGATGACCGCGGCGAATCCCGAGAAGGCGTTGAAGAAGAGCGCGCGGCCACGGGAAAAGCCGGCGTTGAGCAGAACGATGTAGTCGCCGACTTCCTGCGGGATCTCGTGGGCGATGATGGCCAGCGCCGCCTTCCTTGCCGACACGCGTATCGGCAAGGAAGGCGGCGGCGATGATGATGCCGTCGCAGAAGTTGTGGATGCTGTCGCCGAGGATGACGCTCCAGCCGCAACGCCCGGCCTGCCGCCGATCGAAACCGCGATGATGATGGTGCTCGTCGCCTTTGTAGTGATGGCTGTGCCGGTAGAGCTCGGCTTTCTCGAGCAGGAAGAAGAACATCAGGCCGCCGAGCAGCGTGCCGAACAGGGCCTGCGGGCTGGCTTGGCTCTCGAAAGCCTCGGGCAGGATGCCGAGCAGCGCCGTCGCGAGAAGCACGCCGGTCGACAGGCTCANNAGCGTCATGCGACGCCGTTGGCGCGCAACCAGTCGAGGCAACGATGCCAGCCGTCTGCGGCGGCGGCCGGGTCGTAGTTCGGGCGGTAGTCGGCGTAGAAGGCGTGTTTTGCCTCGGGATAGACGACGAATTCGGAGCGCTTCGCGGCGGCGCTGCCTGCGGCCAGGGCCAGCTTCATCGCTTCGACGGTGTCGAGCGGAATGCCCGCGTCGGCGCCGCCGTAGAGGCCCAGCACCGGGGCGTGCAGCGATGCCGCCGCGTCGACGGGATGGCCCGTCTGCCGCTCGTTCTTCACGCCGGCGAGCCGCCCGTACCAGGCCACGCCTGCCTTGACGGCACGGCTGTGCGCGGCATAGAGCCAGGTGATTCGGCCGCCCCAGCAAAAGCCGGTGATCCCGAGTTTGGCGAGGTCGCCCCCGTTCTTGCCGGCCCAGGCGACGCCGGCGTCGATGTCGGTCATCACCTGCGCGTCGGGGACCTTCGAGATGATGGTCGCGAACAGCGTGTCGATGTCGACGGCCGCCTTCGCGTCGCCCTGGCGGACGAAGAGCTCGGGCGCGATGGCGAGATAGCCGAGCCTCGCGAAGCGCCGGGCCACGTCGGCGATGTGCTCGTGAACGCCGAAGATCTCGGAAACGACGATGACGACAGGCAAGGCCCTGCCGCCGGCAGGCATCGCCCGGTAGGCCGGCATCTCGATGTCGCCGGCGGGAATCCTCACCTCGCCGGCGACGAGCCCCGTCGCATCGGTGGTGATCGTGGTCGAAGCCACGGGTTGCACGGCGGCGGCGAAGTCGTGAGACGCGGGAGCGTGCGCAGGCACGTTGTCGAGATCAGTACGCAACATCGCGACAGTCCTTGTGATCGATCGAGGGGATCGCATTCTAGGAAGTCCGCGCCCGAAAAGCGCGGCCAGGGTCACGCAGGGCCAGCGCCGACAATGTGCGCATGGATGCCGCAACGTCGTCGCGCGACGAGAGCGAGCCGCGCTGGCCGGGGCAGCTCGCGGCCGTCGACATCGGGTCGAACAGCTTTCGCCTCGAAATCGGCCAACTCGCCGGCGAGCGCTATCGCCGCATTGACTACCTGAAGGAAACTGTCCGCCTCGGTGGCGGCCTCGACGCTGCGGGCTTCCTCGGCGATGACGCGGCCGGGCGCGGCCTCGATTGTCTGGGCCGCTTCGCGCGGCGGCTCGAAGGCTTTCTGCCGAACCAGGTGCGCGCCGTGGCGACGCAGACGCTGCGCGAAGCGAGGAATCGCAATGCCTTCCTCGCCCGCGCCCAGACGGTCCTCGGCCGGCCGATCGAGATCATCTCGGGGCGCGAGGAGGCACGCCTCATCTATGCAGGCGTCGCCCGCCTGCAGCCTTCGAACGTGTCACGGCTCGTCATCGACATCGGCGGCCGTTCGACGGAAATGATCCTCGGCCGCGGCACGCGGCCCGAGCGCGCCGAGTCGTTCCAGGTCGGCAGCGTCAGCCTGTCGATGAAGTACTTCCCCGGCGGGCGATTCAGCGATCGCGCCTTTCGCGATGCCCAGGTCGCCGCCGGCGCCGAGCTCGAGGAAGCGCTCGAGCCCTTCGCGCCGCGCCATTGGCGCGAGGCGCTCGGCTCGTCGGGAACGGTCGGCGCCGTCTCGGCGGTGCTTGCCGCGAGCGGCGTCAGCGACGGTCGTGTCACGCCCGAGGCGCTGCGCTGGCTCATGGAGCGCTGCCTCGAGGCGGGCAGCGCCGATCGCCTTGCGCTTCCCGGCCTGAAGGACGACCGGCGCGCCGTCATCGGCGGCGGCCTGTCGATCCTGTACACGCTCGCCTCGAACTTCGGCATCGAGGAACTGCGCCCGGCGCGCGGCGCGCTGCGCCAGGGCGTGATCTTCGATCTGGCGGCGCGCGATGCCGCCGAGCGGCGCGCCGCGGCCAGCGGCGAAGACATCCGCGAAGCCTCGGTGCGCGAGCTGCAGCGCCGCTTCATGGTCGACGTGGCGCAAGCCTCGCGCGTCGCCGGCGCCGCCGCGACGCTTGTCGCCAGCTTGCAGCCCCGGCCGAGTGCCGAAGCGCGGCGCGAGCTGCGCTGGGCCGCGGCCCTGCACGAGATCGGCATGATGATCTCGCATCACGATCATCACCGGCACAGCGCCTACGTGCTCGCCCACGTCGATGCTGCCGGCTTCTCGCAGAGCCAGCTTCGGCGCATCGGCGATCTCGTGCTCGGCCAGCGCGGCGGCCTGCGCAAGCTCGAGCCGCGATTGCAGGAACACGCCTTCGCGCTGCACCTGCTCTGCCTGCGCCTGGCCGTCATCGTCTGCCACGCCCGCGACGACATCGACCCCGGCGCGATCACCCTGATCGCGAGCGGGCAGCCGCCAGCCATCGATTTGAAGCCGGCCTGGGCCGCGTCGCATCCGCGCGCCCTGCACCTGCTGCGCGAGGAAGTCGATGCCTGGTCGAAGACGGGTCTGCTGCAGCCGACGTTGAGCGTCGCTTCGCTCTAGAGGCAATCAGGCGACTGCACGGCCTGCAGGATCACCTGGCCCTCGTCATCGCGCGGACGATGGCGAATCCACCAGACCGCCGACTTCTTGATCGACCACGCCTGGGCGACGCCGGTCAGTACCAGCGATGCGGCGAGGCCGAGCGTTGGCTGATGACCGATGACCAGCACGGGTTCGCCTGCATCGGGCCAGCGCGCGACGTGCAGCACCACCTCCGGGCTCGCTCCGGGCGCGAGATCGGCGGCGGTGCGGAATTTCCGGCCCAGCGCCTTGGCCGTCTGCTGGCAACGCAAGGCCGGGCTGACGAGGATGCGCGTCGAATGCGCGAGACGGCGATTCAGCCACTCCGCCATGCGCTCGGCTTGGCGCTCGCCCTTGGCCGTGAGCGGGCGCTCGAGAGCGTCGTCGCCTTCGCCTTCGAGCGCCGCTTCGGCGTGCCGCCAAAAGATGAGGTCCATCCGTCGATCCCGTCAGCGTCAGCGAACCGGCTCGCGCCCTGCGTAGCGGCGGATCAGCGCCTGCTGTGCCGACTCGCCCTGCATCGACTTGGCATCCGGCGTCGGGCTATAGCTGCCGTCGACGGCCAACGTCCATGCGTCGAGGCCGTCGTACAGGTAGGGGACGAGGCACTCGTCGATGACGCGCTGGCGCAGCTTGGCGTCGCGCACCGGCCAGGCCACCTCGATGCGGCCGTACATGTTGCGGCCCATCCAGTCGGCGCTCGACAGGAACAGCGCCTCGTCGTCGTCGCCTTCGCCCCAGCGGAAATAGGCGACGCGCGAGTGCTCGAGGAAGCGGCCGACGATCGAGCGCACGCGGATGCCTTCGGTCGCGCCGGCGACCCCCGGCCGCAGCATGCAGGCGCCACGCACGACGAGGTCGATCGCCGCCCCGGCGCGTGCCGCGGCGATGAGGGCCTCGATGAGCGGCACGTCGGTCAGGGCGTTGATCTTGACGACGACGCGCGCCGGCAGCCCTGCCGCCGCCGCCTCGGCAACGCGGCCGACGTGGGCAAGCATCTGCCTGTGCAAGGTGAACGGCGCCTGCAGCATGGCGCGCAAAGGCCGCGTGCGGCCGAGGCTGGCGAGCTGCTGGAACACGGCATCGGCATCGGCCGTGAGATCGGCATCGGCCGTGAAGTGGCCAAGATCGGTGTAGAGAAGTGCCGTCTGCGGGTTGTAGTTGCCGGTCGAGAGATGCGCGTAGCGCTTGAGGCGCCCGTCCTCGCGCCGCGTCACCAGCAGCAGCTTGGCGTGTGTCTTGAGGCCGACGACGCCGTACACGACCTGAGCACCGACGGCCTCGAGGCGCTCGGCCCAGTTGATGTTCGCCTCCTCGTCGAAGCGCGCCTGCAGTTCGACGACGGCCATCACCTCCTTGCCGCGCCGCGCCGCTTCGATGAGCAGGTCCATGAGGGGCGACTCGCTGCCGGCGCGATAGATGGTCTGCTTGATCGCGAGCACAGCCGGGTCGTAGACGGCTTCGCGCAGGAACTGCACGACCGGCTCGAACGATTCGAATGGCTGGTGCAGCAGAAGGTCGGCGGCACGAATGCGGTCGAACATCGACTGCTGGCGGCCCAAGCTCGCCGGCCATGCCGGCTCGAGGGGCGCGAAGCGCAGCGCCGGCGCATCGGCGAGATCGATCAGCTCGTTCATGCGCACGAGATTGACCGGGCCGTTGACCTTGTACAGTGCCGTCTCGCCGAGGTTGAACTGGCGCAGCAGGAATTGCGAGAGCTCGGCCGGGCAGGTGTTGACGACCTCGAGCCGCACGGCCTGGCCGAAGTGCCGCGTCGTCAGGCCCGAGCGAAGTGCCTGGCGCAGGTTGCTCACGTCAGCATCGACTTCTAGATCGGAATCGCGCGTGATGCGGAACTGCGAAAAGGCCTCGACCTCGCGACCGGGAAAGAGCTCGCCCAGGTGGGCCCGGATCACGCTCGTGAGAAGCACGAAGGCCTGCCGCGAACCATCGCCGGGCAGCTTCATGACGCGCGGCAGGACGCGCGGCACCTTAACGATGGCCACGGTGTTACGGCGGCCGAACGCGTCCTTGCCGGCGAGACGGGCGATGAAGTTCAGCGACTTGTTCGCGACCTGCGGAAACGGATGCGCCGGATCGAGGCCGACCGGAACGAGCAGCGGCCTCACTTCGGTTTCGAAGAAGCGCCGGACCCAGCGCCGCTCGACGTCGCTGCGGTCGGCATGGTTGACGATCCGGATGCCGCTGGCGTCGAGTGCCGGCATCACCTCGTCGTTGAAGACGCGGTACTGCTCGACGATGAGGGCATGGACGGCGGCGGCCAGCGCCTCGATGTCGGCGGCACCGACCCCGGTGCCCGGGCGCTTCGAGGCCTCGAGGTTGTCGGCGAAGCGCACCTCGAAGAACTCGTCGAGATTGGACGAGACGATGCAGACGTAGCGCAGCCGCTCGAGCAGCGGCACGTCGTCGCGGCGGGCCTGCGCCAACACCCGCCGGTTGAATTCGAGGATTGCGCTTTCGCGATTCAGGAGCGGCGGCATGCCGGCCACCGCAGCTTCGACGGTCTGCGTCATCCAGTGAGTTTATGAACCTTTTGCGACATATCGATGACAGAGCCGGCGCCGCCCGCAGAGGCGTCGCGCGGCGTCGGCAACCGCTGAGCGCTATCTGGCGTCGGTACCGATCAGTTCACCGAACAGCTGCCACTGCGTGCCGTTGAAGCGCTCGAGCTGCGCCTGCTGGATCGGGAAGAAGTCAGTCGGGCTGGTGTTGATCGTCATCCCCGGCAGCAACAGTGGCAGCTTGAAATTCTTCAGGTTCGCAGCCTGCCGCATCACGTTTTCGCGGGTCAGGTCGTTGCCGCATTGCTTCAGGATCTGCACCATGATCTGCGCGGCCAGATAGCCGTAGAGGTTGCTCTGGTCCTTCGGGTCGCCCTCGCGGTAGTAGCGTCCCATGAAGGCGCGCCATTCGAGCATCGCCGGGTCGTCCTTCCATTGCGGATCGTTCTGGTCCTTGTAGTAGCTGACCGTGATTGCACCAATCGCTTTCTCGACGCCGGCCGGCACCAGCACCGAGCCGATCGAGGCGCTGACGTTGTTGAGGATATGCAGCGGCTTCCAGCCCGAGTCGTAGGCCTTTCGCACCGCCTGCGCCCCGAACTTCGGCGTCGTGATGTCGATGAAGGTGTCGGCGCCCGAGCCCTGCAGCTTGATCATCTGCGAATCGATCGTCGGGTCGGTGACCTCGTAGGTCGCCTCGGCGATGATCATCTTCGCGGCAGCAGCGCCGAGACCGTCCTTCACGCCCTTCAGCACGTCCTTGCCGTAGTCGTCGTTCTGGTACAGGACCGCGACTTTCGCGTTCGGCTTGTTCTTCAGCAGCCATTTGGCATAGATCTGGCCTTCGGACTGATAGCTCAGGTTGAAGCCCATCGTCCACGGATAGTTCTTCGGATCGCCCCACTTCGTGGCTCCGGTCGCAAGCAGCAGGTGCGGCACCTTCTTGGCGTTGACGTAGTTGTGGATCGCCGAGTTGGACGGCGTGCCGAGAGTCTGGAACAGCGCCAGCACCTCATCCTGCTCGACCAGGCGACGCACCTGCTCGACCGCCTTCGGCGGGCTGTAGCCGTCGTCGAGGCTGATCAGGTCGATCTTGCGGCCGTTGATGCCGCCGTTGTCGTTGATCATCTTGAAGTAGGCCGTCTCGACCTTGCCGATCGTGCCGTAGGCCGAAGCCGGGCCGCTATACGGCATGGTCTGGCCGAGCTTGATCTCGGTCGCCGAGGCGCCGGGGCCGTACTTGGCCGCCTGCGCAAGGACGTTCTGGCCGAAGCACAGGGCCGCCAGCGCCGCCGATGCCGCGAACCAGCGAACGGATCGAAGGGAAAGATGCTTCATGATGCTTTCTCCATGGCTAGCAGGAAATACTTCTCGGAAAACCAGAACCGCCATATTGCCGGCAACGCTCCCACAAGCACACTGGTGTTTACGCGCCGGGCCGGCGCCGCAGCCGGGCCCGGACCATGCGGATGAAGCCGGCCACACCCGTGGGCATGACGTAGATAAACGCGAGCAGGAAGACCCCGTAGATCGCCCATGGCGCCGCCTTCGAAATCTGGTCCGCCAGGTTCGGAACGAACTGGATGAACAAGGCCCCATAGATTGCGCCGGAGATCGACGCGAGGCCGCCGATGACCACACCGACAACGAGGGTGATCGACAGGAAGATCGTGAACGAATCCGGCGCGACGAACTGAACCGCGATCGCCCCGAGCGCCCCGGCGACGCCCGTGTAGAGCGCCGAGACGCCGAAGGTCAGCGACTTGTACAGCGCCGTGTTTACACCCATCGCCTGCGCCGCCACCGGCTGGTCACGGATCGCGACCATCGCGCGACCGACGCGCCCGCGCAGCAGGTTCCAGGCGAGAACGAACAGCAGCACCACCCAGGCAAGGGTGAAGAAGTAGAGCCACTGATCCTGCGAGACATTCAGCCACGCCGGCGGATCGGGCTTGATGATGACGATGCCCTGCACGCCCCCCGTCCAGTGCTCCAGGCTCTGGTGCTTGAGGATCTGCGGCATGGCGACGCCGAGTGCGAAGGTCGCGAGCGCGAGGTAAAGCCCTTCGAGGCGCAGCGCCGGCAGGCCGAACAGAAAGCCTGCGACCAGACACACGACGCCGGCGATCGGGATCGTCGCCCAGTACGGCATGCCGCCCTTGTCCATCAGAATCGCCGCGGTGTAGGCGCCGATCGCGTAGAACGCGCCGTGACCGAGCGAGATCTGGCCGTTGTAGCCTGTCAGCATGTTGAGGCCAAGCAGCGCGATCGAATAGGCGAGCACCAGGGTCAGCTGGAACACGCGGTAGTTGCCGACGAGAAACGGCAGCACGCAAGCGAGCGCGAGGAGCACGGCGAGGGCGATCCAGTTGCGGCGCATGCGCAGTTGCGCGGCTTCGGAGAGGGTCGGAGCGGAAGCTTCCATCGGTCAGACCCGGGTGACGTGCACTTTACCGAAGAGGCCCGACGGGCGCACGACCAGCACGCCGACGATCACGGCGAGCGCGACCGTCAGCTTCAGCTCGGTGCCGACGTAGGCGCCGACGACGTTCTCGAGCACACCGACGATGAAGCCGCCGAGCACCGCGCCGCCCGGGCTGTCGATGCCGCCGAGCAGGGCGCCGGCGAAGGCGTAAAGCAGGATGCCGCCCATCATGTTGGGTTCGAGAAAGACGGTCGGCGCGACCATCATCCCGGCGATGGCGCCGATCGCCGCGGCCAGGCCCCAGCCGAGCGCCAGCATCCAGCCGACGCGGATGCCGACAAGCCGGCTCGAAACCGGGTTTTGCGCCGCCGCGCGCATCGCCAGGCCAAGCGGTGTAAAGCGAAAGAACACGAACAGCAACAGCAGCACGACCAGCGTGATCGCCATCGAGCCGAGTTCGTGCGACGAGACATACGAGTTGCCGAACAGCGGCTCCTCCGGGAAGGGGCTGGGAAAGGGCTTGATCGTGTACGTGAAGATCCAGCCGGCCAGGCTGTTGAAGATGACGAGCAGGGCGATGAAGACGATGACGACGGCGAGGATCGGCGCGTTCTCGACCGGCCGGATGATGACGCGCTCGATCACGACGCCGAGCACGAAGGCGCCGACGACCGTCAGCGCGAACGCGCCCCAGTAAGGCACGCCGGCCTGGATCAGCGCCCAGGCGATGTAGGTGCAGAACATCGCCATCTCACCCTGCGCGAAGTTCACCAGTTGGGTCGCCTGGTAGATCATGACCAGCGCCAGCGCGACGCTCGCGTAGATTCCGCCCGTCGCGAGGCCCGAGAGAATCTGATGCAGCAGGACGTTCATGGCGCCGGAGCCTTCAGGGCCTAGTAGCCGAGGTACGAGCGGCGGATCGATTCGTCGCAGCGGATCGATTCGGCCGTGCCCGACATGACGACGCGCCCGGTCTCGAGCAAATACGCGTGGTCGGCGAGTTGCAAGGCGAGTGCCGCATTCTGCTCGACGAGCAGCATGCCGATGCGTTCGCTTTCGTGGATGGCGCGCAGGATCTCGAACAGGTACTGGACGATTTGCGGCGCGAGGCCGAACGAAGGCTCGTCGAGCAGGAGCAGGCGCGGCCTGAGCATGAGGGCGCGCGAGACGGCGAGCATCTGCTGCTCGCCGCCCGAGAGCGTGCCGGCCTGCTGGCGGCGGCGCTCTTTGAGGCGTGGGAAATGGAAATACATGCGCTCGCAATCCACGGCGACCTCGGTGCGATCGCGCCGCGAATGCGCGCCCAGACGCAGGTTTTCCTCAACGGTCAGGTTCATGAAGGTGCCGCGCCCTTCGGGGACGTGGGCCACGCCCATGCGCACGATCGCCTCGGTCGGTCGGCCGTCGATGCGCGTGCCGCCGAGGCGCACTTCGCCCTCGTTGCGCACCATGTTGCAAACGGCGCGCAGGGTCGTCGTCTTGCCGGCGCCGTTGGCGCCGAGGATGGTCGTGATGCCCGCTTCGGCGACGACGAAGTCGATGCCGTGCAGCACCTGCGTCGGCCCGTACCGTGCCGAGAGGCCGCGCACCTCGAGAAGCGCCGCCGTCATGCGTCGGTGCCCAGATAAGCGCGGATGACTTCCGCGTTGCCCTGCACTTCGGCGGGTGTGCCGTCGGCAATCTTGCGGCCGAAGTCGAGGGCGACGATACGGTCGGAGATGCGCATCACCAGGTTCATGTGGTGCTCGACGAGCAGCATCGTGAGGTCGAGCTCGGCGCGGATGCGGCGCAGCAGCCCCATCAGCGTCTCGACCTCTTCATGGTTGAGGCCACCCGCCGGCTCGTCGAGAAGCAGCAGCTTCGGCGCGCTCGCCAGCGCGCGGCCGAGCTCGACCCGCTTTTGCGTGCCGAACGGCAGGTCCATCACCGGCAAGTCGGCCACGGGCCCGAGTTCGAGGAGGTCGATCAGGCGCCCGACCTGCGCTGCGAGCCGCTCTTCCTCGCGCCGCACGCGCGGCAGCCGCAAAGCGTTGGCGACGTAGCCGGTAGCCGTACGCGAGTGGCCGCCGACCATGACGTTCTGGCGCACGCTCATCGAGCGGAACAAGGCGAGATTCTGGAAGGTCCGGCCGATCCCGAGCGAAGCGATGCCGTACGCCGGTGTCTCGAGCAGCGAGCGGCCTTCGAAGCGTATCGATCCCTCGCTGAACGCATAGAGGCGCGACAGGCAATTGAACAACGTCGTCTTGCCCGCCCCGTTCGGGCCGATCAAGCCCATGATGTGCCCGCCGGCGACGTCGAACGAGACACCGTCCAGGGCCGTGATGCCGCCGAAGCGGACGGTCACCTTGTCGACTTGAAGCAGCGGTGTGTCGATGGCCTGCCCTTGCGTCTCGCGCCACGCATGGCGCAGCTTAGGGCGCAGCATCGCGAAGGGAACAGGTCTTGCCCTAGTTGACGCCTTGCAAGCTATCGACAACTAATGCGCCTCGTCCCAGTTGGCGCCGACCCCGACGTCGGCGACCAGCGGCACTGCCAGCGCGGCGACGCCTGCCATGATGCGCGGCACGGCCTCGCGGGCCCAGTCGAGCTCGGCTGCCGGCACCTCGAAGACGAGCTCGTCGTGCACCTGCATGATCATGCGCGTCGCACGCGCTTCACGGTCGAGCGTATCCTGCACCGCGATCATCGCCAGCTTGATGAGATCGGCCGCCGTGCCTTGCATCGGAGCGTTGATGGCCTGGCGCTCGGCCGCCGCTTTGCGGGGGCCGGGCTTGTTGATCTCGGGCAGATAGACGCGACGCCCGAACAGCGTCGCGACGTAGCCCTTCTCGGCCGCCGCGGCGCGCGTCGTGTCCATGTAGCGCTTGACGCCCGGATAGCGCGCGAAGTAGCGCTCGATGTAGGCGGTCGCGGCGCTGCGCTCGATGCCGAGGTTCGAGGCCAGGCCGAAGGCGCTCATGCCGTAGATGAGGCCGAAATTGATGACCTTGGCGTAGCGCCGCTGCTCGCTCGAAACGTCGGGCACAGCGACGCCGAAGACCTCGGAGGCGGTGGCGCGATGCACGTCGACGCCTTCGCCGAACGCGGCGAGCAGCCCCGCGTCGCCCGAGATGTGCGCCATGATGCGCAACTCGATCTGCGAATAGTCGGCCGAGAGAATCGAAGCGCCCGGCGGCGCGATGAAGGCCTCGCGGATGCGCCGGCCCTCGGCCGTGCGGATCGGTATGTTCTGCAGGTTCGGGTCGTTGCTCGAGAGCCTGCCGGTCACCGCGACCGCCTGCGCGTAGTTCGTGTGCACGCGGCCCGTCGTCGGGTTCACCATCAGCGGCAGCTTGTCGGTGTAAGTGCCTTTCAGCTTCGAAAGGCCGCGATGCTCGAGCAGCCTGGCGGGTAGCGGGTAGTCGGCGGCGAGCTCGGCGAGCACTTCCTCGTCGGTCGAAGGCGTGCCGCTCGCCGTCTTCTTCTTCACCGGCAGGCCGAGCTTGCCGAACAGGATCTCGCCGATCTGCTTGGGGCTGCCGAGGTTGAAGGGCTGGCCCGCGATCTCGTAGGCCTCGACCTCGAGAGCGGCCATACGCTCGGCCAACTCCTGGCTTTGCGCCGCGAGCAGCGCCGAATCGATGAGCACGCCGTTGCGCTCGATGCGAACGAGGACCGCCGAGGTCGGCATCTCGATCTCGCCGTAGACGCGCGCCAGGCCCGCCTCCGCTTCGATGCGCGGCATCAGCGCCTGATGGACGTGCAGCGTCATGTCGCTGTCTTCGCACGAATACTCCGCCGCGCGGCCGATCTCGACCTGCGCGAACGGGATCTGGTTGGCGCCCTTGCCGCACACGTCTTCGTAGCTCAGGCCGGTGCGACCGAGATGGCGGAAAGCGAGGCTTTCGAGGCTGTGCGGCTTGTGCGCCTCGATCACGTAGCTCTCGAGCATCGTGTCGTGGCGGTAGCCGCGCACGGCGATGCCGGCACCGGCGAAGACGTGCGTGTCGTACTTGATGTTCTGGCCGACCTTGGCCGCGTTGGCGTCTTCGAGCCAGGGTTTCAGACGCGCCAGCACGACAGCGACCGGCAATTGATCTGGCGCGCCCGCGTAGCTGTGGCGCAGCGGGATGTAGGCGGCTTCGCCCGGCGCGACCGCCATCGAGATGCCGACCAGCGAGGCACGGATCGCGTCGAGCGAATCGGTCTCGGTATCGAGCCCGGTCAGTGCGGCCGCCTCGACGCGCGCCACCCACGCGTCGAGCGCCTCGAGTGTCGTCACTGTCTCGTAGTGCTTGACGATCGCTTCGCTCGGAACGGACGTGGGCACGTCGAGCGTCATTGACGGCGTGGCCGATTCGCCGGCCGCCTCATCCGCAGGCCTGAGCGAGGCTTCGAGCTCGCGCTTCATCGCCCCGAAGCCATAGCGGTCGAAGAAGGCCACGAGCCCCGGCCGGTCGATCTCACCGAACGCGAGCGAATCGAACTCGGGCCAGCCGAGGACGTGGCCGCTCAGGTTGCAATCGGTGACGACGGTGACGAGGCGCCTGCCCTGCGGCAGCCAGTCGAGCGCTTTCCTCAGGTTCTCGCCGACGACTCCCTTGATCGTCGCCGCCGCGGCGATCACGCCGTCGAGCGAGCCGTGCTCGGCGATCCATTTCATGGCCGTCTTCGGCCCGACCTTCTCGACACCGGGCACGTTGTCGACCGAGTCGCCAATGAGCGCCAGGTAATCGACGATGCGCTCGGGCGGCACGCCGAACTTGGCGGTGACGCCGGCGACGTCGAGCTTCTCGTTGCTCATCGTGTTGATGAGCGTCACGTTCTCGCCGACGAGCTGGGCCAGATCCTTGTCACCGGTCGAGATGACGACCTGAAAGCCCCCCTTGGACGCCATGCACGAGATCGTGCCGATCGCGTCGTCGGCCTCGATGCCAGGCACCGTGAGCACCGGCCAGCCGAGCAGCTTGATCGCCTCGACGATCGGCTCGATCTGCACCGCAAGGTCTTCCGGCATCGGCGCGCGGTTCGCCTTGTAGTCGGGATACCACTCGTCGCGAAAGGTCTTGCCCTTGTCGTCGAAGACGCAGGCGCCGTGCAGCGCCGGATATTGCTCGCGCAGCAGCTTCATCATCGAGACGACGCCGCGGATCGCGCCGGTCGGAAAGCCGCTCGCGCTGCGCAGATCGGGCAGCGCGTGATAGGCGCGATAGAGGTAGCTCGAACCGTCGACGAGCAGCAATGTCCTGTCCACCATTCGGGCGATTGTGAAGGATGGTCCGAGGGCGTCAGGCCTAGAATGAGGCCCATGGAATCGATGTTGCCGAGGTGGATCGCGGTCGCTCTGGCGTCGCTGGGCGCCGCCGCCGCGTACGCCGCGGACGCCGTGCCGTCGCCGCGCGGCGACGCGCAACTCGAAGCGTCGGCCGCCGACGACAAGGCGGCCAACGAGCCCTTCGTCAAGCGCACGGTGATCGACGACAAGCGCAACCACATCGAGGAGTTGCGCGTGCGCGGCCAGCTGCAGAAGGTGACGGTCGCCCCCAGGGACGGCGCCCCCGGCTACGAGATCATCACCGGCGACGGTTCGCGCGACCTTTCTCCCGGCGTGAACACCTCGCGCGGCGCCGCCGGCCAGCGCGTCTGGAACGTCCTCCATTTCTGATCGGCCACCTTTCCGTTTCTCGATGGCGGTTTTCACCGAGGTCTCGTTCGACGAGGCAGCGCGACTGATCGACGGGCTCGCGATCGGTGAGTTGCGCGACCTCACGCCGTGCGCCGGCGGCATCGAGAACACCAACTACTTCGCCGACACGAGCGAGGGACGCTTCGTCCTGACGCTGTTCGAGCGGCTGACCGTCGAAGAGCTGCCGTTCTACCTGGAGCTGATGAAGCATCTCGCCGACCGCGGCCTGCCGGTGCCGGGCCCGCACGCCGGCGCGAACGGCTCCCTGCTCCTCGCGCTGAAGGGCAAGCCCGCCGCCGTCGTCGACCGGCTGCCCGGCGAGCATCACCTCGCCCCCGATGCCGCCGATTGCGCCAGCGTCGGCACCATGCTTGCCGGCCTGCACCTCGCGGCGAGCGACTTTCGGTTCGAGCAACCGAACCTGCGCGGCCTGGCGTGGTGGAACGAGACGGTGCCCATCGTCGTCCCGCATCTCCAGGCACATCTCGCCGAGCTGATGCGCGACGAGCTCGCCTTCCAGCAGCACCTCGCAGCCTCGCCCGCGTATGTCTCGCTGCCACGCGGCGCCATCCACGGCGATCTCTTCCGCGACAACGTGATGTTCACGAACAAGACGCTTTCCGGCGTCTTCGACTTCTATTTCGCCGGCGTCGATTGCCTGCTCTTCGACATCGCCGTCGCCCTCAACGACTGGTGCATCGACCTCGAATCGGGCCGCCTCGCCGAGGACCGCGCCGAGGCCTTCGTCCAGGCCTACGAAAGCGTGCGCGCGCTCGAGAGCGCCGAGCTGCGCCTGCTGCCGGCGCTGATGCGCGCCGCCGCCTTCCGCTTCTGGCTCTCGCGGTCGTGGGACGTGCACCTGCCCCGCGAAGCGGTGGTGCTGAAGGCGCACGACCCGGATCACTTCGAACGCGTCCTCGTGCAGCGGCGCGAGGCGCCGTGGCACCCGGCACGCCACCGCCCAGCCTCATGAAGCTCATCCTCGTCCCACCGAAAGAAGGCCTCGTCTGGGTGCGCCGCGGGTTCCAGGTCTTCTTTCGCCAGCCGCTCGGCTTCGCCTCGCTGTTCGCAGTCTGCGCCCTCGTCTTCTTCGTCCTGCTTCGCGTGCCCTTCGTCGGCGAGCCGATCCTGCTCGTCATCGCGCCGGTCGGCTCGCTCCTCTTCATGATCGCCTCGCGCCTCAGTGCCGCCGGCGAGCGGCCGGTGCCCGGCGCTTTCGTCGAGCTCGCGTCGGCCGACCGGACACGCATCGTCGGCATGCTCAAGCTCGGCGTCGCCTATCTCGTCGCCGCCCTGCTCGCGATCGGCCTCATCGCCGCCGTCGAGGGCGACGCGCTCGTCGCCTTCATGGAAGCGGCCGGCAACCCGCAGGCTTCACCCGAAGCGGCGGCGACGCAGCTCGCCGACCCGCGCCTGCAGGCCGGATTCCTGCTGCGCCTGGGCCTCGGTGCCATCCTCTCGATTCCGTTCTGGCATGCGCCGGGCCTCGTCTACTGGGGCGCGCAGAGCTGGGCCAAGGCGCTGTTCTTCAGCACCATCGCCATCTGGCGCAACAAGGGCGCGTTCGCGGTCTACGGGCTCGTCTGGGCCGGCCTCGGCCTCGTCTTCGCGATGCTGCTCGGCCTCGTCGTCGGCCTGGCCGGCCCGCTGCCCGCGACCTACATCGCGACGCCGCTGGTTCTCATTTTCACGACCGTGCTCTACGTGAGCCTGTGGTTCACGTTCGCCGGCTGCTTCGCCCAGGAAGGCCCGGAGCCGCCGTTGGCGAGTGCATGATGCCCGACCGCTTTGCCACGTCGAACCAGGAGTTGCTCCGATGAAAAAAGTCGCCCTCGTCACCGGTGCCGGCAGCGGCATCGGCCGCGCCTGCGCGCTCGCCCTGCTCCAGGCCGGCTGGCACGTCGCCTTGGCCGGGCGTCGCGCCGACGCACTCGAATCGACACGATCGGCCGCCGGCGAGCTGGCGAGGAACGCGATCGCCGTGCCCACCGACGCCACCGATCCAGCCGCCGTCAAGGCGCTATTCGCGGCGACGCGCGCGGCCTTCGGCCGCCTCGACCTGCTCTTCAACAACGCCGGCACGGGTGCCCCGGCCGTGCCGCTCGAAGACCTGACCGTCGAGCAATGGAGGTCGGTCGTCGACGTCAATCTCACGGCCGTCTTCCTGTGCACGCAGGAAGCCTTCCGGATGATGAAGAGCCAGTCGCCGCGCGGTGGCCGCATCATCAACAACGGCTCGATCTCGGCACACGCGCCGCGGCCGTTCAGCGCCCCTTACACGGCGACCAAGCACGCCATCACCGGCCTCACCAAGTCGACCTCGCTCGACGGCCGCGCCTGGGACATCGCCTGCGGCCAGATCGACATCGGCAACGCCGTGACCGAGATGACCGAGCGCATGACCCAGGGCATGCCGCAGGCCAACGGCGAGCTCGCCGTCGAAGCGCGCATGGACGTGCGCCATGTCGCCGACGCCGTCGTCCACATGGCGAGCCTGCCGCTCGGCGCCAACGTCCAGTTCATGACGGTGATGGCGACCAAGATGCCTTTCGTGGGGCGCGGCTGAGCCCGACGCGCGTGACGGATTGCGGTATCGAAGCGACACGCTTCGATGCAAAGGCGTCGTCCGGCCGGGTCGTTGCGCGACAATCTTTCGCATGGACGCTTCGCAGCATCGGCGTAGCCGCGGACTCGCCACCGCTCTCGGGTTCGTCTTGCCCGGCTGCGCCGGCGTTACCGTCGCCAGCACGGTGGCGAGTGCCGCGGTCACTGTCGGTGGCGCAGCCGTCTCGGTCGGCAGCGCCGTCGTCGGCAGCACCGTGAAGATCGCCGGCAAGGTGGTCGAAAAGACGATCGACGCCGCCACGCCGACCGGCGCGGCGGCGGCCAAGTGACAATCGCTTCATGGCGACGACTCACATCCATTTCATCGGCGGGGAAAAAGGCGGCGTCGGCAAATCGCTGATGGCGCGCGTGCTGGCGCAGTACCTGATCGACAAGCAGCTGCCCTTCCTCGGCTTCGATACCGACCGCTCGCATGGTGCCCTGATGCGCTTTTATTCCGGCTACGCCTCGCCGGTGACGATCGACAGGGTCGAGTCGCTCGACGCGATCGTCGAGGCCGCCGTCGACCAGCCCGGCCGGCGCATCCTCGTCGACCTGGCGGCGCAAACCCACGACCCGCTCGCCACGTGGATGGAAGAAGCCGGCGTGCTGAGCCTCGCCGACGAGCTCGGCATGAAGCTCTACTACTGGCATGTGATGGACTCGGGCAAGGATTCGGTCGACCTGCTGCGCCGCCTCCTCGACCGCTTCGGCACCGGCCTCGACTACGTGCTCGTGCGCAACCAGGTTCGCGGCAGCGACTTCACGGCTCTCGAGCAATCGGGCGAGCAGGCACGCGCGATCGGCATGGGCGCGCGCGTCGTCTCTTTGAAGAAACTGCACGAAGGCGCGATCCAGAAGATCGACAACACGAGCAGCAGCTTCTGGAAGGCCAAGACCTCCGAGAGGGATTCGAGCGGCCTGGGCCTGATGGACCGGCAGCGCGTCAAGATGTGGCTGCGCGACGCCTACCGCGAGATCGACGAGGTCGCGGTCTGACGCTTTTCGCCCTCGGGGGAGCGCTTCACGGCGGCGGATACAGGCGCCGTGCCGTTTCGACGAGGTTGGCATCCGTCAGCGTTTTCAGGAAAGTGACGATGTCGCGCACCTTGCTCTCGCTCAGCGCCGGCGTGGCGCCGCGCTTGGCGCCGAACGGCGCCTCGCGTTACACGTTGCCCTGGTAGGGCTCGGGCAGATCGTCGAAGCGCAGCGGCCGGCCGCGTCGGTCGCGGCCCCACCGGCGCGTCGGGTCGCTGTCGCGGGTCGCGCAGAAGCGCACCAGTGCTGCAGCGGAGACCGGATGACGCGGATCGACGTCGTAGGCCGCACCGCGAACAGCCCGCCCGGGCTGCGGCGCACTCGCCGCCGCCTCCTGTTCGACCGAGTCGCCTCGAGGGGCCCGCCACCGGCGACGCTCCAGGCGCAAAGCGCCAACATGACGCCGATCATTCGGCCTTGCCGCATCGCGGGAGTTGCCCCGAGCTGAAGCCTGCGCGGATCAGTCGACCGGCGTCAGCTTGGCGACGCTCAGCGCCAGCCACTTCATCCCGTGGCGGCCGAAGTTGACCTGCGCCCGCGCATCGTCGCCGCTGCCTTCGAGGGTGATGACGACGCCTTCGCCGAACTTGGTGTGAAAGACGCCTTGCCCCGAGCGCAGTCCGTGCGCTGGCACAGGCAGCGGTGACGCAACGGCGCCGAAAACCGCAACGCGGCCGGTGCCGACGATCGAGCGCAGGCCCGAGCCGCGCGCCCAGGCATCGTGATATTCACGCGCAAAACCCGAGCCGAAGCCCTGATGCCTGGGCGTGATCCAGCGCAAGGCCGCTTCGGGCAACTCGTCGATGAAGCGGCTCTTGACGTTGTAGCGCGTCTGCCCGTGGAGCATGCGCGTCTGCGCGAAGCTGAGATACAAGCGCTTTCTCGCCCGCGTGATGGCGACGTACATGAGGCGCCGCTCTTCTTCGAGGCCGTCGAGATCGGTCGACGAGTTCTCGTGCGGGAAGAGACCTTCCTCGAGGCCGGTGATGAAAACGCAATCGAATTCGAGCCCCTTGGCCGAATGGATCGTCATGAGCTGGATGGCGTCCTGCCCGGCCTGCGCCTGGTTGTCGCCGGCCTCGAGCGAGGCATGGGTGAGAAAAGCAGCCAAGGGCGACATGATCTCGCCGGTCTCGGCGTCGGGCGCAAGGCGCGGCGGCGCGATCACCTCGCCGGTCGTCACCGCTTCGGCACCCCGGGTCGTGAACTCGGCACGGCCCGCCGTGCTCGAGAACGCGGCGATACCGCTTTGCGCCGCGATTTCGTCGACGGGCAGCGCCACCGCATCCTTGCCGAAGCCTTCCTGGGTCACGAACCCTTCAGCCGCGTTGACGAGCTCCTCGAGGTTCTCGAGCCGCTCCTTGCCTTCGCGATCGGTCTTGTAGAAATCCACCAGGCCCGACGCCTCGAGCATATGGACGATGATCTCGCGCAAGGTGAGCCCGCGCGTCGCTTCGCGCATCGCGTCGATGCGCGCGGTGAAGGCGACGAGGTTGGCGCCGCCCTTGCCCGTCACCGAGCCGACGCTCTGCCACAGGCTTCGCCCGCTCGAGCGCGCCGCGTCCTGCAACTGCTCGATCGTGCGCGCGCCGATGCCTCGAGCCGGAAAGTTGACGACGCGCAGAAAGCTGGTGTCGTCGTTCGGATTCTCGATCAGGCGCAGGTACGAGAGCGCGTGCTTGACCTCGGCGCGCTCAAAGAAGCGCAAGCCGCCGTACACCTTGTACGGGATCGCCGCGTTGAACAGCGCGCTTTCCATGACGCGGCTTTGCGCGTTACTGCGGTAGAGCAAGGCGATCTCATGGCGCGGCGTGCCTTCGCGATGCAGCTGCTGCGCTTCCTCGACGAACCACTGCGCTTCGGCGAAATCGCTGGGCGCCTCGTGCACGCGCACCGGCTCGCCCGGGCCGGCCTCGGTGCGCAGGTTCTTGCCGAGGCGGCGCGAGTTGCGCGAGATGAGCTCGTTGGCCGCGTCGAGGATGTTGCCATACGAGCGGTAGTTGCGCTCGAGCTTGATGACGGTCTTGACGCGGTACTCGCGCTCGAAGGCCGCCATGTTGCCGACCTGCGCGCCACGGAAGGCGTAGATGCTCTGGTCGTCGTCGCCGACGGCAAAGAGCGCGCAACCCAGCTCGGGCGGGCCGGCGAACATCTTCAGCCACGCGTACTGCAGCTTGTTCGTGTCCTGGAACTCATCGACCAGGATGTGGCGAAAGCGCCGCTGATAGTGCTCGCGCAGCGCGTCGTGATCGCGCAGGAGTTCGTAGGTGCGCAGCATCAGCTCGGCGAAATCGACGACGCCTTCGCGCTGGCACTGCGCCTCGTAGGCCTCGTAGACCTGGACCATGACGCGGCTCTGCTCGTCGCGAACCTCGACGTCCTTCGGACGCAGGCCGTCGTCCTTGGCGCCGGCGATCGCCCACGTCACCTGCTTCGGCACGTGGCGCTCCTCGTCGAGGTTCATCGCTTTCATGACCCGCTTGACGGCTGAAAGCTGATCGCTCGAATCGAGGATCTGGAACCCCTGCGGCAAGGCGGCCATCTTCCAGTGCGCTCGCAGGAACCGGTTGCACAAGCCGTGGAAGGTGCCGACCCACATGCCGCGAACGGGAATGGCGAGCATGGCGTCGAGGCGCGTCAGCATCTCCTTGGCGGCCTTGTTCGTGAAGGTCACGGCCATGACGCCGCCGGGCGAGAGCTGACCGGTCTGGATCAGCCAGGCGATCCGCGTCGTCAGCACGCGCGTCTTTCCCGATCCGGCGCCGGCGAGGATGAGCGCGGGCTCGGGCGGCAATGTGACGGCGGCGAGTTGCTCGGGATTGAGGCCTTCGAGCAGCGGCGACGGGCGATATCCCGCCATGGACAAGTTCATCGAAGCATTCTAGGAGCGGCTCCTGCGTAGAATGCGGATACGGGCACTCTTGGAGGTGCCCGTTTTTGCGTCGCGCCATGGAAATCTTCGATTACGACAACATTCTTCTCCTGCCGCGCAAATGCCGGGTCGAGAGCCGCTCGGAGTGCGACCCGGCACAGGACTTCGGGCCGCGCCGCTTTGCGCTGCCTGTCGTACCGGCGAACATGAAGACGGTGATCGATGCGCCGATCGCCGAGTGGCTGGCGGCGAGCGACTTCTTCTACGTCATGCACCGCTTCGACGTCGACAACGTCGCCTTCGCGCGCAAGATGCGGGCAAAGAACCTGTTCGTCTCGATCAGCTCCGGCGTCAAGCCCTCCGATCGCGACGCGATCGACCGCCTCGCCGCCGACGGCGCCGGCGCCGACTACGTGACGATCGACATCGCCCACGGCCATGCGGAGACCGTGCATCGCATGATCGAGCACATCAAAAAAAGACTACCACAAGCTTTCGTCATCGCCGGCAACGTGGCGACGCCGGAAGCCGTGATCGACCTCGAGAACTGGGGTGCCGACGCGACCAAGGTCGGGGTCGGCCCGGGCAAGGTCTGCATCACGAAGCTGAAGACAGGCTTCGGCACCGGCGGCTGGCAGCTCTCGGCGCTCAAGTGGTGCGCCCGCGTCGCAACCAAGCCCATCATCGCCGACGGCGGCATCCGCGACCACGGTGACATCGCCAAGAGCGTTCGCTTCGGCGCCTGCATGGTCATGATCGGCTCGCTCTTCGCAGGCCACGAGGAATCGCCGGGCCGCACGGTGGAGGTCGACGGCAAGCTCTTCAAGGAGTACTTCGGCTCGGCCTCGGACTTCAACAAGGGCGAGTACAAGCACGTCGAGGGCAAGCGCATTCTCGAGCCGATCAAGGGCAGGCTCGCCGACACCCTGCGCGAGATGCGCGAGGACGTGCAAAGCTCCATTTCGTACTCGGGCGGCACGAAGCTTGCCGATATCCGCAAGGTGAACTATGTCATTCTCGGCGGCGACAACGCGGGCGAGCATCTGCTGATGTGATCGCGCGCAACGTTCGGAAACCTGTGCGACACGAACGGCGCATCCGCGAAACACTTCCGGCATGCGATGCTGCTCGAATGACCGCCTTGCATCACAAGGAAACGCCGTGCGCGACAAGTTGAAGCTCATCCTGGCCGGCACCGCGGCCCTGGCCGCGCTGGCCGGCTGCGGCGGTGGCAGCCTGTCGGTCGAGGACGCTGAAGTCCGCCTCGTGAACGCGACGAGCGATATCCCCACGCTCGATCTCTACCAGTCGTCGACCCTGGTGAGCACTGGCATCGCCTCCGGCACGGCCGGCCCCTACGTCGGTCTGAAGGCTGACAGCTACACCTTCAACCTCAATCTCGGCGGATCGGGCGCCGTTGCGGCGACGCTGTTGGCAACGGTGCAGAAGAAGGTCGACTACACCATCGTCGCCTCGACGAGCGGCGGGACGCTCACCGCCACCTTGCTGACCGACAGCGAGGGATCGCCGAGCTCGGGAACCGCCAAGCTGCGCCTCTTCAACACGGATGCGGCCGACGTCGCCAGCGTCGACGCCTATCTGCTGACGACCGCCTGCTCCGGCCTCGCGGCTTCGCCGGCGGCGCCGCTCGTCACCGCCGTCACCGGCCTGCAGGCGTCATACACGCAGGTCATCGCGGCGAGCGGCGGAACGCCCTACCACCTGTGCGTGACGGCGGCCGGCGACAAGAGCGACCTGCGCCTGGACATCCCGACGTTGACGCTCGCCGCGGGACAGATTTCGACCGTCATCCTGACGCGAAGCGCCGGCGGCGTGCTCCTCAACAGCTTCGTGCTCAACCAGCAGGGCAGCCTGATGACCGCGTCGAACGCCTCGGCGCGCATGCGCCTGGCCGTCGGAGCGAGCGGCGGTGCGCTGGTCACGGCGACGGCCAGCGGCGTGTCGCTCGGCACCAACCTGCCGGCTCCCGCGGTCGCCAGCTACGTCCTCGTGCCGTCGGGGCCGGTGACGCTCGCCGCGACCATCGGCGGCACGGCCGTCGCCGATCCGGGGTTGACGGCGACGCCCGGCGCCGACCTGACGCTGCTCGTCGCCGGCACGGCCGCAACGCCGCCGGTGCTCATCGTCGACGACAACTCGGCCTCGACGAGCACCGCCAATCCGGTCAAGCTGCGTCTGGTCAACGGCCAGAATGGCAGCGCCCCGGCGACCCTCACCGACAACTACATCAACGTCGGCAATGCCGCGGCCTTCGGCACGTCGTCGGGCTATGCGCAGGTGCAGGTGAGCACGGCGCTGGCCCTGCTCCAGGCCTCGTCGGGAACGACTCCGCTGTGCCAGTCGGTCAACGTCACGCTGACGGCGGGCAACGTCTATTCGGTCTTCCTGCTCGGCGACGTGCCGGCTGCGCCGGTGGCCTGCGCGATCACGGAAGATCGCTGACGCGCTGACGCAACCAATGACCGATCTCGACAAGTCCTTCGACCCCGCCGCCATCGAGGAGCACTGGGGCCCGCTCTGGGAAGAAGGCGGCGTCTACGAGCCGACGCTCGACGCCGCCAAGCCGTCCTTCTGCATCCAGCTGCCGCCGCCCAACGTGACGGGCACGCTGCACATGGGCCACGCGTTCCAGCACACGATCATGGACGCCTTGGTCCGCTATCACCGCATGAAGGGCGAGAACACGCTCTGGGTGCCCGGGACCGATCACGCCGGCATCGCGACGCAGATCGTCGTCGAGCGGCAGTTGCAGGACGCGGGCCTTTCCCGACACGACCTCGGGCGCAAGAACTTCGTCGCGCAGGTTTGGGACTGGAAGGAGACCAGCGGCTCGACGATCACGCGACAAATGCGCCGCATGGGCGACTCGGTCGCCTGGAAGTACGAGTACTTCACGATGGATTCGCGGCTGTCGGAAGTCGTGACCGAGACCTTCGTCAAGCTCTACGAGGAAGGCCTCATCTACCGCGGCAAGCGCCTCGTCAACTGGGACCCGGTGCTGCTCTCGGCCGTCTCCGACCTCGAAGTGGAGAACGAGGAACGCGACGGGACGATGTGGCACATCCTCTACCCGTTCAGCGACGGGCCGCAGCCCGATGCCGATGGCACGCCGATGCGCGGAATGCACATCGCGACGACGCGGCCCGAGACCATGCTCGCCGACGGCGCGCTCGCCGTGCATCCGGACGACGCGCGCTACAGGCACCTCGTCGGCTCCATGGTCGACCTGCCGCTGTGCGACCGCAAGATCCCGATCATCGCCGACGACTTCGTCGACCGCGAGTTCGGCTCGGGTTGCGTCAAGATCACCGGCGCACATGATTTCAACGACTATGCCTGCGCCCTGCGCCATGGCATTCCGCTCATCACCATCTTCACGCTCGACGCCAGGATCAACGAGAACGGACCCGTTGCCTATCGCGGGCTCGATCGCTACGACGCGCGCAAGGCGGTGCTGCGCGACCTCGAGGCGCAGGGCTTCCTCGAAAAGGCCGTGCCGCACAGGCATGCCGTGCCGATCTGCGTGCGCACCGGACAGGTCGTCGAACCGATGCTCACCGACCAATGGTTCGTGGCGATGACGCTTCCCGGCGCCGACGGGACGACGATCGCGGGCAAGGCCATCGCCGCGGTCGAGACCGGCGCCGTCAGGTTCTTCCCGGCGCAATGGATCAACACCTACAACCAGTGGATGAACAACATCCAGGACTGGTGCATCTCGCGCCAGCTTTGGTGGGGCCACCAGATCCCGGCGTGGTACAGCGAAGGCGGCGAGCTCTTCGTCGCGAAGAACGAGGAACAGGCGCACGCGAAAGCCGAGACCGCCGGCTACGCCGGGCCGCTGACGCGCGACGCCGACGTGCTCGACACCTGGTACTCGTCGGCGCTCGTGCCCTTTTCTTCGCTCGGCTGGCCGAGAAAGACCGAGGAGCTCGAGCTCTTCCTGCCGTCGAGCGTTCTCGTCACCGGCTACGACATCATCTTCTTCTGGGTCGCCCGGATGATCATGATGACGCTGCACTTCACCGGCAAGGTGCCGTTTCGCGACGTCTACATCCACGGCCTCGTGCGCGACGCGCAAGGCAAGCGGATGAGCAAGTCGGAAGGCAACGTGCTCGACCCGGTCGACCTCATCGACGGCATCGCGCTCGAGCCTCTGCTCGAAAAGCGCGCGACCGGATTACGCCGCCCCGAAACGGCGCCGCGCATCCGCAAGGACACGGCGGCCGAGTTTCCGAACGGCATTCCCGGCTTCGGCGCCGATGCCTTGCGCTTCACCTTCGCCTCGCTCGCCAGCCTCGGCCGCAATGTCAACTTCGACAGCAAGCGCTGCGAGGGTTACCGCAACTTCTGCAACAAGCTCTGGAACGCGACGCGCTTCGTGCTCATGAACTGCGAGGGCAAGGACTGCGGCCTCGCCGAGCACACCAAGGCCGAATGCGCCCCGGGCCAGCCCTTCCATCGGTACCTCGTCTTCTCGCAGGCCGACCGCTGGATCACGGGCGAGCTGCAGCGCGTCGAATCGACGGTCGAGGCGGCCTTCGCCGAGTACCGTCTCGATACGGTGGCGAACACCATCTATTCGTTCGTCTGGGACGAGTACTGCGACTGGTACCTCGAGATCGCCAAGGTGCAGCTGCAGTCGGCCGCCGGATCGGAACAGCGCGCGACGCGGCGCACGCTGCTGCGCGTGCTCGAGACCGTATTGCGGCTGCTCCATCCGATCGCCCCTTTCATCACCGCCGAGCTGTGGGAGCGCGTCGCCGTCGTCGCCGGCCGCAAGACCGCCGAGACCGGGCACGGCATCGTCCAGGCGAGCTATCCGAAGGCGCAGCTCGATCGCATCGACGCGAAGGCGGACGCGTGGGTCGCGACGCTCAAGACCGTCGTCGGCAGCTGCAGAAACCTGCGCAGCGAGATGAGCCTCGCTCCGGGCGAGCGCGTGCCGCTCTACGCTGTGGGCGACGCCGGGTTCGTCGTCGCCGCGGCGCCTTTGCTGAAGGCGCTCGGCCGCATCTCGGAGGTCACGGTCTTCGATGACGATGCCGCCTTCGCCGAGGCGACGCGCGACGCACCCGTCGCCGTCGCCGGCCATACGCGCATCGCCCTGCACATCGAGATCGACCGGACCGCCGAGATCGCGCGTCTGGCGAAAGAGATTGGCCGGCTGGGCGGCGAAGTCGCCAAGGCCAACGCCAAGCTCACCAACGAAAGTTTCGTCGCTCGCGCGCCGGCGGCCGTCGTCGATCAGGAAAGGCGCCGCGTCGCCGACTTCACAGCGACCATGACGCGGCTTCGAGATCAGCGAGCCCGCCTGGAATCGTCGACCTGAAGTCGCTCGCAGTGCGCGGCACGAAGTCGAGCAGCTCGTCGATGCGCCGCGCCACGGCCCAGGCGCTGCGCTGGCGCGACTCGCGCGTCGTGGCGGCGATGCGCGGCGTCACCTGCAGGGTCTCGATGCCGTGCAGCGGCCGGTCAGAATCGAGCGCGCCGGGTTCGAGGCTGTCGAGCCAGGCGGCGGCGATGCGACCGCTCTTCAGCGCCGCGGCCAGCGAGGTCTCGTCGAAGAGTGCCGAACGTGTCGTGCTCACGAGCACCTGGCTCGGCTTGCAATGAGGCAGGAAGCGATCGCCGAGGAGGCCGTGGTAGCGGCTGAAGTAGCTGAGCTGCACGCACATCACGTCGGCGCGCTCGACCAGCTCGCGCAAGCCGACCGGCGCCACCTTCCAGAGCGGCCAGACCGTGTCACTCGCGTGCAGGGCCGGGTCGTAGCCGACGATGCGGGCGCCGAACCCGGAGAGCAGCTGCGCGATCGAGCGCGCCGCCGGCGGCATGCCGACGAGCCCTATCGTCGCGCCGCCGAGCTCGCGGCCGACGGCGGCGCCGTCGGCGCCGCGAACCGGCACGCGGCGCAACAGCGAGAGCATGGCGCCGATCATGAATTCGGCTTCGGCGCGGGCGCTCGCCGTGAGGCTGCGCACGACCTCGATCTGTCGCCGCTCGCAGGCCTCGAGATCGATGTTCTCGGCGCCGGCGCTCACCCGGCCGAGGGCGCGTAGCAGCGGGGCGAAGTCGAGCGTCTCGGTGTCGATCATCACCGAGCCGGGAACGATCGCGGCACGCACGTTGTAGAGGGCACGGCGAAATTCGCGCGGCTCGAACGCCAGCTCCGGCGCGTGGCGCACGCGATGCCGCTCGCCGAGCCATGCCATGACATCGGGTTCGAGCGTATCGACGACCAGCAGATCCATCGGGATTGGCGGCTTGCCCCTCGTTGCAAGNNTTGCCGAAGGAGATGCTTCCGGTCGTCGACAAGCCGCTCGTGCAATACGCAGTCGAGGAGGCCTACGCCGCCGGCATCCGCCAGATGATCTTCGTCACCGGGCGGCACAAGCGGGCGATCGAGGATCACTTCGATTTCACCTTCGAGCTCGAGGACGCCCTCGAAAAGGCACACCGCGTCGAGCTGCTCGCGATGGTGCGCGCCGTCAAGCCCGACGACATGGAATGCGTCTTCGTTCGCCAGGCCAAGGCGCTCGGTCTCGGCCACGCCGTGCTCTGCGCCCGCCACCTTGTCGGCGATCATCCTTTCGCCGTTCTCCTGCCCGACGACCTGATGATCGGCGAGCCGCCGGTGCTGGTGCAGATGGCCGAGCAATTCGAGGAGCTCCAGGCATCGATCGTGGCCGTGCAGGAAGTGCCGGCCGACCAGACACGGCGATACGGCATCGTCGCTGGCGAGGCGGTCGGCGACCGACTGATCGATGTGACCAGGATCGTCGAAAAGCCCGCACCCGAGGTGGCGCCGTCGCGCCTCGGCGTTGCCGGCCGCTACGTGCTGACGTCGCGCGTCTTCGACGAGATCGCCAGCCAGCAGCGCGGCGTCGGCGGCGAGATCCAGCTCACCGATGGCATCGCCGCTTTACTGAAGCACGAAAAGGTCTACGCCTACCGCTACTCAGGCAAGCGCTACGACTGCGGCAGCAAGGAAGGCTTTCTGCAGGCCAACGTCGAACTCGCGCTCGCTAGCCCCGAACTCGGCGCAGGCTTCCGCGCCTATCTGCGCTCGCTCGAGTTCTAGGGCCCTCGAGGCATGGCGTGCGGCGCGGGCTCGCGCCACGCCCTGCTAACGCCTTCATAACGGTGCACGCCCTGCGACCCCCTCACTGACGGGTCTTTTCCGGAGGGGGTTGGTCATGAATTCCGAAATGATGAGGTGGTAGACGCAGGCGCGGCTTGCCGCAACGCGGCTCACCAAGCGGGCGCAACGAGGCGTGCCGGCAGAATTTCGCGAGAGTTTTCTGCGCCGCAATCCGGTGCACACCGAACTGCTGTCCTGGCACCGCGGCTAGCGCCGGCGCAAATAGTGCACGAACTCGTCGTTGGCGCTCGTCTGCTCGACCAGCTCGTTGCCGGTCTGCCGGGCGAAGGCCTGGAAGTCGCGCACCGAGCCGGGGTCGGTGGCGACGACCTTGAGGACGTCGCCGCTCGACATGCCGGCGAGCGCCTTTTTCGCCTTGAGGATGGGCAACGGGCAGTTCAGGCCGCGCGTATCGAGTTCTTTCTGGGCTTCCATGCGAATCCTCGCTTTGCCTATTCGGTATCGACTTCCGTCGCGCGCTTGCCCGGCGGCAGTTCCATCCATTGCGGCTCGATGGCGCGCGAGCGCAGCCAGTCGGCCAGCGCATGCCCGGTGCCGGCCGGCCAGCACTTGATGCGCTCGGGCGCGACAGTGCGGTAGTCGATCAGCTCCGGCGACAGCGCAATCTCGCCGCGCGCCGCCACGTGGTACGCGATGATGACCTGATTCATGCGCCTGAACTCATAGACGCCGATCAGCGAAAGCGATTCGACCGTGAGCGAAGTCTCTTCGAAGACCTCGCGGGCGATGCCTTCCTGCGGCGATTCGTCGGCCTCCATGAACCCGGTGATGAGGCCGAAGAACTTGCCCGGCCAGGCCGCATTGCGGGCGAGCAGCACCTTGCCTTCGCGATCGACCAGCTCGATCACCGCGGCGAGCACCGGCGTCGGGTTGTTCCAGTGCGTCCAGCCGCAGGCCGGGCAGCGTGACCGGATCTTCGCGCCGCCGTCTTCCTCGAGCGAGATCGGCTCGAGGCGCGTCGCGCAGCTGACGCAGAAGATCGTCTCGTGGGTCGCGCTCAAGCCGGAAAGACACCCGTGGAAAGATAACGGTCGCCGCGATCGCAGACGACGAAGACGAGGGTCGCGTTCTCCACCTTCGCCGCCGCCTGCAAGGCGACCCAACAAGCACCGGCGGCCGAGATGCCGGCGAAGATGCCTTCCTCGCGAGCGAGGCGCCGTGCCATTTCCTCGGCATCGGCCTGCGACACGAGAACGAGCTCATCGACGGCCTTCGGGTCATAGATCTTCGGCAGGTATTCCTCGGGCCATTTGCGGATGCCCGGAATGCGCGAACCTTCGCTCGGCTGCGCGCCGACGATGCGCACCTGCGGCTTCTTCTCCTTCAAGAAGCGCGAGACGCCGGTGATCGTCCCCGTCGTTCCCATCGCGCTCACGAAGTGCGTGACGCGGCCGCCCGTATCGCGCCAGATCTCCGGGCCCGTGGTCTCGTAGTGGATGCGCGGGTTGTCGGGGTTGGCGAACTGGTCGAGNNACCCGGCCCTTGCCTTCCTTCTGCATCTGCTCGGCGAGGTCGCGCGCGTACTCGATGCCGGCCGAGCGCGGCGTCAGGATCAACTCGGCCCCGAAGGCCTTCATCGTCTGAGCCCGCTCGACGCTCAGGTCCTCCGGCATGATGAGAAGCATGCGGTAGCCGCGGATCGCCGCAGCCATCGCCAGCGCGATGCCGGTGTTGCCCGAAGTCGCTTCGATGAGCGTATCGCCCGGCTTGATCGTGCCGCGTTCCTCGGCGCGGCGGATCATGCTCAGGGCCGGCCGATCCTTGACCGAGCCGGCCGGGTTGTTGCCCTCGAGCTTGCCGAGAATGACATTGCCGCGCGCCTGGTTCTCGCGCCCCGGCAGGCGCACGAGACGGACCATCGGCGTGTTGCCGATCGAGTCTTCGATGGTCGGGTAATTCGGCGCGGGATCGCTCATGCGGGCTCCTTGCGACATTGTCGCAGGGCAGGCCGATTCGCGATGCCACGGTCCTCGGGTCGGAATCGCAAACTAGACGGCGAGCCCCGCCAGGCCTGGCTTCGGGGCGCATGCCACCCGAGCGTTAGCTCCGAAGTTACCCCTAGGCAGGAGACAGTCGACGTCGCGGTCCAGTGCGCCGGCGGCCGCAGTCGTGAAAATCCGCTCGACAGGTGGGGTGGCGCACATACGGGAATCGATCGAAGCCTCACGCTCACGGCTGACAAGGGCCAAGAGATCGCCGCGCACGGCGCGAGGGTAGGTATCCCAGCGAGGTGTATTGTGATGGGCAACGACACCGGTTTGGCGTCAAACGACTCTCGGTCGCAAGCGGAATTCGTGGCCAATGCGCGAGCGACCAGGCCAGACGCGTGCGCATGCGTTGAACGCTTCAAGGTTGCACTCGCACTCGTGGCCGCAGAAGCTGACCAGCCGCACCCCGGCTCAAGCGACGCGCCTGGACAGGCTTTTCTGGCCCTCACATAGGCGCGGTAAGGCTTCAGCCCTTCTTTCCGATGAGGCGCACCGACTTCAACCCGGTTTGAAATGTTTGACATGTGGTGGATCTACGTCCTAGGGGCCGGAGTGGTCGCGTTCGTACTCTTTCAGGCTTGGGACAGGCGCCGCAACGCGGACCGCGCCGTTCGACTCGAGAAGGGTCGAGTCGACAAGGAAGCCGCGCTTTACCCAAAGGGAAGCGAGATTCGACACAGCGACGGCGCTCATTGAAGTGATGAAAGCGGTCTGATGCTCAAAGACTTTGATCTGCCCTTCTGGCGACAGGCGGGCTCTGAAGCCAGGGCCGCGGGTTTCGCGCCCGCGGCTAACCCTTTTCTGCGCGCTGTCGCGTCCCCAGCCGCGGGACAACTGCCTTTCGAGGTCACGTGCTCGGGCGCCTGGATCGAAGGGTGGAACACGGCTGACGAAGGCGTCTGCACCGTACTGGGTTCGTCCCCACCAACCCCCGGCACGGGCCCCCGCCCGCTTCGATGGCCTCATCAATCGGCGGCCACGCACGAGCACTCCTGAGGTTTGCGACGTGGTCAGGCCGTGGTCAGGCCGGACCCGGCGTCGCAAGCACTTGGCCCGGCCGCTTTGCCTCAGGGCCGCCGAGGTGCCGGATTCAACCCACCGGCACCGCGAACATGGCGTTCGCCTTTTCCCTGGCGTACTGATATGCGTGGAAGGCGAGTCGAGGCTCGCCGTAGATCATCGGAACCTCACTGCCATGGATCATGTAGTAGGTCATCAAGTCCTCCGCGGACTTGGCGCTGCTGAAGTGCTCGAGCAGCGCTTCGTCGACGAGCTGCTGGGCTTGCCTGATGGCCTCCAGCCCGTCGTCGAACTCGCCTCTCTTCTTTGACGAACCTCCGTGACCGTTGTCGATCGAGACGATCCTGTAGCGAGACATCAGCGTTACTCCTTCGCGGCCATCCGCGTCTGATAGTAGGCTCTCGGCGAGAACTCGACCGGATCCGCTCCGGTATTTGCGCGCTGCCTCGGTGCCGCCGAGACGCCGAGACGAGGGGCGCGCCGAGATATTGCTCAGGGGGATGTCGGTCCTTCCGCAGTTCTCGGGGCCGATCCCGGATCGGCTCCGGCTCACGGTATCCTGGCGACAAGCCTTGATGCTTTGGCCGTCGGCGTCAGCCTTGCGCTTCTCCGCATCGGCATCTTGCCTATCGCCGCGGCAATAGGCATCGCGACCTGTGTCATGGTCACGGCGGGCATGCTGCTCGGTCGACTGCTCGGAGCCATCGCCGGCAGGCGTTATGAAATGCGGATGCCTTCAACGTCCCGCCGCGTGGGCAGGCAAGCGGGAAGCAGCAAGCGAGCCTCTAGAACGCGCTCAGACAGGCGAGCGGGCCTCGGTCAAGGGGTAGGTGCCGGCCAAGCCGAAGGGCCTCGGTTGCCACCCGGAGCCAGATCGCTTCAGGGCCGTATCGATGAGCGCGCACGGCTTCGGGTACCCCTCGAGTCGGGGGGGTGCTGCGGCCGAACAAAGACCTAGACTCACGCAAGTTCTAAGGAGAGTGTTTCGTGAATATTCGTTCCACTGCATTGGCAGCGCTGGTCATGGTTGCCGCCTCGGCCCAGGCCGCACCGATCGACTGGAATACCTGGACGTCGACGACGGCCGGCTCGATCTCGACATCGGGCGGCCCCGTCGCCGTAACCTTTGCCGGTCCCTCGTTCGGCGTTGCTTCCCCGTACCCGAGCTACACCCCGGTCAGCACGTTCGCCGACGGCACGATCGTCGACAACGCGCCGGTCGCGGCCAACGGGATCATGCAATTGGATGGCGGCTCCGACGCCCTCAATACCGTCTCGTTCGCCACCGCGGTCGTCAATCCGGTCATGGCCATCTGGAGCCTCGGCCAAGGGGGCATTACTGCAAACTTTGCCTTCACGAACGCCACGCCGGTATTCGTGAGCGGCGGCCCGAGCGCCGAATACGGTGGCTCGGCAATCACCGTGGGCGGCAATACGGTGTATGGCACCGAAGGCAACGGCACCGTGCAATTCATCGGCACGTACAACAGCATCTCGTGGACCAACCCGGTCTACGAAAACTGGTACGGCTTCGATGTCGGTGTGGCAGGCGTCGCCCCGGTACCGGAACCCGAGACCTATGCACTGTTGCTCGCAGGCCTGGCCGGCGTAGGCTTCATGGCTCGCCGCCGTCGGGTATGACTTGATTCAGAACTGCTGAATAGAAAGGGCCTTCGGGCCCTTTTTCCATTGGGCGCTTCAGACTCCGGACGGCTCAGGCGCGCGGGGTAGGAGCCGAGCGCCGATCGCTTCTCTTTGCCGGCGCTTTGGAACTTCCAAAACCGGCGCCGCGAACCGGCCGGGCAGGCAATGCGAGGAAAGAATTTGACAGCTTGTGGAAGTAAAGAACCCCCGTTTATCGAGGTAAACGAGGGCGAGGGTTGTCTGCCAGTCTGTGAAAGTCTCTGAAATACCACCTTTGGTGC
>PLZH01000064.1 GCA_003152055.1 Burkholderiales bacterium
AGGAACCAGGCGCCTTCGGAAACGCGGCCGTGCGCCGCCTCGAAGCGCTCGATGTCCTCGAACGTGAGCAGGTAGTCGGAATCGGCCTTGACCTGCCCGGAGCAATCGATCACGCAGGCCGGTGCGACGAAATGCTGCGCCGGAATGGTGTCGACCGAGTTGTTCGGCAGGTCTCTGCCGACCAGAAAGTTGCGGAACAGGCCGAGTGCTTCTAGATTTTCGTCCAAGCACTAGATAGCAGCAACAGTGATCGAGTCGGAGCAGTTACGCTGGAGGCTTCGCGGCTTTGGACAGGCTTTGACGCCTCAGGAGCCGCGGCACTTGCTGTCCGGCAGCTTCCGCCGAGCTCGCTCTTCGGGCGCTTGGACGTGCGAAGGCGTCCAAGCGCCGGCCGCGAAGATAGGCTTTCGCGTACCTCGATACGGGCTTGATCAACGGTACCCTTCCGCGAGAGCATGAGATCTCGCCGCGCGGGCAGTTGTCACAACGGAGTTCGGCTCCGTCCCGCTCAAAATAAAGAGTCTTCGCAACGATACGGCACGAGGAAACGCATGGAACCGATCCTGATCGCCCACCTCAGCGACTTGCATTTCGGTGAGGGGGACAGCAACGCTGTATGGGACGCACTCGTTACGTACATCAACGACACGTTGAAGCCACATCTCGTCCTCGTTACTGGAGACGTAGTCAACACGCCTGACGCTGCCCTCTTTCGGCGCGCAAAGGAACAGCTTGACCGGTTGCGTCCGCGGTCGACCCCCGAAGACCGCTATCGGTTGTGTCCGGGCAATCACGATCGATTCTGGCTAGGCAACAGCGCCGGCAAACCCGGTTTTTGGGCACGGATGTTGGGTGGCAACGACGAAGCGCGCAACTTGACACGGCCGGCCCACGGCGAACTCGAGAACTTTTTCAAGGGCGGTCTCGTTCTGACGCCCGAGTTTCCCTTTGATGTGACGCTTCCGTCCGGCACCGACCAACAGAAGGGGGGCAACTCCTGGAAGCTTCGCATTCTTGGCGGCGACTCTTGCGAAGAAGACACCTACTTCGCGCAAGGTCTGCTGAACACCAAGGCGATTTCGGATCTCCGGGCGACGGCCTTGGGCGACACCACAGTCGATCTCGTGATCTTGCTCGTTCATCACCACCTTCTGCCGATTGCCTCGCTGGAGAAAGAACAGCCCGACCTACATTCCTTGGCGAACGTCACCGGCATGTTGAACGCCGGAACGGCGCTCAACATGCTAGCCGCTTCCCATGTGAACCTCGTGCTGCACGGTCACGAACATCACCCGCAGGCTTCCCGATTCAGGACCTACGATGCGGTGCACGGGGAAGTCGCAGTAGTCGCTACGGGATCATCGACGGGCACACGGACGCTCAAAGGCTGGTCCATGAAGCATGCCCGCTTCAACGTGGTGGAGCTGCGTCCGGATCGCTCGGTCGTGTTGCGGGAGATCAACGGAGAGAAGGGCTACTTCGCAGAAGGAAATGACGCGCCCGTCCAGTTGCTCAACGCCGAAGATGTCCGCCGTGCGAGATTTCAGCGCAAAGCAACCAAAGCCGGCGCGCGAAATCCGCCGCGCAGCCGAGTCACGAAGTTGTTCGAATTCCGGCACGACCGCGATGGTGTCATCACCGAGACGCGCACCGATTGGCTGATCGGCGACCGATGGGTGATATCGACGCAGAACCGCACTGGAACACCGACGACGGCGAACTTGGAGATGCATTTCGGCGATGGCCAGCGCCTCGAAATGTCTGCGGACTTTGCGCGTACCGGCTTCGGTGATAACAGCTACACCGCCACATTCGACCTCGGGGCCCAAGGCGGTCGCAGCGTCAACCGAGTTATCACGTCATGGAGCTGGGAAGCCGGAGCAGTGCTCACGCTCGATGAGCTCGCGACCATTCGCGACCCCGGCGAATTCCGAAACGACAAGAAGGAGTTTGCCAGCGTCGAGGCACCGGAGAGCGACCTAGAGGAATTGACGCTGGTGGTGAAGGTTCCCCAGGAGTTCGCGCCGGACTACAGAAGCATCGAGGTGTGGACGGCGAATGTGGACACTCGCAAATGGGAGCCCAACGCGTCACTGCGACACCTAGTTGAACCGCTCGGTCAGGGGCTGTTTTCGCTCAGGGTCCCCTTTCCCCTGCCGCGCTGGCGATACGCGATGTGTTGGCCCCTGGCTCCGGGCCCGGGCGAGGGAGAGACCCGATGGGTACAACACCTCACGGCCAACGCAGCCGGGATTCACGAGGCGATCTGCAACTCCCTCTACGGCAAGGACGGCCTCCCCGACGACGCCAGTGTGGCGCTTTATCTCCGGCGGCCGGGTGGCAAAGGTCTCTACCGCGCTCAGAGCAAGGGAAAGGCGCTGGAGGCGCTGGATTTTGACGAACAGAGCGGGATTGTTCGGGGCGCCTGGTGGGGTCGGCGGCTGCGCGCTACGGCCCCAGAGGAAAATGATTCCTCGGGACTGTTCGTCGACGGTGATTCCTATGTGGCCCTCTTTCCTCTGGTGCAGCCGGGTGTGGAGTCTTTCCCCGCCGCAGGCCTGATCCGGGTCGCCGTTCGTGGTCGATTCCCGGGCTTGGGCTCTGGCGACGGCGCGCAGGTCGAAGCATTAAGATCTGTCCTTGCAAGGTCACCTGTGGTGTGGTATCAATGAGTCAACCGCCTACTGCGAGTAAGTGAACATGAAGATCTTTTCTGTGAAGGTTGGGCCACTCGGCGAGAGGCTTGTCACGGGCAGTACTGCGCCCATTTCACGGATCGATACGAACGCGCCGCTCGGCGCGGTCAATCCGTTTTCCAGCGGCTTGGCGGTATCTGTCCTACCGATGGAATATCAAAGGCGCTTGATGAAGGGCGGACAGATCAGCGTTGAAGAGTTCAGCACTCTCGATCTGAGTGTCGTGAAGTAGCAGTAGCCTGCATTTGCATCGGAGCCGCCCCAAGGCGATTGCATGATTGGCGGCTAGTCAATATTCCGAGTGCTGGGCTCAGTGATTGACAGGCGAGCGCGCCCTGCGCTTTGCCCCGGATACCTCTAGCTTTGTCTTCCACTGGCCAGTCTCGCTGTCCAGCCGCAGCTTGTCGAGATAGTCCGCCCAAGCTTGGAGCATCGTATGCGTCTGGCCGAGGCATCTTGAGATGATCCGGCCGGCGCGTGAGCATCGCGTCCATGGCGAACATGGCGGATGCGGTTTGGGCGAAGGCCGCGGCGTTTGCCGCGTGCTGGTTCAGCGTCGTCGCGCTGATCGTGTTCATTTTCGGTCGAGCGGCGGCCGTCTCGGCGCGGCGCTGGAGGTCGACCTGGTCGAGCTCAGCCGGCAGGCTTCCACCGGTGGGGCAGTAGCTCCTCGATCCGGCTGTTCAACTGCGTCGGCA
>PLZH01000197.1 GCA_003152055.1 Burkholderiales bacterium
GCCGGCACCGGAGGCGCTGCCACCGGCGGCGGGGCCGCCGGCACGGGCGGCGGAGCCGCCGCCGGGCTCGGTACCGGCGCTGTGCTCTGCGGTGCCGCGCAGCCCGCGAACAGGAACACGGTGAAGCAGACGATGGCGTAAAGACGAACCGAACGAAGTGTCTTCATGGCAGTCGCAGCGTGCGCCGATGAGAGAGTGGCCGCACTGTAGCGCCGTTCGACGAAGCGTCGAACTGGGGAACCCCTGCACATAGATCCTCCATCGGCCCACCCCGAAGGGGTTTCGCTGGAAGTCGTTCGGAGCTTCTTTCACGGTAACCAAACGTGCATTGCGCGCCGACGAGAAAAACTCACGCGATCACGCGGGCCGACGCGGCAGTGCGGCCCCGTCCGACACGCTTCGTGCCTACGATGTGCGGCAATTGCTCCTTCTGTCATGCGTGCGCTTTTTTCCTCCGACGCTCCCGGTGTTTCGCAAGCGCTGTGGGGCGTTCTGCGCGCCAAGGGCTTCGAGCCCGGCGACTTCGAGCTCGACGAGGATGACACGCCGGCGCACTCGGATTTCTTCGGCGTGATGAGCGGCCTGCTGCGAGTGAAGTGCTGCTCGACCGGAGAGGAACGCATCTATCCGACCGGCTCCGGCTCGGCCTGGCTCGGCGCCTTCCTGATGGACCTCGGTGGCGGCCATTTCGCACGCGCCGCGCGCGGCGTCGGTACTGGGCTCGCCTGACTCGGCGAAAAGTCCTACGCGCCGCTCAAGCGCTCGCCGACAGATCCGAAGCGCTCCCTCGGCGACAGTGAAGACATCGGCAGTGCCGGCGTGCATCGAAGCAGCGGCGGCCGACTTTCTTCAACCGTCTTGAGCGAGAGGATTTCATGAACAAGGATCAGGTCAAGGGCCGCGTCGAGCAGGCCAAAGGAAGCATCAAGGAAACGACCGGCAAGGCGGTCGGCAACAGCAAGCTGCAAACCGAAGGCACGGTCGACAAGACCGCCGGCAAGGTGCAAGCCAACTACGGCGACGCCAAGGAAAAGGTCAAGAGCGCCATCGACAAGATTTGACGGCGAACGGGTCAGGCCGACGCCGAGACGACGGCGGCCAGCGGCCGGGCCGGTAGCACAGTCGGTCCGGCCGCTTTGCTTCTATCGGTCTAGCTCCAGGCCGAACGCAGGCGCGCACCGAGATCGCAGGCGTCAACGGGCAACGCCGGCGACAGTTGCATTGCTGCGTCCGGCGCCGCAGGCGCGACATGCTCGAATCGATCGCGGATCGATTCCGGCAGGAAACGGCTGATCGACGCGTAGACATGGCGGTCGCCGTACGCCGCCTGCTGCGTGACGTAGAAGCGTTGCGGCACGAGCAGATGCAGGTGATGGCGAGCCCGCGTCATCGCGACGTAGAGCAGGCGCCGCTCTTCCTCGATCTCCGCGGCGCTGCCGGTCGCCATGTCGGATGGCAGGCAGCCGTCGACGACGTTGAGCACCGACACAGCGCTCCACTCTTGGCCCTTGGCCGAATGGATCGTCGAGAGAATCAGATAGTCCTCGTCGCGCCCGGGCGGGCCCGATTCGTCGCTCGTCGCGGCGGGCGGATCGAGCGCCAGCTCGGTCAGGAAGCGCTCGCGCGAAGGATAGCCCGCCGCGAGGCGGACGAGATGCGCGACATCGGCGGCGCGCGGCCCGGCATCTTCGTGCAGACGCTCGAGTTGCGGCCGGTACCAGCGCTCGACATCCGCGAGCTCGCCGGGCCACGGCGATCCGGGTCGCCGCAATGTCGTGAACAGGGCCGCGAACTCGGCCCATGAAGCTGCCGCCAGCGCCGCTGGCGTGAACGCGGCAAGTGCCTCGGCCGGGTCGTCGGTTCCGCCCAGTCGCGTCATGAGACGGCCGGCATTCGACGGCCCGATGCCGCAGACGAGCTGCAGTGCGCGCAGGCCGGCCCGCTCGCCGCGCGGGTTGGCAGCGAATCGCAGCACGGCCAACACGTCCTTGACGTGCGCAGCGTCGAGGAACTTGAGGCCCCCGTACTTGACGAAAGGAATGTCGCGGCGCGCCAGCTCGAGTTCGAGCGCATTGCTGTGCTGCGTCGCGCGAAAGAGAACGGCCTGGCTCTTCAGGGCGAGCCCCGACTCGCGCAGCTGCAGCACGCGCTCGGCGACCCACGCCGCCTGCGCGCCCTCGTCGGCGACCCAGACGATCGCCGGCCGCTCGGACGAGGCGGCGTCGCTCCACAGCGCCTTGGCGTGCCGCTCGGCCGCCAGGGCGATCACCGCGTTCGAGGCGTCGAGGAGGGGCGCCGTCGAGCGGTAGTTGCGCTCCAGCGTGACGATCGTTGCCGGCGGCTCGAAGCGGCCCGCGAAGTCGAGGATGTTGCGCACCTCGGCGGCGCGAAACGAATAGATCGATTGCGCGTCGTCGCCGACGACGGTCAGGCCGCGGCCGTCCGGGCGCAGCGCGAACACGATCTCGGCCTGAAGGCGGTTGGTGTCCTGGTACTCGTCGACCAGAATGTGATCGAACCGATCGGCCATGCGGGCGGCGAGAGCCGGCTCGCGCAGCGCCTCGGCCCACCAGACGAGCAGGTCGTCGAAATCGAGAACGCGCTGCGCCTGCTTCTCGGCGACGTAGGCGGCGAAGAGGCATTTCAGCTCGTCGTGCCAGGGTACGCACCAGGGCCAGGTATCGGCGAGCACGTCGGCCAGGCTCTTTTGCGCATTGACGACGCGCGAGTAGATCGCGAGGCAGGTCGAGCGCTGCGGGAAGCGCCGCTTCGCAGCGGCCAGGCCGAGCCGCTGCCGCAACACCTGAAGCAGGTCTTCGGAATCGCCGCGATCGTCGACCGTGAACGACGGATCGAGCCCGAGGCTCGACGCATGCATCCGCAGCAGTCGTGCGCCGACGCTGTGGAACGTGCCGCACCAAGCCAGCTGCGGCGCGCCGCGCAAGGGCGGCAGGCCGAATGCCTCGTGCAGGGCGCGGGCGACGCGCCCTTGCATCTCGGCCGCGGCACGGCGCGAGAAGGTGAGCAGGAGGATGCGCGACGGGTCGGCGCCGGCGAGGACGAGGCGTACGACGCGCGCCGCCAGCGTCATCGTCTTGCCCGATCCGGCCCCGGCGATGACGAGCAAGGGAGGGTCGCCGGCGCCGATGCCGTGCTCGACCGCGCTTCGTTGCGCTTCGTTGAGGCGGCGAAAGATCGGCGCGCCCCATCCTTTCAAGGCAGCAGCAGCGGAGGCAGGCATGGATGGGCAGGGAAGCGGCGGTTCGTGTCGGACTGTAGTTCCATCCAGCCTTTGCGCAAGACAAAGGGCATCACGCGTCATGCAATCGGCCCGGCGAGAGGCCTTCATTTCCACTCCGGCTTGCCGATGACCCTCGCATGTCCTGCCTTTCGCGAACGGCCGGGGCGCATGTGCCCGCGCCATTGCCATGACGACGGACTCGCCGAGCGCCGTCCTGGAATCGCCGAGCGTCCTCGACGCGGCCCGCACGGCCGTCGGGCCGAAGCCGGCCGCGGCGAGGCTCGCTCTCGCCCACTCCTTTGCCACCGAATGGCTCGCGCTCGTCGCCGCGCTCGTCATCGTCGGCGCGATGATCGCCTACGTCCTCGTCAAGATCCACGAGTCCGTCGACGCGACCGAGCGTGATCGCCTGCAGGTGCAGGCCCGCGTCGTCGACGACAACGTCGGCCAGCAGCTCGACGGCATCAACCGCGCCCTGGCGAGCGTACGCGACGATTTCGTAGGCATGCCGACTTACAGCGTTTCGTCGTTGATCTCGATGCGCCTCAAGGCCCTGAGCGATGCGATCCCGGGCGTACGCTCGATGGTCGTGCTCGACAGCGACGGCATCGTCGTTGCGACCAGCGTCGACACGCTTCTCGGCCGCGACTTCAGCGACCGCGATTTCTTCCGCGTGCCGCAAGCGAGCCGCAACCCTGCGACGCTGCACGTCGCCGCGCCGTACAAGACCTCGCTCGGCAACTACACGGTGGTCTTCACCCGCGCCATCATCGGACCCAACGGCACCTTCGAAGGCGTCGCCGCTGCAGTGCTCGAACCCGAGTACTTCGAGGTCCTGATGCGCTCGGTGCTCTACGCATCCGACATGTGGGTTTCGCTCGGCCACAGCGACGGCAAGGTCTTCGTGACGATGCCGCGCGACGCGACCCGCGTCGATTCCGACTGGCAGGCCGCGACGGCCGCGCTCGCCGCGGCGCCGAGCGAGCCGCTCGCGACACCCGTCATCCTGGGCGCGGTCGGCGGATCGGGCGAACGGCGCATGACGGCGCTGCGCTACCTGTCGCCGCCCGAGCTGCACATGGACAAGCCGCTCGTCACCGCGGTGAGCCGTGCGGTATCCGACGTCTTTCGCGCCTGGCGACAACAGATGGTCGAGTACGCGATCTTCTTCACGGTGCTGTGCGCGGCCGCCTGCTTCGGCCTGTATCGCGGCCAGTGGCGACGCCAGGCCTTCGCCCGCCTTCAGGCGAGCGCGGCGCGCGAGCGACAGCAGAGCGCCGGGCAGCTCGAGCTGGCGCTGCAAGGTTCCGACCTGGGCCTGTGGGACTGGGACCTGCACGACGACCGCTTCAATCACAACCAGGTGACGCGCCAGCAGCTCGGCTACGCGCCAGGCGAGATCGGCGAGTCCGGCAACGACTGGCGCAGCCTCATCCATCCGACCGACAGCGCCCGCATGCTCAACGCGCTCGAAGCGCACTTTCGCGGCGAGACGCCGGCGTACGAATGCGAATTCAGGATCCGCCACAAGAACGGACACTGGGTCTGGCAGCTGAGCCGCGGCAAGGTCGTTGAGCGCGACGAATTCGGCATCGCCGTGCGCATGGCCGGCACGCACATGGACCTGACGCAGAGAAAGCGCGTCGAAACCGAGATCCAGCGCACCGCGGAGATGCTGCGCCGCACCGGCGAGCTCGCCCACATCGGCGGCTGGGAGCTCGACCTGGCGACGAAACGTCTCGACTGGACCGAGCAGGTCTATCGCATTCACGAGCTCGAGCTCGGGACCATGCCGAGCCTCGAGAACGCGCTCGATTTCTACGCGCCGGAAGCGCAGCCGGTGATCCGCGCTGCGATCGAAAACGCGGCCGCGAGCGGAACGCCGTACGACCTGGAGCTGCCCTTCGTCACCGCCAAGGGCAACCCGCGCTGGGTGCGAGCCCAGGGACTCGCCGTCGTCGAGGACGGCAAGCCCGTGCGCCTGCTCGGCGCCTTCCAGGACATCACCGAGAAGAAGACGATCGCCCTCGAGATGCATCGCCTCAACGAGCAGCTGACGCGGCTGTCGACGACCGACGCGCTCACCGAGGTCGGCAACCGACGCCTTTTCGACCAGACCTTGAAGATCGAGTGGGCGCGCGCGGCGCGGCGCAACGAACCGGTCGGCCTCCTGATGATCGACATCGATCACTTCAAGGAATACAACGACCACTACGGCCACCCGGCCGGCGACGCCTGCCTGCGCCAGGTCGCGCGCATGGTCGTCGAAGCTGTGCGCCGTAGCGGCGAGCTGGTCGCGCGCTACGGCGGCGAGGAGTTCGCGCTGCTCATGCCCGGCGCCGACCTCGACGTTGCGCGCCGCGCCGCCGAGCGCTGCTGGCAGATCGTTGCCGACGCGAAGATTGAGCATCGCGCCTCGCTCACCTCGGCCTGGGTCACGATATCGATCGGCGTCGCCAGCCAGGCCGCTGCCGCCGGCGTCGATTGCGGCGTCCTCGTCGAGATTGCCGACGCCGCGCTCTACCGCGCCAAGCGATGCGGCCGCGGCCGCATCGAATACTGAGCGGCAGCGAAGGGTCGGCAGCGCGTCGGGACAATGCGCTCCCCGCCGGATCGACCCGGCGACGCTTCGACATGTCTTTGGCGTTGTGCGCTTTTCGCTTGCGGCTGTTCGCCCTGGTCGTCGCGGCCGGTCTCGGCGATTGCGCCAGCCTGCCGCCGATGCCGCCGCGCGACGCGAGCACGGCACTCACCGACACGAGCGATACCGATCTCGGCCGCCTCGCCGCGGCGAGGCGGCCGGTTCCAGGCCGGGCGGATCGGGGCCGACGAATATTTCATGCGCAGCGCATCGGCCAACTTCATCGACATGGACGTGATCTCGGTCGGCCCGATCGTGCGCGAGCTCTCCGCGGTGTTCGACCGCTACTGGAACAGCGAGCACGTGCCTGGCCGATATAAGGAGTCGTACCGCTCTCGATCGACCGGCGCGTGGCGCAGAACCGGTTCGGCGAACTGGTGCGGCACGTTGCGCCGGAGCTCGAGCCCGCCACGAGCGACCCGCTCGGCCGCCCCTCGATCGACTACAAGCTTTCCGCTGGTCGCACGCCGCTCGAATTCGCAACCGCGAGCGTGTTCGCCGACGCGCCGGCGAAAGTGGATCGCGGCTTTCGCACGGCCACGGTCTCGAGCGTCACGCGGAGCATGTTGGAGGTGCTGGCAGGCGCTCGTTCGGAAGTGATCATCGCATCGCCCTACTTCCCTCCCGGCTCGACCGGCATGTCTCACATCAAAGACGCGATCGACCACCACGTTCGCGTTGTCGTCTTCACCAACTCTCTCGGTGCCACCGACGAGCCACTGGTGCATTGGCGCTATGCGCGTTACCGGCGCGCGATGCTCAAGCTCGGCGTGGGCATCTACGAATTGAGCGCGGACCTGACGCGCGATACCGAGAGCTTCGGCAACTTCGGAAAGTCGTTGGGGCGCCTTCATGCCAAGGTCGCGATCGTCGACCGGCGTTACCCGTTCATCGGCTCGATGAATTTCGATAAGCGCTCTGCCTGGTCGAACCCGGAGTCGGGCCTGCTCATCGACAGCCCCCCCCCCGCTTTCAAAAGAGATCTACAACCTCGTCGCCAATGACCGGAGTGAAAGCGTCTACCGCCTTCGCCTTGCGCCCGACGGCGAAACGATCGAAAGGGTGATCACCGGGCGCGACGGCAAGGAGCGCGTGCTGATGGACGAGCCGCACGACAACTGGCTGCTCCGTCTCAAGATGTTCCTGCTCGAGCCCTTCGCTTCCGAAGAGCTGCTCTGATCACGCTGCGCTGATCACGAAGCGGCGACGACNNCGATGACGCAGCCGAGGAAGAAGAGCTTGATGCCGAAGCCGGCGCCGCCGAGCCAGAGGCCCCACAGGAGGCCGGCGGCGAGAAAGCCGTTGTAGAGGCCCTGGTTGGCGGCCAGCACCTTGCTCGTGGCCGCCGACTCGGGCGTCTGCCGGAAGGTGCGCAGGCCGAGCGGCTTGTCCCACAGGAACATCTCGAGGACGAGAAACCAGACGTGCAGTAAAGCGACGAGCGCGACCAGGATATCGGCGGCGGATTTCATCCGGATTCAGCGCGAAGCTGCCGTGGCGCGCGCCTTGCGCTTGGCGTCCGGCGCCGTCGGCACGACGCGCAGGCGCGGCGTGCGTGTCGGGCGCGTGGGGCGCGAGCGTTTGGCCTTCGTCTTCATCGCACCTTCCTTTGCAGTCGTCGTCGCCATCGGCGCGACTTCGACCGCCGCTTTCGTCTCGGAAGCCGCGAGCGCCGGCGCCGCAGTCAACGCCCTGAGCGTGGCCATGGCGCGCTGCAGTTGATGGCCGAGCTCGTGCACATCGGGAACGGCACGGCGGCAGGCGATGAGGCCGAAGCAGAGGTGATCGACGTGGCTCTGCACGGTGATGTTGAGCGCGATGCCGTGGACGACGATCGACAGCGGGTAATAGTCGGTCATCTTCGCGCCGACGAGATACACCGGCACCTTCGAGCCGGGCACGTTCGAGATGGTCACGTTGGTCAGGCGAAGCCAGTCGGCGATGCGCGAACGACCGTAGAGCGAAGCGAGGCCGCTGATCAGCCAGGGCGAGCCGAGCGAAGGAAAGTCGGTCGGGATGACACCACGGAAGGTGCCCACCTGCCGCTTCATCGCCGCGGTGCCGCGCCTGATCGCCTTCAGCCGCTCGGCCGGATCGGCGATCTCGGTGCGGAGGTCGATCAGCGTGCCGGCGACCTGGTTGTTGGCCGTGGTGTCGCCTTCCTGGCGCAGCGAGATCGGCACCGCCGCGACCAGCGACTTGTCGGGTAGTTCGCGGCTGTCTTTGAGATACGAGCGCAGCGCCGTGCTGCACAACCAGAGCACGATGTCGTTGATCGAGGCGCCGAGCGATTTGCCGATGGTCTTCACTTCGCCGAGCGGCAAAGACACCGCCGCGAAGGCGCGCTGGTTCGTGATCGAATGGTTGAACGGCGTCGGCGGCGCCAACTTCCACAGCGTGCCCGGCGTCTCGGCCTTGCGCGCGGCACGGTCTTCGGGGGTTTCGCTGCGCCGCTCGGCGAGCGCTTCGCGGGCCGCGCCGACGAGCGTCGTCGCCAGCGTCGGCAGCAGCTTCAGGCTCTGCACGAGCTGCTGGAACTGGTTCTGCAAGGCGGCCGCCAGCAGCTCGGCAACGCCCAGCTGATAGGTGTTGGCGCGCGCCTCGCGCGGCAGCTTCACGACACGCGGCTCGGGCGTGAGGTCGAACATGCTTTGCGCCATCGCCACGCCGGCCTGGCCGTCGACCGCGGCATGATGCACCTTGCCGTAGAAGCCGATGCGGCCGTCGGCGAGGCCCTCGATGACGTAGAACTCCCAGAGCGGCCGGCTGCGGTCGAGCAGCATCGAGTGCAGGCGCGCGGCCAGGGCTTCGAGCTGCTCCAGCGTGCCGGGCTTGGGCAGGACCATGGTGCGCACGTGGTAGTCGAGGTCGATGTCGTCGTCGTGGATCCAGACCGGATTGGCCAGATCGAATGGCATCAGCGCGAGCTTGCGCGTGAACACCGGCGCGAGGTGCATGCGCCTGGCGACGTGCGCCTTCACCGCTTCGTAAAACCCGCCGGCGTAGCCGGCCGGCGGCTCGAACAGGTTGAGGCTGCCGACGTGCATGGGCATCTCGGCGCTTTCCACGTGCAGGAAGGCGCCGTCGACGATGCTCAGGTGTTTCATCTGGGTCATGGCGAACTCCGCCCTCTCGGCTCGGCAACCCTTGTACCGCGCGCGGACACCGGCGGCCAGCGGGCTTGCCCGGTGGCCAGTGATCCACAATGTCATGATGGACCGCAACGAGCCCGCCGAGAAGGCCGCGTCCGCGGACGTCGCCGCCGCACGCCGCGCCTTCTACGATCGCATCGACCGGCTCGGCATGACGCCGCTCTGGGAAGTGCTGGGTGCCCTCGTGCCGGTGCAGCCGAAGAGTCCGGTCGCGCCGGTACTGTGGTGCTACGACAGGATCCGCGAGCACGTGATGGAGGCGGGCCGCCTCATCACCGCCGCGCAAGCCGAGCGCCGCGTCCTCGTCCTCGAGAACCCGGCACTGCGCGGCCAGTCGTGCATCACGCAATCGCTCTACGCCGGGCTGCAGCTCATTCTTCCTGGCGAGGTGGCGCCGGCGCACCGGCACACGCAGTCGGCGCTGCGCCTCGTGCTCGACGGCGTTGGCGCCTACACGGCCGTCGACGGCGAGCGCACGACGATGCGCTTCGGCGACTTCATCATCACGCCGTCGTGGACCTTTCACGATCACGGCAACGATGGCAGCGGGCCGGTCGTCTGGCTCGACGGCCTCGACATTCCCCTCGTCCGCTTCCTCGACGCCGGCTTCGCCGAGAAAAGCGCCGCGAAATCGCAGGCGGTGACGCGCCCGGAGGGCGATTCGCTCGCTCGCTACGGCAACAACCTGCTGCCGCTCGATCACGAGCAGACGCCGGCGCAGCCGAGCAAGGTCTTCGTCTATCCGTTCGCGCGGACGCGCGAATCGCTGCTCGGCATCTCGAAGAGCGCGATCGACGCGCACCACGGCTTCAAACTGCGCTTCGTCAACCCCGCGACCGGCCATTCGCCGATGCCGACGATGGGCACGTTCGCGCAGCGCCTGCCGGCCGGATTTTCGACGCGGCCCTACCGCAGCAGCGACTCGAGCGTCCACGTCTGCCTCGAAGGCGGCGGCCGCGCGACGATCGGCCGCCCCGGCGAGGAAACGGTATTCGAGTTCGGCGAACGCGACATCTTCGTCGTGCCGTCGTGGCACGCCCTCAGCCTCGCGGCGCGCCAAGACACGATCGTCTTTAGCTTCTCCGACCGCCCGGTACAGCAGGTGCTCGGGCTCTGGCGCGAAGAGCGGCTCGACTGAGATATCAGCCTCCACGCTCACTGGTTTCGCTCTCCCCGAGGGGTACTCGGTCGGCTTGGGAGCGGCCCGGCGCAGGCTGACGCGCATGGCGCAGACGAGCATGGGCGCAGCGGCTTCGCCGAAAGGTACGATCCTCGTCGCCGGCAGCGGCATCGGCGGTCTGGCGGCGGCCCTCGCGCTGGCCCGCTGCGGCTTCGCGGTGCGCGTCGCACGCACGGCGCGTGTCGTCCTCATGACGCGCGAGATGGGTCGCATCTATCACGCGCGCGGCGTCGAGCGGCTGGTTCGTAACGACTTGTGGAAAGGCAGCTGTTCCATCTCGCAGACCTGGCGAAGCGCTTCCTCGAGGTCGAGGACCGCGCCTGCGGCCTCGAGCCGCTCGAGCCGCTCGAGCCGAAAGTACTGCTCTGCGCTGTCGCTCGTCGCTTCGCCGATGAAGTTCGCACGCATCGCGCGAGCGTCGCTCTGCACTTGCGCGGCGGTGTCCGGCGTTGCAGTGACCCGCCGTTCGCGCCGGTGGTGCGCTTCGGATCGGCGGCGATCGCTGCGCACCACGCTTCGATCAGCGCCGGAGTCCTCGCCTTGAAATGCGCCGCGAGCGCCAGCCGCTGCATCCTCACCCGCCACATCGCCTGCCGTCGGGTCCACGCGGCCCTGGCCGGGCGATTGTCGCAGCGCGCCGATTGCGGCGGAACGACTCCTTCGAGAACCGCCGCGATGCGCCGGGCGTTGGCGCTCAGCTGGTGTTTTGGTGGCAACATCAATCTTGTTGCCTGCCCGTCATGTCTGCATCGAGCCCGCGCCTACCCCTGACCGCGCTGCGAAGCCAGCGCTGGTTCGCCAGCGCTGACATGCGCGGCTTCGGACATCGGCAGCGCATGCAGCAGCAAGGCCTGGATCGCGAAGAGTTCATGGGTCGGCCGGTCATCGCCGTCGTCAATACCTGGAGCGAGCTGTCGCCATGCCACGCCCACCTTCGGGAAAGGGCGCAGGCGGTCAAGCGCGGCGTCCTGCAGGCGGGCGGCTATCCCCTCGAGCTTCCGGCTATGAGCCTGGGCGAAGTGATGGTCAAGCCGACGACCATGATCTATCGCAACTTCCTGGCGATGGAAGTCGAGGAGCTGCTGCGCAGCCTGCCGGTCGACGGAGCCGTGCTGATGGGCGGCTGCGACAAGACCACGCCCGGTCTGGTCATGGGCGCGATGTCGATGGACATTCCCGCCGTCTTTCTCCCCGCCGGCCCGATGTCGAACGACCGCTATCGTGGCCAGACACTCGGCGCCGGCACGCACACGCGCAAGTACTGGGACGAGTATCTCGCGGGCAACGTCACCGAGGCCGAATGGGTGGCGCTCGAGTCGAAGATGACGCGCACGCCGGGCACCTGCAACACGATGGGCACGGCCAGCACGATGACGTCGATCGTCGAGGCCATGGGCTTGACGCTGCCCGGAGCGACGAGCATTCCCGCCATGGACGCGGCGCACAGCCGCATGGCCTGGAACTGCGGCCGACGCATCGTCGACATGGTCTGGGAAGATCTCAAGCCGTCGCGGATCCTGACCAAGGCCTCGTTCCTGAACGGGGCCGCCGCCTACCTGGCCCTGGGAGGATCGACCAATGCGGCGATCCACTTGCCGGCGATGGCCGGCCGGGCCGGCCTGCAGCTGACACTCGACGAGCTGGACGCGATGGCCCGCCGCATTCCCGTTCTCGTCAATCTCTTTCCGGCCGGCGACCGGCTGATGGAGGATTTCCATTTTGCCGGCGGATTGCCTGCGCTGTTGAATCGCATCCGCGAGCACCTCCATTTGGGCGAACGCACGATCAGCGACAAGACGCTGGGCGACTGCATCGCCGATGCGACATGCCTCGACGACGAAGTCATCCGGACGCTCGAGCACCCGCTGCTGGGCCCGGGTGACGCCGGGCGAGCCCTCGCGGTACTGCGCGGCAATCTCTGTCCGAATGGAGCCGTCATCAAGCCTTCGGCGGCAAGCCCCCGCTTCTTCAAGCACAGCGGCCGGGCCTTGGTATTCGAGTCGAGCGCCGACATGATGTCGCGGATCCACGGGCCTGATCTCGACGTCGACGAGGACACGGTGCTCGTGTTGCGCAATGGTGGCCCGGTGGGCGCGCCCGGCATGCCGGAATGGGGTAATCTGCCGATTCCGAAGAAACTGCTGCAGCGCGGCGTGCGCGACATGGTCCGCATCTCGGACGCGCGAATGAGCGGCACCCACTACGGCACGTGCATCCTTCATGTCGCCCCGGAAGCAGCAGTCGGCGGCCCGCTGGCGCTGCTGCGAACGGGCGACATCGTTACCTTCGATCTGGCCGCCCGCACGCTCGACATGGCGGTGCCCGAAGACGAACTGGGCCGGCGCCGCGGCGAGTGGAAGGCACCTTCGCAGCCGTATCTGCGCGGCTATACGCTCCTGTACATGCAACACGTCAGCCAGGCCGACAAAGGCTGTGACTTCGATTTCCTGGCCGGCAACGCCCCGAGTCCGGAGCCGTTGATCTACTGACGCTCCTGCCGAGATCCGCGACCGCGCACGCGCGCATCACGCAGCCTTGCACACATGAGCAACTCCGATCCTTTCGACAACCCGTTTCGCCGATTGCTGGGAGCCGACCGCGTTCCGCTCGGAACATGGCTCATGTCGGGCTGCAGCAGCACGGCGGAAGCGATGGGCCACGCCGGCTTCGACTGGCTGGTCGTCGATCTCGAGCACGTGCCAATCGAATACACCGGGGCGCTGCATCTGCTGCAGGCCATCGCCGGCACCCCGGCGCACCCGGTGGTGCGCATCGCCTGGAACGACGGCGTGCTGGCCAAGCGCGCTCTCGACGTCGGCGCCCAGACGATCATGTTCCCCTTCGTCTGCACGGCCGAAGACGCGGCGCGGGCCGTGGCGTCGACACGCTACGCGCCGCAGGGTACGCGCGGCTTCGCGGCCATGCACCGAGCCAGCGGCTATGGCACGAAAGCCGGCTACGCGAAGCGCGCCAACGGCGCCATCTTCTGCATCGTCCAGATCGAAACGCTGGAGGCCGTCGCCAATCTCGAGGCGATTGCTTGCGTACCGGGCATCGACGGAATATTCCTGGGCCCGGGGGATCTGTCGGCGTCGATGGGATTCACCGGCGAGGTGTCGCACCCTTCGGTGCTCGACGTCGTGGCCGACGTGGCCGCGCGTTGCCGCAAGCTCGGCACGCCGTGCGGCATCCTCGCGCCGACGCCGGACCTGCTGAGCCGGTTCGTCGCGATGGGCTACGACTTCGCCGCGCTGAGCTCCGACATGGGCATGATGATGCGCCAGGCGAATGCTTATATCGAAGAGATCGGGCCGTCGCTGCGCAAGCGCTGAGCTCCTGGCGCTTCCTCACGCATACGCCGCGCAGAGCTCGCCCTCGAACGCAACGCTTTCCAGCGCGCCGTAGTCGGCATGCCAGGCGCGGCCCGCGCGCCGTGTCAACGCGCCGAGCTCGTCGAGGATCGCAGGGGCGTCCTGGCCCAGTTGCTCGGCGCAGCGCTGCGCCACGGCGGCTTGCGGCACGAGCGCGAGGGCGGCCAGGCCCAGCGCGATACGCGAAAGGTTGCGAGAGAAGCGTTGCATGAGTCATGTCTCCTGATGCGAGTCGGTCGCGGCGGTTGGATCCGCGCGGTCTTTTCCTGTAATCGGTTACATGA
>PLZH01000224.1 GCA_003152055.1 Burkholderiales bacterium
CTCACGCTGGTCACCAAGTCCAACGCGCAGCGTTTCGGCATGGTGATGTGGGACGAGATCTTTTTCGAAGTGGCGCGCGACTACCCCGACGTGCGGACCGATCGCGAACTCGTCGATGCGGTGACCACGCGCATGGTGCTCAAGCCGAAGTCGCTGGACGTCGTCGTAGCCACCAATCTGCACGCCGACATCCTGTCGGACCTCGCCGCAGCGCTGTCGGGCAGTCTGGGCATAGGGGCCACCGCCAACCTCAATCCGGAGCGGCAGTTCCCGTCGATGTTCGAGCCCATCCACGGCTCGGCCTTCGACATCACCGGCAAGGGCATCGCCAATCCGATCGCCACGTTCTGGACCGCGTCGATGATGCTCGAGCACCTCGGCGAGGCGGCAGCGGCGCAGCGGCTGATGCAGGCCATCGAGGCGACGACGGCAGCTGGCGTCCACACGCCGGACCTCGGCGGCAACGCCACGACGCGCGACGTCACGGACGCCGTCTGCGGCGCGCTGCGAAGCTGACGAGCGACGCGATCCCGGCGTGTTCATGCGTCCTGGTCTTCAAGCGGCCCGCCGGGCCACCAACGTGCTCTTCCTGCTCAACGGGCTGGCGTTCGCGACCCTGGGGCGTGCATGTGCCGACCTTCAAGTTGCAGCACGGCCTGGACAAGGCCGCCGTCGCGCTGGCCAGTGACGGCGGACTTGATGCCGTTCTTGGCCGCCCAGTCGCCCAGTCGGCCATCGGCACGGTGACCTGCGGCAGCGTGAAGCTGGTGCGCACGATCCAGGGCGACTGCTCGGTGATGGCCGACGTGGCCGCGGCCGTCACCACCATGGGCGTCTTGCTCTGCGTGGCGATGGGCGCGGTGGCGAACGCCGACGGCGTGATGCCGAAGCCGGCGAGCACGTCGACCTTGTCGTTGACGACCATCTCCTGGGCGATGCGCTTGGTCATGTCGGGAACGCCGCCGTCGTCGTTGAGGATCACCTCGACCTTGCGGCCCGCGACCGTGGTCCCGGTCTGCGCCTGCCAGAGCTTGATCGCCGCGTCGATCTGCTTGCCGGTCGAGGCCTGCTGCCCGGTCATGGGCAGGATGAAGCCGATCTTGAACGGCGTCGCCTGCGCCTGGACGGAATTGGCAGCCACTAGGAGGAGACCCGCACCCAGCACGCGCAGGCCCAGCACGCGCGGATAGGAGATTCAAGAGATCATGAATGGCCCTTTGATTGGAGAGTTGAGGACAATGGGGCAGGATTCGATATTGGCTATCCCGTCGCGTTTTTGCATTCGTGCCGACGTACGCATGTTGAGAATGTGCCCGCCGATCCTTGCCGGGATTCGGCCCGAACCCCCTGGGGCACCCAAGACCCGCCATGCCTCTTCGCAGCAAGCTTGATTTGAATCTGCTTCGTGTCGCCGTCGCCCTGCTTGACGCGGGAAGCGCCAGTGAGGCGGCGAAAACACTCGGCATGAGTCAGCCCTCCGTGAGCGAGAGCCTCGCGAAGCTTCGTGGTCATTTCGACGACCCCTTGTTCGTCCGCTCTGGGCACGGCATGTCGCCCACGCCCCGGGGAGCGGAAGTCGGCGATACCGGACGCGAGATCCTTCGCCAAGTCGAGGAGAAGCTGGGGCCGCGCATGCCCTTCGATCCGGCGCAACGCCACCGGCCGTTCACGTTCGCGATGTCCGATGTCGGCGAGATCGTGTTCCTTCCCAAACTCGTGAAGGTGCTTGCGCAAAGCTCTCCTGAGACTCCGGTTCGCTCGGTCAGCATGCGCCCGCAGCAGCTTGCCAAGGCGATGGAGGACGGCGACGTCGATCTGGCGGTGGGATATTTCCCCGACCTGAAACGCGGCGGCTTCTTCCAAAAACGCCTGTTCACCCACCACTTCGTCTGCCTCCTGCGAAACGATCACCCGTGTCGGGGTGCAGCGCTCACGCTCGAGCAATTTCTGGCCCTGCCGCATGCGGTTGTCCTCTCCGAAGGTCGGAGCCAGGAAATTCTCGAAAGTCATCTCGCCGAGAACGGACTCTTCCGCCGTGTCGAGATCTACACACCGCACTTCCTCAGCATCCCGGCGCTGATCGCAGAGTCCGACATGGTGGTCACCGTTCCTCATGCAATGGGGATCGCCTATGGCACGCCCTCCTTTCGGCTTCGGGTCATGCAACTGCCGTTCCCGTCGCCACGAATACAGCTTCGCGAACACTGGCACGTGAAGTTCCACAAGGACGCCCGCAACATCTGGCTGCGCGACGTTGTCGCCGAACTTTTCAACGCATCGACAGACGAGTGGAAGCCCGCTCCCGCCAACGTGGGGGCGACCGCCCGCCTCGAAGCCGATGCGCAACCTGCCCTCTGACCCCGGGCAGGCAGAACCGGCAGTCAAGCGCTGCGGCGTCGACGCACGTAGGCCAGCGCGGCAAGGCCGCAAACGAAGGCCGCCCAAATTGGAGGCTCGGGCACCGGAGCGGCGACGAACATCGTCAGGCGATACGGATACGAGCCTGAATCGGTGCTGTTGCTGCCACCCACGACGACGGTGTAGTCCTGCGAGCTGGTCAGCAGGAAGCTTCCATGGGGGTCACCGCCCGGGCCCGGGGTCAGGAAGGGAGGATTTTCGTCGTCCAGGCTGCCGATGAACGTCAGTCCTCCCCAATCGCCGCTCGCAGCGAAATCGGAGGTGTCGGCGGTTGTCGTTCCGGAGTAGAACGACAGTGCCGGGTCGAGATTGCCGTTGAGGCGGTTGACATCGAAGGTCACCGTTTGTCCGGCCGTTCCGAAGAATCGCCAGAAGTCGACTTGGCTGCCGTCCTCGAAGAACCAGCCGAAACCGCCGACCTCACCGACGGCAGGGATCGACGGTACGAGCACACCGTCGTACGTCACCGGATTTGCCCAGGAGGATGCGGTAGCCGCTGCGATGGCCGCACCGATGAGAAGGCTGTGGAATTTCATTTTTCTATCTCCGGGTGACTGTCAAGGGGCCGCGCAGACGAAGTTGGCGGCATCGTCGGTGCTTCCGGACCCGGTGTATTTCGCCACAGTCGGATAGGGACACAACGGCCGCGTCTGGACCGCGCCGACACCTAGGCTCTTGCTAGCAGTGATGACATCAGGGGCGACGCCCTGCTCGACCCAGTTGACGACGGCCTGGAACAGGTTCTGCGGCTGCGGCCCGCTACCGCCGCCACAATGACCAACGCCGGGAGCCATGAAGTGGCGGAAGAACTTCTGGGTCTGGCCGTAGCCCCCGCCCATATAGTTCGTGACCGCGTCGTAGTACATCGTGCTGCCCTCCGACATGATCAACTGGTCAGCCCAGCCTTGCCACATGACGAGCTTGCCGCCAGCATTCCGGAAGGCGGACAGATTCGGGTTCTCGCTTGCCATCATCGGGTTGACCATCTGCATGGTCTTCTTGAAGAACGCCTCGTAGTTCGAATAGTTCAGCGTTGTCCAGTCCCAGTTGGGATCGAAGTAGACCCAGTACCGAGGCTGTGCGACGGCGATGGAGAACGGCACGCTGCCGGCCAGGCCGCTCAACGACGCTCCGCGTTCCAGCCCGGGCCACAGCAGCTTGCCGCTGGCGTTCTTGGCGCCGCCCCAGATCTTCTCGATGGCGCTAGCCTCGCCCGGCGTCAGACATGTGTTGTCGGCCGAACTGCAGGACGTGCGCGTGATGCTCGCGTCGTTGACGGGGTTGTAGGTGCACTTGCGCGGATCGCCGATCACGCCGTCGACGACCCCGTCGATCGCATCGCAGGCCGCAACGGCGGCGTTCGTGGCAAGCGTTTCCTTAGCGCCCGACACCGGTCCGCCGGCATCGAGCCGCATCGCGACCTCCGGCCAAATCTGGTACGCTTGGAAGCGATCCCAGTGAAAGGCCGGCGCTCCCGCCAGGATTCCGTTGTAGTCGCTTGGGAACTGTTGCGCCATGCGCATGCCTTGGCGGCCGCCGGTCGAACAGCCATTCCAGTACGAATACTGGGGTAGTTGCCCGTAGAACGCGCTCGAAAGCTGCTTACCGATCACCGACATCAGATGTTCGGAGCGAAAGGCGAAGTCCGTCTGGAGCTGCACGTCCGGCGCCCCGTTCGGGATGGGCGTCAGCATTCCGAAGGTACCGCTGCCGCCGACGTGCCCGGTATCGGTCTGGATGCCGATGTAGCCCCCGTTGATCGATCCGGTGGCAACGCCAACGCTGCCGGCGTATCCACCTCCGCCCTCGGACTCGAGCCGGCCGTTCCAGAAGCCGCCAGTCGGAAGCCCCACCCAGATGTTTATGGCCGGCGGCACTCGCACCTTCACCAAGCAGTACGGAACGCCGGCCGACGTCGTGGCACTCGAGACCGCAGTGATCGTCGCCGATGAATCGTTGGACGGGACTGTCGTCGGCAAGGTCGGAAGATCGGAGATCAGCGAGGTGCTGCCGATGCCGGCCATGCTGCACCCGGCGATGGGCTGAGGGCCCGACTGAGCCCATCCCAACAGAGGTGTCAATGCCACCGCCAACGGAAGAATGAACCTCGTCAGTCCTCGTGTCGGCGGCTTCGCTCCAGCCCCCCGACTGCTCGTCCTTGGGATACTCATTTCTTCGTCTCCATTCTTTTTCAGCAACATGGGCGGCGACCATCCGGCATACGACAGTCGCCTAGGGCAGCGCCCTGAGTTTCCGGCCGCTTGCGGCTTATGAACAAGCCCCGAGCCGCCGATGTTGCCTATCGGATTTTCCGAAGACTGCACCTCGTTGCTCGACAGTCCCACGCCAGGCGGCGGGTCCACTGCGGGAAGACACCTAGCGTCGCGGGGCTGCCCTCGCCTGCGAGGCAAGCCCCCTTCCGCGCGGCACCCAGGGCCGCCGCCTGCCTCGGTACGGGGGCTGAGCTCGGCGCTGCTCTGAGCCTTGCTCGGCTGACCGGCTTACCATCTTGGCTGGCCGCGATCCATGAATAGAAAGGCACCCTATCTGCTGCTCGTCGCCGCCGTGGCTTGCGCCGGAGTGGCCATGGCGCTCGCCGAATGGTGGATCTGGCGTCTCGAGGCGCCCGCCGTACACCTAGCGGCGAATCCCCGAGCGTCGATGTCCATCATGCAGCTCGCACCAGGGCCTGCGCGAGCTGCCGAGGCAGTCCCGGCGTCCGCTGCGGGATCCGCTTCGGGCCTGGGCGGCCAGACCATGCAAGCATTGCTGTCCGCGGGCACGCCGGAGTCCCTGTATGCGGCCTACAGGCACGTTCGACATTGCCGCACATCTCGGGCGCTCGAATACGTTGCAGACGCAGCGGCGGTCACGCAGGACACCGCGCGGCTGCAGGAGCTCAAATCCCGCTTCGGCTACGAGTCACCGGGGCAGGCATGCGCAGACGTGACGCCTCGCCTAGAAAGCGAGGCCCTGCAATGGCTGGCGGCAGCCGCGGAAGACGGCGTCAGGGGTGCCGCGAGCGACCTCGCCTACGAGCGGCCAGCTGGTGACTGGTGGGATGACGAAGGCGGGGAAGCCTCGCCGACATCGCGAAGCCGGCTGACGCGACTTTTAGAGATCGCTGCCGGCAAGGGCGATCCCGATGCGATCAGGGCGCTGGCCCGGTTCTACATCGAAGGACAGGCGGCTCAGGCGCCCGACGTCGACGGCAGGACGCGCGCACTCGCGTATGCACTGGCCTGGAAGAACTCCCTCGGGTCGGCGAGTGCGTCGCCCGAAGGAGCGCAGGCGGAGTCGGCCGCGGACATCGTGGCGGCCCTCGAAGCACAGATGTCTCGCTACCAGGTCGATCAGGCGGAAGCGGAGAGTCGAGCCATGAATGTCGTTCGCGGCCGCGGCATTTCGTCACCTCGAAATTCCGCGGCCTCACAGTAGCTTGGGCGCCGGGCAACCCGTCAGTCAGCCCTGCAGCGTCATTCCGTTGCCCGCGTCGCGCTGCACCGCCTCCCCATGCGACTGTCCGCCTACGCCGGCTCCATGCCGCGGCGAACCTTCGCCGCCGCAGCCTCGGGTGAGGAGAGCAGTTGCAGGAGGCGCCGTGCGGCTTCGCGCTGGGTACCTTCCACGCCGAAGTCAGGCTAGCGAGGAACACGGCAACGTCCGATGCTCCCTCAGGCGCCGCNNTCAACGTCTGCTGAGCCAATCGGATCTCCTGCAGCAGCCGCACAGGGTCCAAGCCCTTGAACTGCGCCTTCAGTTCTTCTTGGATAGCCGGCTCGACGCCGCTGTGTGCCAGAAGCCGATCGCATGGCGTCGCCGGCGTGAAGTAGATCTCGTGAACGCGCGCACCATCGCGCGTCTTCGACTTCAGCTTGAACGAGGGCTG
>PLZH01000127.1:0-62594 GCA_003152055.1 Burkholderiales bacterium
TTGGCCTTGGCGTAGGCGATCAGCTCGCGCACGTTATTGACGGGCACGCCGGCGTTGATCGCCACCACGTAGGCCTCGGCCGAGACCAGCGCCACGGGGGCGAGCTTCGCGATGTTCTTCTCGGTGATGGCGGCGGTGGTGGCCATCACCAGCGCGTAGCCGTCGGGCGCGGCATTGGCCACCTGCTCGGTGCCGATGTGGCCGCTCGCGCCGGGCCTGTTCTCCACGATCACGGGCTGCCCCCACATCGCACTGAGGCGCGGCGCCAGCGTGCGCGCCAGCGTGTCGGCGCCGCCGGCGGGCGCGAAGGGCACGATGATGGTCACGGCCTTGGCGGGGAAGGCTTGCGCGGTGGCGTGGCCCGCGGCCAGGCACAGCAGGCCGCCCGCGAGGGCGGAAACAAGGACTCGTCGCGTGGTTCGCATGTCGCTCACGCCTTCTTCGGTTCGGGTTCGATGATGGTGGTGCGCAGTGTCGCGATGCCCTCGATGCTGCACTCGACCACGTCGCCGGGCTTCAAGAACAGTTCCGCCGCGTTCGCCTTGCCGACGGCCACGCCGCCCGGCGCGCCGGTGGAGAACATGTCGCCCGGCTCGATCGGGATGTGGCGCGAGAAGTGCTCGAGGATGTCGGGCAGCTTCCAGATCTGGTCGCGCGTGTTCACGCGCATGCGCTGCTCGCCGTTCACGGCGCACGTCATCCACAGGTCGTACGGGTCGGCGATCTCGTCCATGGTGATCAGCTCGGGGCCGAGCGGGCCGAAGCCGGGAATGTTCTTGCCGGTCCAGAAGCGCGAACCGGAGGCCACTTCGCGCTCCTGCGAATCGCGGTCGGTGAGGTCGTTGAGGATGGTCACGCCGGCCACGTAGCTGAAGGCTTCGGCCTTCTTCACGCCGAGCGCGCGCCGGCCGATCACGAACACGAGCTCGGGCTCGTAGTCGAGACGCACGATGCCTTCGGGCCGCGCCACCTTCGCATCGTGGCCGATGAGGCAGGAGTTGAGCTTGACGAAGGCGGTGGGCTCGTTCGGAATTTCCTTGATGAGGTTGGTGCGTTTCAGCTCTTCGAGGTGAGTGCGGTAGTTCTTGCCGACGCAGAGGAACTTGTCGGCATCGGGAATGGGCGGCAGCCAGGTCACCGATGCGGCATCGAGCCAGGCGGCTGCGGAGCGCGCGGCGTCGTTCTGCACCGAGTTGCTCAGCTCGCGCACGCGCGCCATCGCGGCGGGGCCGGCGGCCAGAAGCGCCCGCATGCTCGCCGGCACGTCGCCGAGCCCGGCCGTCTTCGCGGCCGTGGCGAGATCGAGCACGCGCTCGCCGATGCGAAGGCCGAGCCGCGGCACGTTCGGGTCCGCAACGGTGAACGTGACGAGGCGCATGGGCTCGGCCTTTCAGTGATCGACCACGTTCGCCAGGGGTTGCCCGGCCTTCAGCCGTTCGAGGTTGTCGACGACGCCCGCGGCGATCCGTTCGACGCTCGCTTTGCTGCCCGCGCCGCCGAAATGCGGCGAGACGAGGACGTTGGGGCAGGCCCAGAGCGGGTCGTGGGCGGGCAGCGGCTCGGGGTCGGTCACGTCGAGGCCGGCGCCACCGATCTGCCCCGAGCGGAGCGCATCGCAGAGCGCCGTTTGGTCGACGACGCTGCCGCGCGCGACATTGACGATCGTCGCACCGCGCCTGCACGCGGCGAGCGCGGCGGCGTCGATCAGGTGATGCGTCTCTTCGGTCATTGCAATGGCGATGGCCACCACGTCGGCTTCGCCGAGCACGCGGTGCAGGGCGTCCAGGCCTTCGACCGCGTCGACGTCGCGGTTCGGCTTTGCCGATCGCGTGACGGCGACGACGCGCATGCCGAAGGCGCGGGCGCGGCGCGCCAGCTCTTGGCCGATGTGGCCGAGCCCGACGATAGCGAGCGTCTGCCCTTCGAGCGATGTCGCTCGCGCGGCGATGGCGCGGTCCCAGCGGTGCTCGTGGGTCTGCACCGCGATCTCGGGAATGCGCCGGCCGAGTGCCAGCATCAGTGCCATGGCGTGCTCGGCGACCGTCGCCGCGACCGCGCCGGCCGCGTAGCTGACGACGATGCCGCGCGGCAGCCCGGCGGCCTCGAAGCCTTCGCGGCCGGCCGAGATGAAGTGCATCCAGCGAATCGTGTTGCCGGGCGCGGTGAGCGCCTGCACGACCTGGCGCGCCTCGGCCACCGGCGCGTCGAAGAGGATGAGCGCTTCGGCGCCGGGCAAGGCCACGAGCGCCGGCCCCAGCTTGTCGACGACGTCGAAATCGCAGCCAGTGACGCTGCCGAGACGTTCGATGATCCGGGCCTTGGCCAGCGGAAAGCGAGCCCAGTAGACGACGCGCATGCGAAAGCCTTTCGAAAATGGTTCAGGCGCGCGAGGGCGGATGCGCGAGCAGCGCTTCCTCGACGACGTCGGCGCCCCAGCCGGGCCGGTCGGGAACGATGAGCTCACCGTTCTCGACGCGCGCGCTGTGCGTGACGAAGCTGCGCGTCCACGGCGCTTCGTCGGGGCGCAGCTCCATGATGCGCAGGTTGGGCACGCTGGCGCAGAAGTGCGCGCTCATCAGGTTGCCGAGCTCGCCCACCGGGTTGTGCGGCGCAACGTGCGTCTCGTACGCGTCGGCGAGCGTGGCGATGCGCACCGATTGCCAGACGCCGTTCCACAGCGGGTCGACGAGGGCGACGTCGACGCCGCGCTGCGCCAGGTACGGGCGATATTCGGCCAGCCCGTGCAGCGATTCGAGCGAGGCGATCGGCGTGCGCGTCCGGGCACGGATGAGGGCCAGCGCCTCGGCGTCGCGAATGTCGAACTCGAGCCAGTACAGGCTGAGCGCCTCGAGCCGGCGCGCCAGGCGCAGGTAGCCCTCGGTGCGTTGGCTGAAGCTCGTGTCGAGCATGAGCCCCATCGCCGGCCCGGCGCCCTGACGCAGGGCCGAGAGCTGCTCGACGACGGCCTCGATCTGCGCGTCGCCGATGCTGCGGTCGAGAAAGCCAGCCGCGATGCGAAAACCGCCGTTGATCATGCGTGGGCCGTTCGGGCCGAAGAACACGGGGTTGGTCTTCAGCGTCTTGAAGCCGGCGTCGGCCGCCTCGCGACCCATGCGGACGAAATCGTCGAGCGAGCGCACCGGGGCGAGGCCGATCTTTTCGTAGAAGGCAGCGTGCAGGACACGGTAGCTGCCGCAATGCGTCCAGTAGACGCCGATGCGATCGCGAAACGGGCCGCCGAACAGTGCGTACACGGGTACGCCACGCGCCTTCGCGGCGACGTCGAGACAGGCGTTCTCGATCGCGGCGATCGCCTGGTACGCGAGGCCTCCGGAGGCCAGGCGCGTCGTCGCGTGCAGCGTCTCGCTGAGGCGCGCGTACTGGCACGGATCCATGCCGGTTGCCGTGGCGCCGAAGCTCTTGATCAGCGGCGCCAGCGAGGTGCCGGAAAAGCCGTCGTAGTACTCGGCCCAGCCGACGAGCCCTGCGTCGGTCGAGAGCTTGACGTACGAGCAGACACGATAGCCGCCGTCGGCCTGCAGGGTGTCGATCCGCGTGATCTTCATGCTCGAGGTCTTGCGGCTCGCGTGGCGTGTGCTACGTCGCCGTTACTCGGCGACGTAGCCGCTCGCCTTCACGAGGGCGCCGAGGCGCTTCGATTCGGCAGCGAGCGTCGCCGCCAGTTCCTGCGGCGAGGTCGGTGCCGGGATGAGCCCGTTGTGCGCGAACCGCTCGACGACCTCGGGCGATTTCACGGCCTTCGTGATCGCCGCGTTCAGCTCGCGCACGAGATCGGGCGGCATGTTGGCGGGGCCGAACACGCCGACGGTGATGACGCTGGTGATGTCGATGCCGCGCTCTTTCAGCGTGGGCACGTCGGGAAGCAGCGGCGAGCGAACGTCGCCGGCCACCGCGAGAACGTGGATCTTGCCCGAGCGATGCATCTCGATCATGTCGCTCAGGCCGTCGATCAGCAGCGGCAGGTGGCCGCCGACCAGGTCGGTGAGCGCGACGGCGCCGCCCTTGTACGGAACCATCGGCATGTTGAGGCCGAGCGCCTGCGCGAAGGCGACGCCGAGGAAATGGGGCAAGGTGCCCGCGCCGGGCGTGCCGTACGAGGTCTGCGCCGGGTTCGCCTTGGCCCAGGCGAGCCATTGGCGCAAGTCGGTCGCGCCGGTGAGCGGGCCGGTGGCGAAGCCGATGTCGAAGCGCGTGACGCCGGCGACGGGCGTGAAGTCCTTGACCGGGTCGTAGTCGAGCTTGGCGTAGATGTGCGGGTAGATCGTGAACGGGCTGTTCGTCGCGAGGATCAGGGTGCGGCCGTCGGGCGGCGAGCGGCGCAGCTCGGCGAGCGCCAGGCGCTGCCCGGCGCCGAGCCGGTTCTCGACGATGATCGGGCGGCCGAGCAGATCCTTCAGCTTGTCGGCGAGGATGCGCGCGGCCACGTCGTTCGAGCCGCCGGCCGCCAGGCCGACGAGGAGCCGGATCGGCGACTTGTCATCCTGGGCGGCGGCATCGACGAGAGGGCCGAGCAGCGCGCCTGCGGCCACGCTGAGGGCGAACTGTCGACGGGTGCTCATCGCGCTTCACTCCGGATTCCAATGCAATGCGTGGAGAGGAATATAGCCGCCGCAGCACGAATGAGCGCCTGTCAATCGCCCCTTGGCGGGAGTTTCGCGGGGCGGCCCCGTCTCGACGCGCCTCGCTCTCGAAGATAGGCTATCGCCCTCAGCCATACCGGAGGAACCATGGCAACGATCAGCAAGGAAACCGCGAAGATCCTGACCGACACCGTCACCATGGTGAAGCTCGTCGGCGAGGCCAACGCCAAGATCCAGCCGCAATACAAGAAGATGTTCGAAGGCCTCAAGAAGGCCATCGCCGACGCCAGTGCCGACGATATCGAGCTCTATCAGCCGCAGCTCGCGAAGGTGATCCAGGCGATCGACAAGTGCCAGCACAGCGTGCAGGGCGCACTCGCCTTGCTGGCGCAGTTGCGCAAGGACGATGCCCTGATGGAAACGAAGTTCGATCAGGTCAAGAAGCTGACGGAGCAGATGTCGGGCATACGCAAGCAGCTTGTCGACGAGGCCGCTGCGGCGCGCAAGATCGACGCCGATGCCGGCAAGGCCGACGAAGCGGCGAAGAAGGACTCCCAGTCGGCCGAGGCCGACCTCGACGCGCTGAAGGACGAGGCGGCCGAGATCAAGAAGAAGGTCGACGTTGCGAAGCGGGACATGCCCAAGCTCGGCGATGAGGCACGCAAGGCCAACGAGAAGAACGACAAGAAGGCTCTCACTGCGGCTCGCATGAAGATCCTTGATTTCCAGGAGCTGGACCTGCCGGCCAAGGCCTTACGGCTGAAGCTGGAGAAATACAAGAAGCAGTATCCGGACATCGACAAGGGCATGAAGGCCGATCTGGTGTGGATGTACGACAACGTGCAGGATGCGATCGACACCGCCGACGATGCCGACAAGCTGGTCAAGGAGCTGTTGGCGTTGAAGCCGCCGCAGAAGGAAGAAAAGGCGGTCAATCGCGCGCCCTTCGCCAAGGCTGACGTCCTCAAGGCTGCGGCCGTGCTCGGCATCGAGGCCAAGGATGAGCCGAAGCTGGCCAAGCTGCTGAACGAGACGCCGCGCTTCAAGTGGGCCGACGCGCTGGGCAAGCTCGGTACGCAGCTGAAGCTCAAGGATCACGATGGCAAGGCGATGCTGGTCAAGTTGAACAAGCTTTCCTTCATCCAGAAGGGCCAGCTGATCGACATCTGAGCGACTGCACGCTTGGGCCGACATTCGACTCGCAGCCGCTGATCACGAAGGGCGACGCGATGAGTATCGAGATCACCTACACCGATCACGGCACGATGCCCATCCAGTGCGGGGCCGATGTCGTCGAAATACGTGCCGCATACCGTCGCGCGGTCCAATGAGCCTTCGATGATCCTCGTCCTGTCGCTGCTCATCGGCGTCGCCGCTGGCCTGCGCGCCGTCACCGCGCCCACGGCCGTCAGCTGGGCGGCATATCTCGGGTGGCTGCCGCTCGGCGGAACGCCGCTGGCTTTCCTCGGGCACGTCGCCGCTCCGTGGGTGCTCACCGTGCTCGCGATCGGCGAGCTCGTCGGCGACCAGCTGCCGAACACACCGAGCCGCAAGGTGCCCGTCCAGTTCGGCACGCGCATCCTGACCGGCGCGCTCTGCGGCGCCGCGATCGCGGCACCGAGTGGCCAGCTTCTCTTCGGCCTCGGGGCCGGCGTCGCCGGTGCGGTGCTCGGCACGCTGGGTGGCGCCGCGGCGCGTGCGCGCCTGGCGCAGGCGTTCGGGCGCGACCTGCCGGCCGCGCTCATCGAAGACGCCGTCGCCATCGGCGGCGCCTTGCTCGTCGTGAGCGTGGCGCGCTAGCGGCGCGCTCGGGATCGCTGCCTCCCGCTCGGCCGAGTAGCTCCTACCGTGCGTAGTCCCGCGCCACCACCGGTGCCGCGGCACCGGGGCCGCGCACGGTCTTGCCGGTGAGCGTCTTGCCCTTGTCCGCGGCTGCCGCCTGCTTGACGAAGCCCTCGGCACGCTCGACGGCCAGGCCGTAGCCCTTCGCCGTGCGCGGCGGCGGCNNCAGGCTGAGCAGGTCCTTCCAGGCCGCGCCGTGCTGCCATTGCGTCCACTTGCACTGGTTGTCGGCGATGCCGAGCGCGCGTGTCACGGCTTCGTGCTCGAGCGCCGGGTTGAGGAACATCGAAGCCGTCTTGGTGGTGAAGGTGCGGCTCACCTCGTCGATCACGGTCCGTCTTGCGCGAGAATGACGGCGCGTCAGTTGCGTGCTCCCGCGGCTCGGCGCCATCTTCTTCGGGGCCATGTCGAGGTCAACCATGTTGAAAAACCTCATCCGCGGCAGTGCGCGTGCGCTGTTCGCGATCCTGGCGCTCGGCGCCTTCACACCTTCACTTCGAGCTGCCGACAGGGCAGCAGCGTCGCCGCCGCCGCTCGTCGTCGGCTTCGTCTACGTGAGCCCGATCGGTGAAGCGGGCTGGACGTATCAGCACGAGCTCGGCCGTCGCGAGATGGTGCGCTCGCTCGGGCCGCGGGTGAAGACGATCGCTGTCGAGTCGGTCGCCGAAGGGCCCGATGCTGGGCGCGTGATGCGCGATCTCGTCGTCTCGCAGGGCGCGAAGCTCGTGTTCGCGACCAGCTTCGGTTACCTCGATCCGGCGCTGCGCGTCGCCGCCGAATTTCCCGGTGTGAACTTCGAGCACGCGGGCGGATACAAGACGGCGCCCAACCTCGCCACCTACGACGCGCGCTACTACGAGGCGCGCTGGCTCGCTGGGTATCTCGCGGGGCAGGCGAGCATGATGGGCGTGGCCGGCTACGTGGCGGGCTTTCCGGTGCCCGAGGTCGTGCAGGGCATCAACGCCTTCACGCTCGGCATGCGCGCGGCCAACCCGAAAGCGCGCGTGCGCGTGCTGTGGCTGAACACCTGGTTCGATCCGGCCAAAGAGCGCGACGCGGCGCAGTCTCTGATCGACCAGGGCGCCGATGTGCTGACGCAGCACAGCGGCTCCGCAGCCGTGGCGCAGGCGGCGCAGGCCAATTTCGAGTCGAAGGGCGTTCGCGTCGTTCCGTACCCGAGCGACATGCGCGCCTTCGCACCCGACGCGCAGCTCTGCGCCATCGTGCACCGCTGGGGCGGCTTCTACACACGCGTCGCCGAAAGCGTGATCGCGGGCACGTGGACGAATGCGCCCGTGTGGGGCGGAATCGCGAGCGGCATGGTCGATATCGCCGCCGTCGATCCGAAGCTGCCGGCGAGCGTTCGCGCGGCGGTGCAGAGCAAGCGCCAAGCGATCGTCGACGGCACATTCAAGCCGTTCAGCGCGCCGCTCGTCGACAACACCGGAACGCTTCGCCTCGCGAGAGGCGCGCTCGACGACGCGCAGATCAAGACGATGGACTGGTTCGTCGAGGGCGTGATCGGCAGCGTGCCGGCGGCGCGCTGAGCCGAGCGCTGCATCGGTGAGGCTAACTCAGTGCGCTGGCGCCGGCTCGGTTTCCAGCATCGCCTCGGCGAGCCGTTTCGCCGCGGGCCCGAACGCATATGCGTCCATTCCCAGGCTGCCCATCGTCGCACTCTCGTGCAGGCGGATCGGCGCATCGTTCCTGCCGCCGGCGCCGGCCGCGACGTACCAGGGCAGCAGGTGCTCGTCGGTCGGGTGCATGTCGACGGCGTGCGGCGCCTGGCCGCGGTAGGCGAAGAGGGCGTCCCAGTCGCGCTCGGCGGCGCGCCCGGCGAACCACATTCTGAAGGCGGCGCTTTCCGGGATCTCGGGTTGCGTCCTGTTCGGGTGCAGGCCGCCGCCGCCGAAGACGCGGCGCAGGTTGTGCGTGATGCTGCCGCTGCCGAGAACGAGCACGCCTTCGCCGGCCAGCGGCGCGAGCGCCGCGCCGAGGGCGAACTGCCTGGCCGGCGAATCGCTGGGCACGAAGGCGAGCGGCACGACGGGAATGTCGGCCTGCGGATAGATGTAGCGCAGTGCCGTCCACGCGCCGTGATCGAGGCCGCCTTCGGGCACGGATTGCGCTGCGATGCCGCTGGCCTGCAGCAGGCCGAGGATGTGCGCGGCGAGTGCCGGGTCGCCCGGCGCGTCGTAGCGCAGCGTGAAGAGCCTGGGATCGAAGCCGCCGAAGTCGTAGACGGCGCTGTGCTTGGCAGCGGCGAGCACGACGGGTACGCGTGCCGCGGTGTGCGCCGAGACGCTGACGATCGCCTTCGGCCGGCCGAAGGCGGCATCGATGGCCGGGCCGAGGCGTTGCATGAAGGCGCCGGCCTCGCCGGGCTCGAGCGCGATCATCGGCGATCCGTGCGAGACGAAGATGGAAGGCAGCGGTTTGCTCATCTCGCCATTGGATCACTCGACGCCACGCCGCTGATTCAACCCTGCTGCACGCAGCGTTCACGACTCGTGTAAGTTCGGCTTCGAATGACGACGGCAACGACGATCGGCGATTCGGGCCCCGCGCCGGCGCGCAATCTGCCTTCGGCGTGGCGCCTCGGCGGCCGGCAACTGCTGCGCGACTTGCGCGCCGGCGAGTTGCGCCTTCTCGTCGTCGCGGTAACGCTTGCGGTCACCGCGCTCACGGCGGTGGGTTTTTTCGCCGACCGGATCAACGGCGGCCTCGCTCGCGATGCGCGCCAGCTCCTCGGCGGCGATGCCATCGTCGCCAGCGACCAGCCGGCGCCGCCCGCGTTCGAGACCCAGGCCCGTGCGCTCGGGCTCGTGACGGCGACGACGGCGAACTTTCCGAGCATGGGTCGCGCCGCGGACGACAAGGGCGGCGCGACCCGGCTCGTCAGCGTCAAGGCGGTGAGCGAGGCCTATCCGCTGCGCGGCAAGCTGCGCATCCGCGGCGCATCGGGCTCCAAGGAAGAAGACGTGGCACGCCCGCCGGCGCCGGGCACGGTGTGGGTCGACGCCGCGGTGCTCGATTCGCTCGGCCTCAACGTCGGCGACACGCTGCTGCTCGGCGATGCGAGCCTGAAGATCGCCGAGGTCATCGTCATCGAGCCCGATCGCGGCACCGGCTTCGCGAGCTTCGCGCCGCGCGTCATGCTGAACGTCGCCGATCTGCCGGCGACCGGCCTCGTGCAGCCGGCCAGCCGCATCACCTATCGCCTTGCCGTCGCCGCCGATCGCGTCGCCGACGAGAAGGTGAAGGCTTTCGTCGACTGGTCCGAAGCCGAGGTCAAGGCCAAGGGCCTGCGCGGCATGCGCATCGAATCGCTCGCAACCGGCCGGCCGGAGATGCGGCAGACGCTTGACCGCGCTGAGAAGTTCTTGAACCTCGTCGCCTTGCTCGCGGCCTTGCTCGCGGCCGTGGCCGTCGGCATCGCCTCGCGCGATTTCGCGAGCCGGCATCTCGACGATTGCGCCATGCTGCGCGTTCTCGGCGTCTCGCAGCGGACGATCGCGGCGCAGTACGTCGTCGAGTTCGGCCTCGTCGGCCTCGTTGCGAGCATCACCGGCCTCGTGCTCGGTTTCGCGGTGCACTACGTCTTCATTTGGTTCCTGGCCGGCCTCGTCGACGCGGTGCTGCCGCCCCCCGGGGCCTGGCCGGCGCTTTTCGGCGTCGGCGTCGGCTTCACGCTGCTCTTCGGCTTCGGCCTGCCGCCGGTGCTGCAGCTCGCGCGCGTGCCGCCGCTACGCGTCATCCGGCGCGACGTCGGCGCGCTGAAGCCGGCCTCGATCGCCGTGCTAGGCGCCGGCATGCTCGGCTTCTCGGCGCTGCTGCTCGCCGTGGCCAGCGACCTGAAGCTGGGCCTCATCGCCGTCGGCGGCTTCGCTGGCGCGGTCTGCGTCTTCGCGCTGCTTTCCTGGCTGGCGCTCGTTGTCCTGCGCAAATCCGTGCCCGAGACAGGCGCGCCGCGCTGGCTCATCCTCGCGACGCGGCAGATCGCGGCACGGCCGGCGTTTGCCGTGCTCCAGGTCTCGGCGCTCGCCGTCGGCCTGCTCGCCCTCGTGCTGCTGTTCCTGCTGCGTACCGATCTCATCTCGAGCTGGCGCCAGGCGACGCCGAAGGACGCGCCGAACCGCTTCGTCATCAACGTGCAGCCACCGCAGGCCGAGGCCTTCCGGCAAAAGCTCAAGGCGGCCGGCGTCTCGCGCTACGACTGGTTCCCGATGATCCGAGGGCGGCTGGTCACGATTGACGGCACGACGGTGGTGCCCGACGCCATGCCCGACGAGCGCGCCAGGCGCCTCGTCGATCGCGAGTTCAACCTCAGCTACAGCTCGACGCTGCCTGAGCACAACACGGTTTCCGCAGGAAAGTGGAAAGACGACGAGGCCGGCGCCCTGAGCGTCGAGGCAGGCCTGGCGCAGACGCTGGGCCTGAAGCTCGGCGACACGCTGCGCTTCGATCTCGGCGGCATGAACGTCGAGGGCCGCATCACGAGCTTGCGCAAGGTCGACTGGTCGTCGATGCGCGTCAATTTCTTCGTGCTCTTTCCGACGGCACGGGTGCCCGATGCGCCGGTGAGTTTCATCGCCGCCTATCGCGCGCCGGCGACGCCGGGATTCGACAACGCGCTCTCCCGCGACTTTCCGAACGTCACCTCGATCGACGTCTCGGCGTCGATCGCCGAGATCCAGCGCGTACTCGACCAGGTCGTCCGCGCCGTCGAGTTCCTCTTCGGCTTCACGCTAGCCGCCGGCCTTGTCGTCCTCTTCGCCGCGGTGAGCGCGACGCGCGAATCGAGGGCCCGCGAGTTCGCCGTCATGCGCGCGCTCGGCGCCAGCGGCAAGCTGCTCGCCCAGGTGCAGCGCGCCGAGCTGCTCGGCGTCGGCGCGCTCGCCGGCGTGCTCGCCTCGTTCGCGGCCATCGCGGTCGGCTGGGCGCTGGCGCGCTACGTGTTCGAATTCACCTGGAACCCTTCCCCACTGGTGCCACTCATAGGCGGGGTGACCGGCGCGCTGCTGGCGCTGGCCGCGGGGTGGTGGGGGCTGCGCGAAGTGCTGACGCGGCCGGTCGTGCAGACATTGCGCCAGGCTGCGGATCTCTAGCATCGCCGCTGCTGCTGCAAGGAGTGCAGATGAAACGACATCATCAGGCGCTGGTTGCCGCGCTCGTCATCGTTTGCGCTGGAGCGGTCTGGTTCTGGTGGGTGCATGGCAAGAACGCGCCGCCGGAGGTGGCGACAGCGCCTGCCGCTGCAGTCGCCCCGCCTGCTGCGTCGGCCGTCGCTGCGGCGTCGATGCCTGCGATCCAGCATCCGATCGAAGTCGTGGAAACGCCCGAAGGGCCGCCCGAGCCGGCGGCGATCCTCACCGATCTGTTCGGGCGCAAGGCGGTCGATGCGCTGTTCGTGCTCGAAGACCTTCCGCTGCGCGTGGCCGCGACGGTCGACAACCTCGGGCGGCCCACGGTCTCGTCGCGGCTTTGGCCGGTTCGGCCCACGGCGAGGCGTTTCAGTGTCGAGACGAAGGGCGACGCCACGGTCATCGGGGCCGACAACGGGCTGCGCTACACGCCTTTTCTGCTCGCCATCGAATCGCTCGACCTGCCGCACGCCGCACAGGCCTACAAGCGCCTCTACCCGCAGATTCAGAAGGAGTACGAGAACCTCGGCTATCCGAACGGCTATTTCAACGACCGCCTCGTCGAAGTGATCGACTCGATGCTGACGACGCCCGAGCCGAGCGGCCCGCTCGAGGTGCGGCTGCCAAACATCGAGGGCGGCGCCGCGCCGGCGCGCCCGTGGATCCTCTATGAGTTCGCCGATCCGCAGCTCGCCGCGTTGCCGGCAGGGCAGAAGCTCCTCTTGCGCATGGGCCCGGTCAACGAGCGGCGGGTGAAGGCCCGGCTGATCGAATTCCGCCAGCTGATCGCGCCGCCGCCAGCGGGCCACTAGCGGCGGCGCCGTGGTCAAACGAGACGCAATGCGCAGACTGGGGCGGCGTCTCGCGGCATACTGCGCCGCATGGCGGCACAGCTCAGGGATCGCGTCTTTCGCGTGCTTCACCTCGAAGATTCGGAGCTCGACCACGAGCTGACGCTGGCGCACCTGGCGCGCGGCGGCCTCAACGCCGAGACGCGGCGGGTCGAGTCCGAAGGCGCGTTTCTCGAGGCACTCGACGAGCCCTGGGACGTCGTCATCTCCGACTACAACCTGCCGGGATTCAGCGGCCTGGTGGCGCTCGAGCTGCTGAAGGCAAACACGCTCGACGTGCCGTTCATCCTCGTCTCGGGCGAGATCGGCGAGGACACGGCCGTCGAGGCGATGCGCAACGGCGCCAGCGACTACCTGCAGAAAAGCCACCTCGCGCGACTCGTCCCGGCCCTGCTGCATGCGGTGGACGCGGCCGAGACGAAGCGGGCCCGCGTCAAGGCCGATCGCGACCTCGTCGCCTCCAAGCAGCGCCTGCACGAGCTTGCCCAGCACTTGCAGACGAGCATCGAGCACGAGCGCGCCGCCATCGCGCGCGAGATTCACGACGACGTCGGCGGCTCGCTGACGGCGCTGAAGTTCGACCTCGCCTGGATCGCCCGGCACTCGAGCGCGCCACAGGTCGTCTCGCGCGTGCAGTCGGCGCTCGAGACGGTGAGCCACGCCGTCGAGTCGAGCCAGCGCATCATGCACAACCTCCGCCCTGCCATCCTCGAGCAGGGTCTGGCTGCGGCGCTGCACTGGATCGCCTTGCGCTTCGAGCGGCGCGCCGGCGTCGTCTGCACGATCCGCCTGCCGAAGAAGCCGCTGGAGCTGCCGCCCGGCGTGCCGCTCGTTGCCTACCGCACGGCCCAGGAGGCGCTCACCAACATCAGCAAGCACGCGCAGGCGACGCGGGTGCAGATCGATCTCTCGATGGCCGGAGGCGTGCTCTCGCTCGAGATCAGCGACAACGGCCGCGGCCTCAGCCAGGAAGACCTAGCGAAGGCGCGCTCGTTCGGCATCCGCGGCCTGCACGAGCGCGCCACGACGGTCGGCGGCTGGATCGACCTGTCGAGCGGCCCGCACGGGACGACGCTCATCCTCTCGGTGCCGCTCGACGTTCCCGACAGCGCCTACACCCCGGAGCTCGAGCCCGATCGCTCGTACGACCCAAGCCAGTGGGCCGACGTATGAAGCCCGCATCGACATGATCAAAGTGTTTCTCTGCGACGACCACGCGCTGATCCGGCGCGGCATTCGCGACACGCTCTCCGACGCGCCCGACATCGAGGTCGTTGGCGAAGCGGGCGACTACGGCGAATTGCGCGCCTTGATGCGCGAGAAGACGGCCGACGTGCTCGTGCTCGATATCAACCTGCCCGGCCGCAGCGGCCTCGACGTGCTGCACGCGCTGAAAGACGAGCAGACGGCGATGCGTGTTCTCGTCGTCTCGATGTACCCGGAAGACCAGTACGCGATCCGGGCGCTGCGCGCCGGCGCCTTCGGCTACGTCAACAAGGGCGGCGATCCGGCGCTCATCGTCAGCGCCGTGCGCACCGTGGCGCAGGGGCGCAAGTATGTGACGCCCGAGATCGCGCAGATGCTGGTCGAAAGCCTCACCGCGCCGACCTTCGAGAATCCGCACGACAAGCTCTCCGACCGCGAGATGCAGACGCTCGTCATGATCGCCTCCGGCAAGCGCCTTTCCGACATTGCCGAAGAGTTGATGCTCAGCCCGAAGACGGTGAGCGTCTACCGCGCCCGCGTGCTCGAGAAGCTTGGCCTCACGAACAACTCGGAGATGACGGTCTACGCCATTCGAAGCGGACTCGTCGGCAACTGAACGCCGGCGCCGGCGCCACTAGGCGTTGCTCGTCGCCCGCACTTCCTCGAGCGTCGTCTGTCCGGCGAGCACCTTCTCGATGCCGTCCTGGCGCAGCGTCCGCATGCCTTCCTTCATCGCCGCAGTTTGCAGCGCCTCGGCTCGCGCGCCGTTCTGGATCATGCGGCGCAGCTCCCGCGAGATGACCATCATCTCGTGGATGCCGGCGCGGCTCTTGAGGCCGGTGTGGTCGCACTTCTCGCAACCCACGCTCTTGTGCATCACGAGCCGCCCGTCGACCGAATAGCGCTTCGTCCATCCGGCAAGGACGTCGACCCGCGATACCGGCGGCTCCGGGCCGAAAGCGTTCATGTAGTCGCCGAGCAATTCCTCGACTTCTCCGTGCGCCGCCGGCCGNNGTCACGGTCTCGGGCGCGCTGTTGGTGTGCAGGGTCGAAAGCACGAGGTGGCCGGTGAGCGACGCTTCGATCGCCATGTGCGCCGTTTCCTCGTCGCGGATCTCGCCGAGCATGATGACGTCGGGGTCGGCGCGCATGAAGGCGCGCAGCGCCTTCGGGAAGGTCCAGTCGATCCTCGCGTTGATCTGGACCTGGCGCAGGCCCGGCTGCGTGATCTCGACCGGGTCTTCGGCGGTCCAGATCTTGCGCTCGGGCACGTTGATGTGGCTGAGGGCCGAATGCAGCGTCGTCGTCTTGCCCGAGCCGGTCGGACCGACGCAGAGCACCAGGCCGTAGGGCCGCTCGACGGCATGCAGTAGTGCCTTCTCGATCGGCTCGGCGAGGCCCAGCATGTCGACGGGGATCGGTCGCGCCGAAGCGAGGATGCGCAGCACCACGTCCTCGAGGCTGTTGTTGGTCGGAATCGTCGCGACGCGCAGCTCGATCTTGTGCTGCGGCGAGAACTTGGCGAAGTTGATCTTGCCGTCCTGGGGCTTGCGCCGTTCCGAGATGTCGAGATCGCACATGATCTTGACGCGGGCGATGAGCGCGTTGCGATAGCTCGCCGGCAGCTCGAGATAGGTGCGCAGGACGCCGTCCTTGCGGAAGCGGACGCGGATCTTCTCCTTGCCCGGATAGCTCTCGATGTGGATGTCGGAGACGCCGTCCTTGTGCGCCTCGATGATCATGTTGTTGAGCAGGCGCACCAGCGAGTTGTCGGATTGCTCGACGGGCTTTTCCTCATCGGAGGTGCTGCTGCGCTCGAGGCCTTCCTTCTCCAGCGTCTCGACGAGCTGGTCGGTCGAGGTCGGCAGCGGCGTCAGGTCGTACTGGATCGGCGCCGACAGGTCTTGCATCTTCTTGTTGACTGCCGAGCCCATCTTTTCGTACGCAGCATGCACGGCAGCTTCGATCGAGGTGCCACGGGCGAGCACGGGAACGACCTTCATGTCGGCGCTGAACTCGACCTCGTCGACCGCGGCACGGCGCGACGGATCGTCGAGGGCGACGACGAGGCGGCCGTCGCGGATCAGGAGCGGCATGACGCGCAGGCGCGAGGCGATCGCATAGCTGAGCCGGCGCAGGGCTTCGGGCTCGGCCGGGAAGGCGTCGAGGTTGACGAGCGGATAGCCCATCTTGCGCGCCAGCGCGGTCTGCAGGTCGTCGCGCGAGACGACGCCCATCCTCACCAGCACCTCGCCGAGCGGCACGCTGCGATCGATCTGTTGCTGGATCAGCGCTTCCTTCAGCTGCGCGTTGCTGACCATTCCGAGTGAGAGCAGCGCCTCGCCGATGCGCACCATCGGCATCTTGTGCTGGCGCTCGATCGCTTCGAGCAGCTGGTCGGGCGAGACGATCTGCTTCATCACCAGGATGTCGCCGATCTTCTTGCTGCGCATCTCTTCCTGCAGCTCCATCGCATCCGTGACCTGCTCGAAGGTCGCGTGGTGCTGATCGATCAGCACCTCGCCGATCTTCTGCCCGATCTCGAAGCTCGAGAACGCGATCGCCGGCACGAACATGCGCCTGACGCTGCCGTCGCTTTCGAGCGGCGGGAAAAGGAACAGGCCGAAATCGGACTCGACGTGGCCGATCGTCTGGCCCTGCAGGTCGCCGCCTTCGATGAGGTGGACGGTGTACGGGCTGCTTTGCCGCTGGCTCAACAGATCGGCGTGCGGGTCGGTGAGCGGCAGCGGCAGGGGCAGCAGCGGCGTGGTCAGGGTCAGCGCCTTGAACTGGTCGAAGCGCAGGGGAACCGTGGTTCGCGCCGGCGGCATCTGCAGATGCGCGACCGACGTCTCGGGAACGAAGAAGGTGAGGCGGCCCGAGGTGACCTTGAGGTCGGCGCCGGTGACGATCTGACACGGTAGCGTCTCGGTCTGCTCCGTCGGCGCCGGGTAGCTGGCATAGGGCGGCGTCGGCCAGAGGAAGGCCTCGCGGCTGCCCTTGTCCTTGGCACCGGTGGCAGCGGGCGCTTCGGCCGCGGCCGGATCGGCGCGCAGGCGCTGCGGCGGCCGCGCGGGCATGTCCCAGGTCAGGGGGGCGAGCATGTCGGACATGGGCGGATTCCTCGAGCAGGCTGGATCGCGCGCATCGACGCAAGGCGCACCGACCCAGCAAGGCCGCCCATGGTGCGACGGAACGTCGAGGGCGATGCCCCGAATTGCGGGGCGGATTGCACGCAGATCGGCGGTTTTCCCGGGGCGAGGCCGGAGCATCCCCGACACCATGCCACGTGTCGCCGCGCCACCCCAGCCCTTGCCATGAATCTTCGCTTCGTCGAAGCGTTCTATTGGGTCGCGACGCTGAAGAGCGTGAGGCGCGCCGCCGAAAAGCTCAGCCTGACGCAATCGGCGATGTCGAGCTGCATCGCCGCGCTCGAAGAGGAGCCCGACGTCATGCTCCTCGACCGTCGCGACCGGCAGTTCCGCCTGACGATCGCCGGCATGCGTTTTCTGGTGCACGCGCAACGCATGCTCGAGTTGCAGCGCGAGGCCAAGGCCGAAATGGGATCGGGCACCAATCCGGCCGTGCCGCTGCGCCTCGGCGCCATCGAGTCGGTGCTGCATTCCTGGCTGATTCCGTGGATCGAGGCGCTGCGCTCGGAGCGCCCGGCGCTCGCCCTCGAGCTCACCGTCGAGACGACGCCGATGCTGCTCGAGCAGATTCGCCGTGGCACGCTCGATCTCGCTTTCGCGGCGTTGCCGTCTTCGGGCGAAGGCGTGCGTACGCGGCCGCTGCCGCTGCCGCCGATGGAGATGGTCTTCGTCGGCAATGCGAAGCTGCATCGTCGTGCCCGCTGCGGCCTCGACGAGCTGGCCGGCTTCGACCTGCTGACTTTCCAGCGCGGTTCACAGCCGCACGTCGCCTTGCTCGATCTGTTTCGCAGCGCCAAGCTCGTACCGAAGCGGGTCCACGCCGTGTCGTCGATTTCGGCGATGACGCAGCTCGTCGAAGGCGGCTTCGGCGTCGCGACGCCGCCACGCAGCGCCGCGCAACGCCTGCTCGAGCATCGCGAGCTGCGCCTGCTCGTCACCGATCCGCCACTGCCGCCGCTGCCGGTGTTCGCCAGCTACCGGTCGGATGCCGGCTCGCACGCCGTCGACGAGATCGTGCGCTCGGCGCTCGCCTTCATCGCCGACACGGAGCCGCCTTCGCGGCCGCCTCGCGGCAAGAGTCGACGCGTGTCGGCATCGAAAAAATCGATGAAGTAATCGGAATAATATTTATTTGATCGCAGCCACATGCGGCCAACACAATGCCGCTGCTGGTTCCCGGCGGAAGCCTCAGACAGGAGCGTACCCATGACATCGGCGTTCTTTCGATTCAAATGGCTGGCGGCTTGCGCCGCTCTTTGGCTGGGCACGGCGGCCCAGGCGCAGCAGGAAGTCAGGATCGGGGTCATCTATCCGCTGACCGGCGCCGCGGCGTCGAGCGGCGCGGAGATGAAGAACGCGCTCGAGCTCGCTGCCGACATCATCAACAACGGCGCCAAGGGTATTCCCGATCTGCCGTTCTCGGCGGGCGGCGGTTTGCCCGGCCTGAAGGGCGCCAAGATCAAGCTCGTGTTCGCCGACCATCAGGGCAACCCGCAGATCGGCGCCACCGAGGCCGAGCGGTTGATCAGCCAGGAGAAGGTCGTCGCCATCGTCGGCGCCTACTTCAGCAACGTCACGGCGACGGCCAGCCAGGTGGCCGAGCGCTACAAGATTCCCTTCCTCAATCCGGAATCGTCGTCGGCGTCGCTGACCCAGCGCGGCTTCAAGTGGTTCTTCCGCACCACTGCGCACGACGATCTCTTCGTGCGCAACTTCTTCGATTTCATGAAGGAGTTCGAGGCCAGGCGCGGCATCAAGGTGGGCCCGATCGCGACCATCAACGAGAACACGCTCTGGGGCACCGAGACGACCAAGCTCGAAGCGACGCTGGCGCCGGCCAACGGCTTTAGTCTCGTCAAGCAGATCACCTATCCGGCCAAGAGCACGCAGCTCACCTCCGAGGTGCAGTCGCTGAAGGCGGCGGCGCCCAAGGTCGTGATGCAGTCGTCCTACCTCGGCGACGCGCTGCTCTCGATGAAGACCTACAAAGAGCTCGGCTTTTCGCCGGACATGATCCTCGCCAACGACGCGGGCTTTTCGGACACCGAGTTCATCAAGACGCTCGGCAAGGACGCCGACTACGTGATCTCGCGCGAAGTCTGGGCGCTCGACCTGGCGAACAAGAACCCGCTCATCAAGCAGGTGAACGACCTGTTCCGCAGCAGGTACAGCGCCGATTTCACCGGCAACTCGGCGCGTACGTTCACCGGCCTGATGGTGATGGCCGACGCGATCAACCGTGCCGGCTCGACCGACCCGGAAGCGATCCGCAAGGCGCTCGCCGCGACCGACATTCCCGGCAGCAAGCTCATCATGCCGTGGAAGGGCGTGAAGTTCGACGAGTCGGGGCAGAACGTGCTCGGCTCGGGCATCCTCGTGCAGATCGTCGACGGTAAGTACCACACGGTGTGGCCGTTCGGCGTCGCGGCGCGCGAGATCGTCTGGCCGATGCCGGCCTGGGACAAGCGCTGAGAAGCAGCGGATAAGCCTGCTGCTCGGCCCGATCTTGCAACTGCGATGCTCGCCGTATTCCGGTACGGCTGCGCTTCTCGTCGCAACCTCGGGCCGCTCGCTACGGTTTGTCTCGCAGCTTCTGCCGATGTCGTCGAAAGTCGCCTGACGATGGCGTGCGTCCTTCAGCGGTGCGACAAAGCTTCCCCATGACCGCCGAGATCCTGCTCCAGACGCTCGCCTCGGGCGTGCTGATCGGGCTCATCTACGCCCTGGTCGCCATCGGCCTGACGATGATCTTCGGCGTCATGAACATCGTCAACTTCGCGCACGGCGAATTCATGATGCTGGGCATGTACTCGAGCTTCTGGCTGTTCGCGCTCTTCGCGCTCGACCCGATGCTGACGCTGCCGCTGACGGTGCTGATGCTCTTCGCCTTCGGCGTGCTGCTCTACCGCTTCGTCATCCGCCGCATCACCGATGCGCCGATGGTGAGCCAGATCTTCACCACCTTCGGCCTCATGATCCTGCTGCGCGGCGTCGCCCAGTTCCTCTGGAAGCCGGACTACCGCTCGATCGAGAACTCGTGGCTGAGTGGCTCGGTCCGGCTCGGCGCGATCCAGCTCGGCCGGCCGCAGATCGTCGCCGGCATCGGCGCCATCGTCGTCACGCTGGCCGTCTACACCTTCTTGCACCGCACGAAATGGGGCGCGGCCCTGGAAGCGACCGCCGCCGACAAGGAAGCGGCGCAGCTGATGGGCATCGACGCGCACAAGATGTTCACCCTCGCCTGGGGCATCGGCGCCGCCTGCGCCGGCGCCGCCGGCGGCTTGCTCTCGACCTTCTTTCCGATCTTTCCCGACGTCGGCGCCAACTTCATCCTGATCGCCTTCGTCGTCGTCAATCTCGGCGGCTTCGGCAGCATCGGCGGCGCATTCTGGGCTGGCATCCTGGTCGGCGTGATCGAGGTGATGGGAGGCCTTCTGATCGGGCCGCAGTACAAGATGGCGGTCGTGCTCGTGGTCTTTCTCGGCGTGTTGATGTTTCGGCCGCAGGGCTTGCGAGGCAAGGCGTGAACACAGTGCAGCCGCAGGCGCAGATGCCACGCCGTGTCTTCGGCGGCAGGGCCGCGTTGCTCGGCGCCGCCGTGCTCGCCGTCGCGCTCGCGCTGCCCTTCGTCGTCAGCGACCCGTCGCGCCTCAACCTACTGGTTCTCGTGCTGATGGCGGCGCAGCTCGGCGTCGCCTGGAACCTGATCGGCGGCTACGCCGGACAGGTCTCGCTCGGCCATGCCGCGTTCTACGGCATCGGCGCCTACACCTCGACCTTGCTGCTGCTGAAGTTCGGCGTCAACCCGTGGCTGGGCATGCTGGCCGGTGGCGCCATGGCCGCCTTGCTCAGCGTCGCCTTCGGCTGGCCGTGCTTTCGCCTGAAGGGCCACTACTTCGCGATGGCGACGATCGCCGTCGCCGAGCTGGTGCAGATCGTCTTCACCAACTGGGAGTACGGCGGCGGCGCCGTCGGCCTGACGCTGCCGATAAGCCACGACGGCTGGGGCTGGATGATCTTCGCCGAAAAGCGCCCTTACTACTGGCTCGCGCTCGGCCTGCTCACGCTGACGCTCGGCGCCACGGCCATCATCGAACGCTGTCACATCGGCTACTACCTGCGCGCCATCAAGGACGAGCCCGACGCGGCGCGCAGCATCGGCATCGACATCACGCGCTACAAGCAGATCGCCCTGGCGCTGAGCGCCTTTTTCACCGCTCTCGGCGGCAGCCTCTATGCGCAGAAGGAGCTCTACATCGACCCGGGCTCGGTGCTCTCGACGGCGCTGTCGATCAAGATGTCGCTGGTCGCCATCCTGGGCGGAATCGGCACGCTGTTCGGCCCGGTACTCGGTGCCGTCGTGCTGACGACGGTCGAGGAGCTGACGCGCGCGATCTTCGGTGGCTCGGGGCGCGGTACCGACACCGTCATCTATGCCGCGCTCATCATCGCCATCGCGGTGTTCTACCCGAGCGGGCTGATCGGCTGGTATCGCACTTGGGCGCAGCGGCGGCGCGCGCGCAGGATCGCCATCGCGGCGCGCGAGGTGCCGCGATGAGCCTGCTCGAGCTTCATTCGGTCAGCAAGCGCTTTGGCGGCCTGGTCGCGAACCAGGGCGTGTCGTTCGCGGTCGACGCCAGCCAGATCGTCGGCCTGATCGGACCGAACGGCGCCGGCAAGACGACGACCTTCAACTGCGTCGCCGGTTTCTACGCGCCGACAAGCGGCACGATCACGCTCGACGGCCGGACGATCTCGGGCCTGCCACCCGAGGACTGTGCTCGCGCCGGCATCGGCCGCACGTTCCAGGTTGCGCGCACCTTCACGAGCATGACCACGGGCGAGAATGTGCTCGCTGCGGCGCTGCTGCACCAGAAACGGGTCGCCGCCGCGCGCGTCGAAGCGCTCGGCTGGCTCGCGTTCGTCGGCCTCGAGCGCCTGGCCGACCGGCCGGCCGCGAGCCTGACGATCAGCGAGCAGCGCCGCATGGCCGTGGCGCGAGCGCTGGCGATCGAACCGCGCGTTCTGCTGATGGACGAGGTGATGGCCGGACTCAACCCGAGCGAAGTGCGCGAGATGGTCGCCGTCGTGCTGCGCATCCGCGAGCGCGGCATCGCCTGCCTTGTCGTCGAGCATGTGCTCGAAGGCATCATGCCGATCGCCGACCGGATCGTCGTGCTCGACCGCGGCATGAAGATCGCCGACGGCACACCTGCCGAGGTCTCGAGCGACCCGGCCGTGATCTCGGCCTACCTGGGAGACGAGGGATGACGACGGCGCCGCATGCGCGGCCCGGCGGCGCCACCCTCGAGGTGACGGATCTGCGCGTCGGCTACGACGGCGTGCCGGCCCTGCACGGCGTCAGCCTGCGCGTCGCGGGCGGGCAGATCGTCGCTCTTGTCGGCGGCAACGGCAACGGCAAGTCGACGACCTTGCGCGCCATCGCCGGGCTCAACGCCGCCGACGCCGGCAGCATCGTCTTCGACGGGCGCGACATCACGGCCTTGCCGGCGTACGAGCGCGTGCCGCTCGGCCTTTCGCTGGTGCCCGAGGGCCGGCGCCTCTTTCCGCGCCTCACCGTGCGGCGCAACCTCGAGCTGGGCGCATTCGCCCGCGCGGGCGGCGGCGAAATCGACGCCAGCATCGACGAGACGTTCTCGCTGTTTCCCATTCTCGAGGAGCGCGAGCAGCAGCTCGCCGGCACGATGAGCGGCGGCGAACAGCAGATGCTCGCCATCGCGCGCGGCTTGATGGCGCGGCCGCGCCTGTTGATGCTCGACGAACCTTCGTGGGGCATCGCACCGAAGTTCGTGACCAAGGTGCTCGACGTGATCCAGCGCGTCAATGCGAGCGGCGTCTCGATCCTGCTCGTCGAGCAGAACCTGCACAAGGCGCTCGGCATCGCGCACCGCGGCTACGTGATCCAGACCGGCCGCATCGTCATGGAGGGCGACGCGCAATCGCTCCTCCATGACGACGAGGTCAAGAAGGCGTATCTCGGGCTCTGAGCCCGCCCCTCTTTCGGAGCTTACTCGTGAGCCACGTTCCCTTCTTCGATTCGCCTCCCGAGCTGCGCCGCGCCAGCCGCAACGGCGAGTTCTGCGGCGCGACGACCGGCCATGCGCCTGGCCGCATCCAGGCCAACCTGATGATCGTGCCGAAGGCGGAGGCCTTCGATTTCCTGCTCTTCTGCCAGCGCAACCCGAAGCCGTGCCCGCTCATCGAAGTGCTCGCGCCCGGGACGCTCGAGCCTCTGTGCGCACCCAACGCGAACATCGCCACCGATGTGCCGGGCTACCGCGTCTATCGCGACGGCGAGCTCGTCGAGGAGCGCGACGAAGTGGCGAGCCTGTGGCGCGACGATCTGGTCGGTTTTCTCATCGGCTGCAGCTTCTCCTTCGAATCGGCAGTGCGGGCAGCTGGCGTGCGGCTCAGGCACATCGACCAGGGCCGCAACGTCGCTATGTACCGCACGAGCGTCGCCTGCGTGCCGGCGGGGATCTTCGGCGGCGAGATGGTCGTGAGCATGCGGCCGATCAGGAGCCGCGACGTGGCGCGTGTCGTCGAGATTTCGGCGCGGCTGCCGATCGCGCACGGCGCGCCGCTGCATGTCGGAAATCCGGCAGCGCTCGGCGTCGCCGACATCGCGCGACCCGACTACGGCGACCCGGTCGAGATCCTGGACGACGAGCTGCCGGTGTTCTGGGCCTGCGGCGTCACGCCGCAGTGGGTCGCGCAACGCAGCCGCCTCGGATTTTGCATCACGCACGCGCCCGGCAAGATGTTCGTGACCGACCTCGAAGGCTGAGATGCAATTCCTTTCGCCATCGTCTTCGCCCGCGTCCAACTCGAACCGCTGGCAGTTCTGGATCGACCGCGGCGGCAAGAAGGCAGCACGCGACATCAAGCGCCGCGGTGCGAGGGCGGAGCGCGTCAACGATTTGTCAAGACGGGAGGCTTGAGTTGGGGCGCCGCGTCTCGTTGCGAAATGCGCCGCCCGTTGTGGGACGGCGCGTGCTGGCCGTGGTCTACGCGGCTATATCCACGTATTCGACTTGACTTTCGGGTGCTGGGACTGGAAGACCATCTGCCCGCAGCCCTTCGACGTGAAACACGATGGCATCACGAATCTCGCCTTCGACTTCAGCAACGGCGGAGCCAGTGGCGACGCACCCCGGGAGGTCTGGGACGTAGGCCGAGTAGTTGCCTTCGGCCTTTTCAATAACGATGGCATAGCGCATATGACCTCACGACTTCAAACCCGCTTGCTTGAGAATGCTGTTCAGGGTTCCTGGCGCAAGGTCATCGCTTGGCTTGCCGGGAACGGTGACGCGACCCAGCCTGATCGCGTGCTTGAACTGTCGATGCAGAAGCTCACCGACCTTCATTCACACAGGATAGCAGGCGAGACTTTCAGAAGTCGACCGACGACCTGGCGCCCGTGGGTCGTCATGGGCAGCACGGCGACTGCACCGGCAAGCGCGGGGGACCGTATGGGGTGTACATGCTCGGTGGTCGCGCCGCGTTGTGTCAACGGTTTGTCAATTCCAGCGCCGAAATGCAGTTGAAAGGTACGCGGAATTTGTCCCTGTCAACACGTTGTCAACATACAGATGCCAAGCAGTTCAAGCCTTCCAGCCTCTAAATGGCAGTTCTGGATCGACCGCGGCGGCACCTTCACCGACATCGTCGGCAAGCGCCCGGACGGCTCGATCACGACCCTGAAGCTGCTCTCCGAAAACCCCGAGCAGTACCGCGACGCCGCCGTCGCCGGCATCCGCCGCCTGCTCGGACTCGGTGCCGCCGAGCCGATCACGCCCGAGCAGGTCGAGAGCGTGAAGATGGGCACGACGGTCGCGACCAACGCCTTGCTCGAGCGCAAGGGCGAGCCGACGCTGCTCGTCATCACGAAGGGCTTTCGCGACGCCTTGCGCATCGCCTACCAGGACCGGCCGCGCCTTTTCGAGCGGCACATCGTCTTGCCGGAGCTGCTCTATGGGAAGGTGATCGAGGCCGACGAACGTGTCGCTGCGAACGGCGAGGTCGTGCAGGCGCTCGACGAAGACACGCTCCGTGCCGATCTCGACGCCGCCTTCGCTTCGGGCCTGCGCAGTGTCGCCATCGTCTTCATGCACGGCTGGCGCTTCACGGCGCACGAAGCGGCGGCTGAGCGCCTGGCGCGCGCGGCCGGCTTCACGCAGGTGAGCGTCTCGCATCGCGTCAGCCCCCTCATGAAGCTCGTCGGCCGCGGCGACACGACGGTCGTCGATGCGTATCTCTCGCCGATCCTGCGCCGCTATGTCGACGAGGTTGCGGCCGAGATGCCGGGCGTGCGCCTCTACTTCATGCAGTCGTCGGGCGGCCTCGCCGAGGCCGGCGGCTTCCAGGGCAAGGACGCGATCCTCTCCGGGCCGGCTGGCGGCATCGTCGGCATGGTGCGCACGGCCGAGCTTGCTCTGAGCGACGAGGCGACGTCGGGCATCCGCGTCATTGGCTTCGACATGGGCGGCACCTCGACCGACGTCAGCCACTACGACGGCGAGTTCGAGCGCGCGTTCGAGACGCGGGTGGCCGGCGTTCGCGTCCGCGCTCCGATGATGGCGATTCACACCGTCGCCGCCGGCGGCGGATCGATCCTCGCGTTCGATGGCGCGCGTTTTCGCGTCGGCCCGCAGAGCGCGGGTGCGAATCCGGGGCCGGCGTGCTATCGGCGCGGCGGCCCGCTCACGGTGACCGATGCGAACCTCGTGATCGGCAAGATCCAGCCGAGCTTTTTCCCGAAAGTCTTCGGGCCGCGTGGCGACGAGCCGCTCGACGGCGAGACGGTGGCGGCGCAGTTCGGCGCGCTCGCCGCGGAGATCGAAGGCGCGACGGGAACCGCGCGATCGCCCGAGCGGGTGGCCGAAGGCTTCATCGACATCGCCGTCGGCAGCATGGCGAACGCGATCAAGAAGATCTCGGTCGCGCGCGGCTACGACGTCACGCGCTACACGCTGCAGTGCTTCGGCGGCGCCGGCGGCCAGCATGCCTGCCGCGTCGCCGATGCGCTTGGCATGTCGCGCGTCTTCGTCCATCCCCTGGCCGGCGTGCTCTCGGCCTACGGCATGGGCCTGGCGGACCAGACGGCGATGCGCCAGGCGGCGATCGAGCAGCCGCTCGCCGACGCCGGCACGGCGATGGTGGCGCGGCTCGACGCGCTCGCGGCCGATGCGGCCTCGGAGCTCGAACGCCAAGGCGTCGCGGCCGGCCACATCGCCGTGCATCGGCGCGTCCATGTGCGCTACGAAGGCACGGATTCGGCGCTCGTCGTTCCCTTCGGCGATGTTGCCGCCGTGCGAGCGGCGTTCGAGGCAGCGTACCGGCAGCGCTTCGCGTTTCTCATGGCCGAGCGGCGCCTCATCGTCGAGGCGGTCTCGGTCGAAGCCGTCGGCGCCGGCGACGCGCCGCGGGAATCCCGACATGCCGTCGACGCGAAGGGCGCCCCGCGGATCGCCGCGCGCGTTCGCATCTTCAGCGAAGGACGCTGGCATGACGCGGCACTCGTCGAGCGCAGCGAGGCGCGGCCGGGCCACGAGATCGAAGGCCCGGCGATCGTCGCCGAGCGCAACGCGACGACCATCGTCGAGGCCGGCTGGCGCGCCCGCATCACGGCGCTCGACCATCTCGTGCTCGAGCGCGTCGCGCCGCGCGAGGCCAGGCGCGCCATCGGCACGAGCGTCGACCCGGTGCTGCTCGAGGTCTTCAACAACCTCTTCATGAACATCGCCGAGCAGATGGGCCTGCAACTGCAGAACACCGCGTACTCGGTCAACATCAAGGAGCGGCTCGACTTCTCGTGCGCGCTTTTCGATGCCGAAGGCAACCTCATCGCCAATGCGCCGCACATGCCGGTGCACCTCGGCTCGATGAGCGAGTCGATCAAGACGGTCGTGGCGCGAAACGCCGGACGCATGCGGCGGGGTGACGTCTACGTGCTCAACGACCCGTACCACGGCGGCACGCACCTGCCGGACGTGACGGTGGTGACGCCCGTCTACCTGGACGGGCCCTCGCCCGTCGAGGGGGAGGAAGCAGGAGGGGGTGGTCGTGATGAAGGCGCCAAGCGCGAGCCCACGTTCTACGTGGGCTCGCGTGGGCATCATGCCGACATCGGCGGTACGACGCCCGGATCGATGCCACCTTTTTCGACGCGAATCGAGGAAGAGGGCGTGCAGATCGACAACGTCAAGCTCGTCGAGGGCGGCCGCTTTCTCGAAGCCGAGATGCGCGCCTTGCTGCAAAGCGGCGAGCATCCGTCACGAAACCCGGAGCAGAATCTCGCCGACCTGAAGGCGCAGGTCGCGGCCAACGAGAAGGGCGTTCGCGAGCTGCACGCCATGGTCGCGCAGTACGGGCTCGACGTGGTGCAGAGCTACATGCGCCACGTTCAGGACAACGCCGAGGAATCGGTGCGCCGCATCATCTCGAGGCTGAAAGACGGTGCGTTCACCCTGCCGCTCGACAACGGCGCCGAGATCCGGGTCGCGATCCGCGTCGACGCCGTCGCGCGCAGCGCGACGATCGATTTCACCGGCACCTCGGCGCAGCTGACGAACAACTTCAATGCGCCGACCGCCGTCTGCATGGCCGCCGTGCTGTACGTCTTTCGCACCCTCGTCGACGACGAGATTCCGCTCAACGCCGGTTGCCTGAAGCCGCTCGAGGTCGTCATTCCCGACGGCTCGATGCTCAACCCGCATCCGCCGGCCTCGGTCGTCGCCGGCAACGTCGAGACCTCGACCTGCATCACCAACGCGCTCTACGGCGCGCTCGGCGCGATGGCCTCGTCGCAATGCACGATGAACAACTTCACCTTCGGCAACGCGCGCTACCAGTATTACGAGACGATCTCCGGCGGCTCGGGCGCCGGTCCGGGCTTCGACGGCACTTCGGTCGTGCAGACGCACATGACCAACTCGCGCCTCACCGACCCCGAGGTGCTGGAGTTCCGCTTCCCCGTGCGCCTCGACAGCTACGAGATCCGGCACGGCTCGGGCGGTACAGGAGAGTTCACCGGTGGCGACGGTGGCGTGCGCCGCGTCCGCTTCCTCGAGCCGATGACGGCCTCGATCCTCTCCAACGGCCGCCACCACGGCGCTTTCGGCATGGCCGGCGGTGCGGCCGGGATGCCGGGCGTCAATCGCGTCGAGCGCGCCGACGGCAGCACGCTCATGCTCGATCACATCGCCAGCGTCGAGATGGGCGAGGGCGACGTGTTCGTGATCGAGACACCGGGCGGCGGCGGCTACGGCACCGCGTCGTAGCGCAAGCCCCGCTTCGCGGCGGGGCGCCATCCGACACGCGCCAAGCGAGCTTGCCGTGAGACTCTTGCCTGTGTCCGAGGACCTCCGCTTCGTCGTCGCTCCGTTGCTCGCCGCGTTCGCGGTGGCGCCGGCGTGGGCCGGCCCGCTGCTGGAATCGTTGGTCGGCAGCGGCAGTACGCCGCCCGCGCCCTGGCATGTCGTCGGCCTGCCGGGCCAGACCAAGCCGTTCACGCAATTCTCGGTCGTCGATCTCGACGGCGAGCGCGCCGTGAGGATCGAGGCCGACCACTCCTACGGCGATCTCGTGCAGCGGTTGCAGCCGGTGTCGCCTGCATCCTGGCTCGCCTGGCAGTGGCGGGTCGAACGGCCTCTCGAGCGGACCGACCTGAGCAAGAAATCCGGCGACGACTCCGAAGTGAAGGTCTGCGTCTTCTTCGACGAGCCGCTCGGCCGCATCCCGTTCGTCGAGCGACAACTGCTGCGCGTCTTGCGCGCCCGCTCGAGCGAGCCGATACCTGCAGCCACCATCTGCTACGTGTGGGATTCGCATCTGCCGGTCGACACCGCGCTCGACAATCCGTTCACGCGCCGCATGCGCTACGTCGTGCTCGAAAGCGGCACGGCGAGGCTCGATCAATGGGTAGGCGAGCGGCGCGATATCGATGCCGACTTCAGACGCGTGTTCGGCGCCGAGTGCGCGACGGTTCCTCCAGTGACCGGCGTTTCGGTCGGGGCCGATGCGGACAGCACCCGGGGCCACAGCCTGGCCTACGTCAGCAACGTGGCGCTCGAGCCGTAGACGCTATTCCTGCGGCCGAAAGTCGATCGTCATCGAAGACGGGACGCGGCCGTCGATGTCGCGGGGCAGGACTTCGGTCTTGTCGATGGCGCGCAGCACCGTGTCGTCCCAGGTCGGCGAGCCGCTGCTCTTCACGAGCTTGCGGCCGACGATCGTGCCGTCGGGAGCGAGCCGCACCTCGACCGTTGCGAGTGGGTTGCCGGCGACGTTGCCGGTGAGCACGATGTTCGGCTTGATGCGCGCCTTGATGCGGCCGGCGTAGCTCGCCGACGGGCCCGAGGTACGCGTCGCCGTTCCGGTGGCCGCCGGGTCGTCGCTCGTGCCGGCCTGGCTCATCATCCGGCGCAGGTTGGCCTCGCGGATCGCCGCCTGCCGCGCTTCGTCCTGCCGCGCCTGCTCGGCGAGCTTCTTCTTCTGCGCCTGCTCGTCCGTCAGGCGCTGCCGCTCGCGATCGGCTTCCTCGCGACGCGCCTGCTCGCGCTTCGCAACCTCGGCCTGGCGCGCGGCTTCGATTCGANNCCGCGGCGCCGCGATCTGCGGCAGCGCCGACCACAACTCCGCGACCACGCCCTCGGGCTCGCTCGTCTTCCAGTTCACGCTCCAGGCCAGCGCGGCGATGAGCAGCACGTGCGCGAGGATCGCGAGCACGAGGCCCGAGCGCATGCCCGGCGGCTGCCGGGGCGCGAATGCGTCGTGGGACACGACAGCGGCGGTCATTTGCCCCCCTGCTTCACGGACAGGCCGACCCGCTGGACACCGGCCCGCTGCAGCGCGTCCATCGTTCGCACGACGACTTCGTACTTGACGCCGCGGTCGGCCGAGATGACGACCGGCGTCGAGGCATTGCCGCCCTGCGCCGCGAGCACGCGCGAGGCGACCTCGGCGGGCGCGAGCGTCGCCGAATCCTTGCCGTCGACGCGCATGCGCAGCTGCTCGTCGGCGCCGATGACGAGCTCGACGAAGTGCTCCGGCCGCTGCCGGCTCTTGCCGACGCTCGGCAGGTCGATCACGCCCGTGGTGATGAGCGGCGCGGTGACCATGAAGATGATGAGCAGGACCAGCATGACGTCGATGAACGGGACCATGTTGATCTCGCTGATCGTGCGGCGCCGGACGCCGCCGCGCATGCTGACCGCGGGCATCGTCGTGGCCTCCTAACGTGGCGCCGGCACCGCGCCGGCATTGCGTTGAAGGATGTTCGAGAACTCCTCGATGAAGCTCTCGAGCTGGATGGCGATGCGATCGATGTCGCGGGCGAAACGGTTGTAGGCGATCACCGCCGGGATCGCCGCAAAGAGGCCGATCGCCGTGGTCACGAGGGCCTCGGCGATGCCGGGCGCCACCGTCGCCAGCGTCACCTGCTGCAGGTTCGACAGGCCGATGAACGCATGCATGATGCCCCAGACCGTGCCGAACAGGCCGACGTAGGGCGACACCGAGCCGACGGAGGCGAGGAACGAGAGATTCGATTCGATCGCGTCGAGCTCGCGCTGGAAGCTCGCCCGCATCGCCCGGCGCGCGCCGTCGAGCAGCGCTCCGGTATCGTTGACGCGCTTCTCGCGCAGCTTGAAGAACTCGCGCATGCCCGAGGCGAAGATGCGCTCCATCGGCGAACCGGCGCTCTTCTGGGTCGCGTCGTTGTAGAGATCGTTGAGATTGCGGCCGGCCCAGAACTCGCGCTCGAACTCGTCGTTGGCCGAGCGCACCCTGCGCAGCCCGAAGAGCTTGCCGAAGATCACGGTCCAGCTCGCGAGCGAGCCAATGAGCAACCCCACCATCACGACCTGCACGACGAAGCTCGCGTGCAGGACGAGGGTGACGATCGAGAGATCCTGGTTCATTGTTCTGGTGCTTGGATTTTCGAGAGGATGTCGTCAGGGACGCGGCGCGGCCGGAAAGTTCCGAGCTCGACACAGCCGACGCGAATCGTGCCCTCGGCCAGCAAGTCGCCGCCCCGCCAGGCCTGCTGCACGACGCTGAGGCTTGCCTGTCCGAGATGGGCGACGCGGACGGTGACCTCGAGCATGTCGTCGAGCCGCGCCGGCAGACGATAGCGCAGCGCCGTCTCGGCGACGACGAAGGCGATGCCGGTCTCGGCGCGCAGGCGCTCCTGATCGAAGCCGAGGCTGCGCAGCCACTCCGTGCGTGCGCGCTCGAAGAACTTCAGGTAGTTGGCATAGAAGACGATGCCTGCGGCGTCGGTGTCTTCCCAGTAGACGCGAACGGGCAGGCGAAATGCCGACGCCCCTTGCGCCTTGCCGCGGCCGCGCGCGATCGTCATGCGGGCGCAGCGCGCCGGGCGCGATCAGTTCGGAACGACCTTGCGGTAAATCGGCCCCCAGACCGGGTGCCCGGCCTCCGAGGGACTGAGAGCGAACGTGCGATCGGCCTGGCGGGCGAGCCGGAATTCGGCCTCGCACTCGACGAGGCGGCCGGCCGCGCAGTGGATGAACGCCAGGCGCTTGTGCGCCTCGGCGCGATCCCTCGGCGAAGCGAGGCCGAGCGCGAGCGCCTGCCTGAACTCTCGCTCCGCCGTTTCGTACTGAGCATCGTCATATGCCTTGAGGCCGTCCAGCAAGGCTTTCTCCGCCGGTCGCGTGCTCACGTCGAGCAGGCCGACCGGAGCGGGCGGCGCCTGCGCGCACGCCGCGAGAAAAAGCCAGGCGGCCGATCCTATCGCGGCGCGCAGGCCGCGAGTCGACCAAGACACCCGGCTGGGCCTCACAAACCGAATTTGTAGCGGAGCGAGATGACCTGGCCGCCGGCAACGTTGACCGAGGTGATGTACGGCGTGAAGTCGCCGTTGCGAACGACGATCTGATGCCGGCCTTCGGCCAGCCTGAGCTCGGTGAGCGGCGGCGCCGCGCCCGAAGGCGAGCCGTCGACCTCGACCTGGCCCCACGGGCTGATCGCTATCTTGACCGTGCCCGTCGCCGGTGCGACGAGCGCCGTCGCCGCAAGCTGCGCTTCACGGTCCTTGGCTTCGCGCTCACGAGCCTCGCGGGCGCGGCGATCCTTTGCCGATTCCTTGGTGATCGGGGCGCCGCCGTTCGCCGCTACGCTCGCACTCGCGAGTTCGACATGGCGCGTCGGCGTGGTCGTCGCGGCCGCTGCCGGATCGTTCGCGGCAGGGGCGAACGGCGAGTGCATCGGCGGCACCATCGTCGTCGGCACGATCGTCGCGAGAAGCAGCGCATCGGCCGCCGTCGTGCTCGAAGCGGACGCTGCGACGGCGACGGCGACGGGCATGGCCACCGGCGCAGGCATCGTCGGCGCCGGCGTCACGATCGGCGCCGCCTGGGTGACAGGCGCCTGAGCCGGCGCTGCCGCATCGCTGCGCCCCTGATGCGTCGGCACAAGGGCCACTGCCGATCGGGGCGTCACGAGGGTGCTCTGCCACCAGAGGCCAGCGGCCAGCAGGGCGACGACCGCGAGCCCCACCGAGGCAACGAGCGCTGCGCGACGACGCCTGGGCGCGGCCGGCGCCGGCACCGGTGTCGTCGTCTCGGCCTCGGGTGCGACCGGGTTCGCGTCCAGCCACTGGCGCAGCTCGCGCGCGAACGAACGCGCCGAGCGGAAGCGCTGTTCGGGGTCCTTGGCCATGGCGCGAGCGGCGATGTCGGCGAGCGCCTTGGGCACCGTGTTGTCGATCTTGCTCGCGAGCGCTGGCTCGTGCGTGAGCACGGCCGTCGTGATCTCCTTCAAGGTCTGGCCCTGGAAGGGCTTGACGTCGGTCAGCAGCTCGTAGAGAACGACGCCGAGCGAGAACACGTCGGCGCGGCGATCCGCGGGCTGGCGTCGCACTTGCTCGGGCGCCATGTAGTAGGGCGAGCCGGCACCGGGCATCGAGTCGCCGCCTTCGTGCTGATGCGCGACGCGGGCAATGCCGAAATCGAGAACGCGCGGCTGCGTCCGCCCGACCATGAAGATGTTGGCCGGCTTGATGTCGCGGTGAATCACGCCTTTCGAGTGGGCGAAGGCGAGCGCGTCGGCGACACGGCGGACGATGAGCGCCGCCTGCGCCGGCGTCGCGCGCCAGCCTTCCTGGCGGAGCTGGCGCAGGTCGCGGCCCTTCAGCAGCTCCATCGCGATGTAGGCGCGGTTGTCGCTGATGCCGGCATCGAACACGGTCACGATGTGCGGGTGGCTGAGGCCGCCGGCGGCGCGCGCCTCGTTGATGAAGAGCGTGTTGAAGGACTCGCGCTCCTCCTCCTTGATCTCGACGTTGAGCGTCTTCACGGCGATGAGCCGTGACAGCAGCGGGTCGTGTGCCGCGAACACCGTGCCGAGGCCGCCGCTGCCTAGCTGGTACTTGAGGGCGTAGCGGCCGATGTGGCCGATCGTCGGCATGGCGCGGTCGGCCGATGTCGCGACAAGGCCCGAAAAGCCAGGGGCGGGCGGGCGAACGCCGCTGTCGGAATCGCTCCACAGGGCGACCCCGGGCAGGCTGGGCGAGGCCGGCTCGGAATCGCCGGGCGCGGCAGGCGGGGACGAACTGCTGCTGTTCACGCCGCCAGCTTAAGTGAGGCGACGCAGGGGTAAGTGTGAAAAAGGCGTCGCTGCGAACGTTCGTAACACAAGCTCACCATTCGGTGCTTCCGCGCCGCGAGTTTGCCGCGCCGGCGCCACGCCTCGGCGCGCAGTTGGACGTCGCGGCGGAGCCTCGCGTCACGATCAGCCGCGGCGCGCGCGCATGGCCTCGACCTCGACCGGACGCAGGACCGCGGCCGCCTGGTCAAGCACGCCGTTGACGTACTTGTGGCCGTCGGTGCCACCGAAACTCTTCGCGAGCTCGACCGCTTCGTTGATCGCCACCTTGTAGGGTATATCGACGCAGTGCTTGAGCTCATAGGCGCCGATCAGGAGCACGCCGTGCTCGACGGGCGAGAGTTGCGCGGTCTTGCGGTCGAGGTGGCCGGCGAGCAGCGCGTCGAGATCGGCCGCTTCGCGGATGCAGCCGTGCAGCAGCATGTCGAAGTGCGCCGCGTCGCATTTCGCGAAGTCTTCCAGCTCGTGCACATGCGCGTCGACGGCGCCGGCATCGGCGCCGCTGATCAGCCATTCGTACAGACCCTGCAACGCAAATTCGCGCGCCTTGCGCCGCGCCGACGTCCTGGTGCCCGGTGGNNCGCCATGCCCCTCGCAGGCGTCTTTCGGTTCGCTCACGACCAGTCGTCCAGCAGGTTCGCCATCTCGACGGCAACGCGGGCAGCGTCGCGGCCCTTGTCTTCGGCGCGTTCGGCCGCCTGGGCTTCGTTCTCGCAGGTCAGAACGGCATTGGCGATGGGCACGTCGTGGTCGAGCGAGACGCGCGTCACGGCGGCACCGCTCTCGTTGGCGACGAGCTCGAAGTGATAGGTCTCGCCGCGAATGACGCAGCCGATCGCGACGAGCGCGTCGAAGTCATCTGACTCGGCGAGCGCGGCCAGGGCGACGCCGATCTCGAGCGCGCCCGGAACCTGCACGTGCGCCACCGCGTCGGCAGCGACGCCGAGCGCGGCCAGCTCGGCGCGGCAGGCTACGGCAACGCGATCCGTGAGGGCGCGGTTGAAGCGCGCCTGGACGATCCCGATGCGAAGGTTGCGACCGTCGAGGCGCGAGGCCTCGCCCTGGTCAGCGTGGCGCATGCGTGGCCAGCGGCGCAGGAATGGCGGGCTCGTCGGCGACGAAACCTATGACCTCGAGCCCATAGCCAGCCATGCTCGGCATGCGGCGCGGGCTGCCCAGCAGCTTCATCTTCGCGACGCCGAGGTCGCGCAGGATCTGCGCGCCGATGCCATAGGTGCGCAAGTCCATCGGCGTGACCGACCGGCGCGCGCCGCGGCTGCGCGCCAGCACCTGCGGCAGCAGGGCCGCGGCGTCTTCGCCGCAATTGAGAAGCACCGCGGCGCCGCGCTCGCTTTTCTGCAAGGTGGCAAGGGCGCGCGGCAGCGGCCACGAATGATCNNTAGACCGTGCAGTCGAACTCGCCTGGCTGCGTCAGCATCTTGCGCATGCCGACGCGCTCGATCAGCGTTTCGTTGCGGCTGCGATGCTCGATGAGGCTCGCGATCGTGCCGATTTTGAGACCGTGCGTCTCGGCGAAGGCGACCAGGTCGGGCAGGCGCGCCATCGTTCCGTCGTCGTTCATCACTTCGCAGATCACGGCGGCGGGCGTGAGGCCGGCCATCGCCGCGAGGTCGCAGCCGGCTTCGGTATGGCCGGCGCGCATGAGGACGCCGCCGTCTTGTGCCTGAAGCGGAAAGATGTGGCCGGGCTGGACGAGGTCGCCCGCCCGCGCGTCGCGACGCACAGCCGCCTGGACGGTGCGCGCCCGGTCGGCGGCCGAGATGCCGGTCGTCACGCCGATCGCCGCTTCGATCGAGACGGTGAAGGCAGTGCCGTGCGAGGCGCCGTTCTTTGCCGCCATCGGCGGCAGTTGCAGACGCTCGCAGCGCTCGCGGGTAAGCGTGAGGCAAATGAGGCCGCGACCGAAGCGCGCCATGAAGTTGATCGCTTCCGGCGTGACGTGGTCGGCGGCGATGACGAGATCGCCTTCGTTCTCGCGATCTTCCTCGTCGACGAGGATCACCATGCGGCCGGCGGCCAGGTCGGCGACGAGCTCGGGAATCGGGGCGATCGGCATCATGGAAATTGTAGGCGCGAGGGTTGAAAGCAGTGCGCGCAGGGTTTCATTCGCCGCGGCCCTGGGCGCCGAGCATGCGCTCGACGTAGCGGGCGATGAGATCGATCTCGAGGTTGACCTTGCGGCCGACCGCCAGCCCGCGCAGGTTCGTGTTTGCGACCGTATGCGCGATGAGGTTGATGCCGATCTCGCAAGCGGCGGGCGAATCGACGATGCGGTTGACGGTGAGGCTGACGCCGTCGACGGCGACCGAGCCCTTGACGGCGAGGAAGCGGGCGAGGCTTCGCGGCGCCTCGATGCGAAGCTCCCACGATTCGCCGACGCGCTCGACATGCGAGACGCGGCCGACGCCGTCGACGTGGCCGCTGACGAGATGGCCGTCGAGGCGTGCGTCGGCACGCATCGCCTTTTCGAGATTGACTTCGCCGAGACCGTCGAGACCGGCGGTCCTGACGAGGCTTTCGGCCGAAATCTCGACCGCGAAGCGATGCTCTATCGCGTCGAGCGAGACGACGGTCATGCAGGCGCCCGAGAGCGCGATGCTGTCGCCGAGGCGCACGTCGTCGAGAAAGCCGGGAGGCGTTTCGATCGAGAGGGCCCTGCCAAACTCCGCGCCCACACCGAGAGGTCGAGCCTCGACGATGCGGCCGACGCCGCTGACGATGCCGGTGAACATGCGGCGATTGTCGTCGCCGCGCCGGACGGGCACCGTCGCCGACGCGTCACCCCGGGCGCAGGCGCAGGCGAAGATCGCCGCCGATTGGCGTCACATCGACGAAGCGAAAGCCGAGCCCTTGCTCGAGGCGCTCGAAGGGCCCCAGCGCCGCGAGACCGCGACCGCGGCCGAGCAGGCGCGGCGCCACGTATAAAAGCAATTCGTCGACGAGGCCTTCACGCAGGAACGACGCATTGAGCTTCTCGCCGGCCTCGACGTGCAGTTCGTTGATGCCGCGGGCACCGAGATCCGCGAGCATCGCCTTCAGATCGACCTTGGCGGTCGGCGAGGGAAGGCGCACGATCTCGACGCCGCGTGCTTGCAGGGCAAGCCGGCGATCGGTATCGTCGGCCGCCGCGTAGAGCAGCACCGGCCCCGGCGGCTCGAGGATGCGCGCCGTCTCTGGCGTCTGCAGGCGCGAATCGACGATCACACGCAGCGGCTGGCGGGCGGTTCGGACGAGTCGGACGTCGAGGCGCGGGTCATCCTCGAGCACGGTGCCGACGCCGGTGAGCAGCGCCCCGGCACGCTTGCGCCAAGCGTGGCCGTCGCCGCGCGCGACTTCGCCGGTGATCCACTGGCTCGCGCCGTTGTCGAGGGCGCTCCGGCCGTCGAGCGAGATCGCCGCTTTCATGCGCAGCCAGGGCCGGCCGCGCTCCATGCGCGAGACGAAGCCGATGTTGAGCTCGCGCGCTTCGCCGGCAAACGGTCCGGCTGCGACCTCGATACCGGCGGCGGCGAGCCGCGCCGCACCTTGTCCGGCGACGAGCGGGTTGGGATCCCGCATCGCCATGACAACGCGGCCGACGCCGGCGGCAACGAGCGCATCGGCGCACGGCGGCGTGCGGCCGTGATGCGAGCAGGGCTCGAGCGTCACGAAGACCGTGGCGCCGCGTACGCTCGCGCCGCGCGCCGCCGCGTCGCGCAATGCCATGACCTCGGCGTGCGCGCCGCCGGCCTCCCGCGTGTGGCCGCGGCCGATGACGGCGCCGTCGTCGGCGGCGACGATGACGCAGCCGACGCGAGGGTTCGGGTCGCAGAGGCCGATCGCCTGCTCGGCGAGCCCGAGCGCTTCGCGCATGAGGCCTTCCGTCGCAATGTCGGTGGGCGCTGGAGTCGATCGATCGCTCATGGGGAAAAGGCTCGAATCAGGGCTGATGTTGCGCGGTGCCGAGGCCGGCGGCGAGGATGCCGCCATCGGGCGCGGCGGGACAGGCTTGGCTACCGTGAACGACGAGGAAATTCTGCTCCGTCAGGCCGCCGCTCACGTCGCGGTAGTCGGCCGGATGCCCGATGTTCGCATCGATCGCGCCGCTGCCGTCACGATCGGCAGCGGCGCGGCAGACGCGCCGGTCGGCGTCGCCGGTGCCGATCGTCCAGTCGCTCGGCACCAGCGTCGTCCGCCCGCCCGGACCAGCGCCCATCGGCGTGCGGTGTGACGATGCAGCGATAGGCGGTGAAGCGCTCGCCCGTGTCGTCCCAGTCTGGAAGGCCCGCGGACGCGAGGGTCGCGTCGATCGGCACGGCATCGATATGGACGCTGCCCGCGGCCATATAGCGCACCGTCTTCATCGCTTCGACGCTGCATTTCGGCGCGGCGGCGTCGTTGCCGCCGGCGAGCATCAGGGCGATCGCGAAGGCATCCCGCTCGCGTCCGATGAAATCGGCGGCACTGCGGACGTGAACCGAACCGTTCCCGACAGCAGCATCCACGTGCCGGCCTCGCACATCCTCAGATCGCCAGCGGCCAGATTGCGCGTCGCCGCGACGACACCGCTGCAGCGCGAGACGCAGCGGCACCGGTGCCGAGCGCGAGCGCTCCGGAGTAGGCGGGATCGCTTCGCGCTGTGACGCTGTCGAGGCCGACGCGTTGCATGGCGCCGCTGCGGTCGGCCCATTCGACCGAGATCGACGCCGTCTTCGCGCCGGTGAGAGCGGCGTCGTCGATACGCCGAACGACTCGATAGGCCGTGTTGCTCACATAGTCCGATGCGCCGTCGATGATCGTTTCCGCATCGACGATGGCCGCGTAGGCGCGTACGCCGGAAGCGGCTTCGATGACTGAATACGCGCGGCGACGAGCACCGTCACCGCGACGACGATCGCGGTCTCGATGAGCGTCAGGCCACGCTGGCCGCATCACGGGTGGCTGCTCTGGTGCTTCGTTTCCATGCGAAGCACTGTAGAAACGTGTCGGCTTTTTCGCGATCCCGTTTTGAGGGGAACGGCGGCAGAGACGGAGCGGGGCGCCCGTTCGGGGGTGCGGCCTTCTCAGGGACGAGGCGGCGTCAGATGTCGCGGATCAGCTGGCGGAATTCGTCGACGTCTTCGAAGCTGCGGTACACGGACGCGAAGCGCACGTAGGCGACCTTGTCGATGCGCTTGAGCTCGCGCATGACGAGCTCGCCGAGCTTGGCCGAGAGCACCTCCTTGGCGCCGCTGTTGAGGAGCTTTTCCTGGATGCGCTCCATCGCCGCGTCGATCTGCTCGACGCTGACCGGCCGCTTGCGCAGGGCGAGGGTCATCGAGGCGCGCACCTTGGCCGGAACAAACTCCTCACGCGTGCCGTCCTTCTTGACCACCGAGGGCAACGCGATTTCGGCGTGCTCGTAGGTCGTGAAGCGCTTGTCGCAGCTCTGGCAGCGGCGGCGCCGGCGCACGACGTCGCCTTCGTCGGAGTCGCGCGTCTCGACGACCTGGGTGTCTTCGTGGCTACAGAAAGGGCAGCGCATCGGCCTAGCGGTAGACAGGAAAATCGCGCGTCAGTGTCGCGATCTTGGCGCGCACGGCAGCGATGTTCGCTTCATCGTGCGGCCGGTCGAGCACGTCGGCGATGAGATTCGCCGTCTGCCGCGCTTCGCTGTCGCCGAAGCCGCGCGTCGTCATCGCCGGCGTGCCAAGGCGGATGCCGCTCGTCACCATCGGTTTTTGCGGATCGTTCGGGATGCCGTTCTTGTTGCACGTCATGTGCGCCGACTGAAGAACGGTCTCGGCTTGCTTGCCGGTCAACCCCTTGGGCCGAAGGTCGACCAGCATCACGTGGCTCTCGGTCCGGCCGCTGACGATGCGCAGTCCGCGCTCGGTCAGCGTCTCGGCGAGCACGACGGCATTCTTTGCTACCTGCTGCTGATACACCTTGAATTCGGGCGTGAGCGCTTCCTTGAAGGCGACGGCCTTGGCCGCGATCACGTGCATCAGCGGGCCGCCCTGAAGGCCGGGGAAGACCGCGCTGTTGATCTTCTTCGCCATGGCCTCGTCGTTCATGACGATGATGCCGCCGCGCGGGCCGCGCAGGCTCTTGTGCGTGGTCGAGGTCACGACGTCGGCGTGGGGCACCGGATTCGGATAGACACCGGCGGCAATGAGACCCGCATAGTGCGCCATGTCGACCATCAGGTAGGCGCCAATCGCCTTCGCCACCTCCGCGAAACGCGCGAAGTCGATCCGCAGGCTGTACGCGGACGCGCCGGCGATGATGAGCTTGGGCTTCGTCTCATGCGCGAGCCGCTCCATCGCGTCGTAGTCGATCTCTTCTTTCGAGGTCAGTCCGTAGCTGACGACCTTGAACCACTTGCCGCTCATGTTGAGCGGCATGCCGTGCGTGAGGTGGCCGCCCTCGGCCAGGCTCATGCCCATGACCGTGTCGCCCGGCTGTAGCAAGGCGAAGAAGACCGCCTGGTTGGCCTGTGATCCGGAGTTCGGCTGCACGTTCGCGTAGGCCGCACCGAACAGCTCCTTCAGGCGATCAATGGCCAACTGCTCGGCCATGTCGACGAATTCGCAGCCACCGTAATAACGCTTGCCCGGGTAGCCCTCGGCGTACTTGTTGGTGAGCTGGCTGCCTTGCGCCGCCATGACCGCCGGCGAAGCGTAATTCTCCGAGGCGATCAGCTCGATGTGCTCTTCCTGGCGCCGGTTTTCACGCTCGATGATCGAGGCGATCTCGGGGTCGGTATCGGCGAGGACGCAGGGGCTGCGATGAAACAAGGTCGGCTCCTTCAGCGAGGCTCCCGCTCCGCGCGAGCGCAGACGGGTTGGCCCAGGCGAACGGCTCGACCGGCAGCTGCCGCACAGAATGCCGACCGCGCTCCACGGTGGTCGTCCACCTCGAGCCCCCAAGGAGGGCCGAATCGCCAGTTGCGCGGCGAGCCGAGTGTAGCGGACGCGCCGCGTTCGCTCAGCGCAGGAGGGCGATCTTCTCGGGCAGCGCGCCGGGCTCGGCGGGCTTGGCAGCCGGCTCGGTTCCAGCGGCAGTCGGGGCGGTCGGTCCGCCGGCGGCCGGAGTGGTCGCAGCGACTGCGGCAGGCGAATCGCTCCCGGCGTCGTCCGCCAGGGTCGCCGTCGGGCGGCGCGGCGGCAGAAGTAGCGGCTTCATGCCGGCCAACTGGCGAAGAATGTTCTGCTCGACCAGAACCTTGGTCGCATAGCCGCCGTCGTCGCTGTTCGCTGCTCCGACGTAGTAGCGTAGGCCGGCCTCGAGGCTACCGGCGCGGGCGATGCACTCCTTCAGTACCTGAACGCCGACGCGCAGGTTCGTGACCGGATCGAACGCCGCGTGGCTGCCGCCGAAGGCTTCGTATTTGTCGTCGTGAACCTTGGTCATGACCTGCATCAATCCCTGGGCACCGACCGGACTCTGGGCAAAAGGATTGAAGCTCGATTCCACGGCCATGACGGCCAGGATGAGCGTCGGGTCGAGCTGCGTCATCTCGCCGACGCGCCAGGCCTCCTGAACGAGCCGGCTGACCGGTTCGGGTGCGACGTGATAGCGGCGGGCCAGCCACACGGCGACGGCGGCCTGGGCCCGGCTCAGGTCCTTCGGGTCCGAAGCGGTCGCACGGGCGATCGCTTCCGGCTCGCTCAGGTCGGGTTCGTCGGCGGCCGGGGCAGCCTGTGCGCGGGCCTCCTGGCGCGCCTGGAGCCAGCTGAGCGTCTCCGACTCGACGACAGAGCGGACATCGGCGCGCCCGGCGGCGAAGAGTACGAGGCCGACGACGCCCAGGCCGAGCAGGGCCAGCGAGTTATGGCTGACTTCGAACAGCCCGTGGCCGACGTCGCGCAGGAATACGGCGCCAGACCCGAGCGTGGCTTCTCGCCACGATCGCAACAACGATCCCAAGCGATCGAGCTTCGTCATCTACATCTCCCTGCCAGCGACGGCTTCGTTCGGGACCGACCTGACGGTCGGTCGCCCGAAGGCTGCACGGCGATAATTTCCGCCAAGGACGGCGGCCGAGAAGGGCATCGAGCCGAGGCCGGATCCGCCTTGCGCTCGTTGGCGGCCTGCCCAGGTGGCAGGTCTCCCAAGACGGCGCGATTCTAGAAAGCCGTTTAATTCCCGGTCAACACTGGAAGCGCGATTCTTTACTACAAACAAATATGAATTATCGGGATTTGCGCGGTTTTCTGGCCTCGCTGGAGGCCGTTGGCGATCTCGCGCGGATCCAGGATCCAGTCTCGACGCGGCTGGAAATGACAGCGGTCAGTGACTTCGTGCTGCGCCGGGGAGGTCCGGCTCTTCTGTTCGAACGGTCCCCTGGTTACAAAATTCCCGTCCTCACCAACCTGTTCGGGACGCCCGAGCGCGTTGCCAAAGCGATGGGCGCCACCGGGGTAGGGGAGCTGCGCGACATCGGTGAATTGCTGGCTCACCTGAAGGAGCCGGAACCGCCGAAAGGGGTTCGCGACGCAGGGCGCCTGTTACAACTTGCCAAGGCGCTGTGGACGATGCGCCCCACGCATGTCGCCAAGGCGCCCTGCCGCGAGGTGGTCCTCGAGGCCGAGGCGATCGACCTCGGTACGCTGCCCGTCCAGATCTGCTGGCCCGGCGATGCCGGACCCCTGATCACCTGGGGGCTCGTCATCACGCGCGGCCCGCAAGGCGTCACCGCCGCGCGCCAGCGGCAAAACCTCGGGATCTATCGGCAGCAGGTCATCGGCCGCCGTCAGGTGGCGATGCGCTGGCTCGCGCATCGGGGCGGCGCCCTCGATTTTCGCGAGTTCGCCACGACCCGGCCCGGCCAGCCATTCCCGATCGCGGTGGCGCTCGGCGCCGACCCGGCGACCATCCTCGGCGCAGTGACGCCGATTCCCGATACCTTGTCGGAATACCAGTTCGCGGGGCTGCTGCGCGGCGGGAGAACCGAAGTGAGCGACTGCTCCGTCGGCGACAGCGGCGTGATGCTGCAGGCTCCGGCGAGGGCGGAGTTCGTTCTCGAGGGGCACATTCCACCGGCCGCAGCCGGCTTCGCGTCGACCAGCGAGCACGGCGTGCCGATCAAGGAGATCGGCGGCTACCTGCACGCGCTCGAGGGACCGTTCGGCGATCACACCGGTTATTACAACGAGCAGGACTGGTTTCCGGTCTTCGAGATCGCTCGGCTCACGCATCGCCACGACCCGATCTACCACTCGACCTACACCGGCAAGCCTCCGGACGAGCCGGCGGTTCTCGGCGTCGCCCTGAACGAGGTCTTCGTGCCGATCCTGAGAAAGCAGTTTCCCGAGATCATCGACTTCTACTTGCCGCCCGAAGGCTGCAGCTACCGGCTGGCGATCGTCAGCATCGCCAAGCGCTACCCGGGCCACGCGAAGCGCGTGATGTTCGGCATCTGGAGCTTTCTGCGCCAGTTCATGTACACGAAGTTCATCGTCGTCACCGACGACGATGTGGACATCCGCGACTGGAAGGACGTCGTCTGGGCGATCACGACGCGCATGGACCCGGTCCGCGACACCGTGCTCGTCGATCGCACGCCGATCGATTCGCTCGACTTTGCTTCGCCCGTCTCGGGCCTCGGCGGCAAGATGGGGCTCGACGCCACGAACAAGTGGCGCGGTGAGACCGAGCGCGAATGGGGCCGGCCGATCCGCCAGGACGCTGCCGTCGAGGCGCGCGTCGCCGGCGTCGTCGCAGCGATCGGCGCGCGGCGCCGATCCTGAGCCGGCCTAGCGCCGGGCTCGACGCGCCGAGGATTTCGCGGCGGGCGCGCCGCTTCCCGGCGCCGGCTTTTCCGACGCGTCAGAGGACGAAGCCGACTTGGCCGAGGTAGAACCGGCCTTCAATCCTTCCGACATGCCGATTAGGACGCCGCTGACCAGGGCGGCGTAGCTGTCGAGCATCGCCTGCGCCGCGCGCAGGCCGCTGGCGCGCGTGTCGCGAAGCGTCGATTGCGCCTGTGCCAGCAGGCCCTCCACCGTCTGCGTCGCCTGCGTTCCGGTCTCGCTGCCCTTCAGCTTGAACGCGGCCAGCGCCTGTTCCCACGGCCCTTGCAGCGGGCCGGCGCCCTTGCTGGCCTTGGCGATGGCGCTGAAGAAGACATCTTCCATCTTCTCCAGATTCGCGAGCGCGGCCTGCATCGGCTTTTCGCCCAGGCCGACGCCATGGCTCATGAATTGCTCCAGCGCCTTGCGGTTCGCCTCCACCGCCTGGAGCAGGGCCGAGTCGATGCCGGCGAGCGCCTTGCCGAGCATCGATTCGACGTCGACTTCGCTCGCCGGGTTCTTCGCTGCCCCCATCGAAGCCGCATCGGCGACCGTCTTCACGACCTTCCTGATGCTGTCGAGCGTCAGCTCGCGGCCCTGAAGCGCCTTGAGCGTCGCGCCCGAGACGGCCTTGCGCAGGGCCTCGCCTTGCTTCGCGCTCGCCTCGGCGAACATCGTGACGAGGGCGTCCTGGTCGATTCCGGCTTTGATCATGTCGTTGCTCCGTTCATTGCATGTGCTGGCCACCGTTGATAGCGATATTGGCGCCCGTGACGAAGGCGGCCTCGTCGGAAGCAAGGTAGATGATGAGGCCGGCCACTTCCTCGGGTTTGCCGAGCCGGCCCACAGGGATCTGCGGCAGGATCTTCGTTTTGAGGATCTCCTCCGGAATCGCCGTCACCATCTTGGTTCCGATGTAGCCGGGCGAGATCGTGTTGACCGTGACGCCCTTCTTCGCCACCTCGAGGGCGAGCGCCTTGGTGAAGCCGTGCACGCCGGCCTTCGCCGCCGAATAGTTGGTCTGGCCGAAGGCGCCCTTCGAGCCGTTGACCGAAGAGACGTTGATGACGCGGCCCCAGCCGCGCTCGACCATGCCGTCGACGACCTGCTTGCTCATGTTGAAGAGGCTGTCGAGGTTGGTGCGCATCACTATGTCCCAGTTCACCTTGTCCATCTTCTTGAAGGTCATGTCGCGCGTGATGCCGGCGTTGTTGACGAGCACATCGACGGCGCCGACCTTCGCGTGCACCTGCGCCACCGCCTTCGTGCACGAATCCATATCGGCGACGTCGCAGGCGACCGCGACGATGTCGTAGCCGTTGTCCTTCATGTGCGCTACCCATTCGGCGTGCTTGTTGTTGCCGGGCGAATAGGTGACGACGACGCGATAGCCGGCGTCGGCCATCTTGGTCGAGATCGTTTCGCCAAGACCGCCCATGCCGCCGGTGACGAGCACTACGCGACCGTTCTTGCCCGCTCCAGTCATGGTGCATCTCCACTATCCTGATGGAGCCTATTCTGGACCGAAGGCCGCGGTTCGGCCACGTTTGAAACCCGCAAAGCCGAACCGGTTGCCGACGGCGATGGCGATCCCGCCGCGCTTGAACTCGTACGAGCGGCCGAGCGCGGCCTGCGCAAGCGAAAGGCGCGATGCCGCGCCGACGCGGAGGTGGGCGAGATCGGTGTCCGCCTCGTCGCCGACCCCATCGGCGGGCGACTCGGCGCCGTCGGCGAGGCCAACCGTGAGGCGCATGCTGGGCTGCCGCCGAAACCGCAACTAGTAAATGGGCCGAATGCTGCGTCGCGTCAGAGGGATTGCCCCACCTAGACGCCGCCGCGCGAGTCGAAAAACTACGCTCCAGTCAAGCAGGGTACTCGCGAGTAACGCAAACCGAAGGGCTGTCGAGGTGGGGCTCCAGGAGTTTCCAGTTTCCAATGGCTGCTGATCCTGTCGAATCGCCCTGGCGGACCGAGCAGGACCGCCAGCAACATCGCGGCGCCAAGCGAGACGCCGTGCTCGCGGCCGCCGCCCGGCTGTTCACGCGCAGCGGCTTTCAGGGCACATCGCTCGATGACATCGCCCGTAGCCTGCGGGTCACCAAGTGGAGCAAGCTGCTCAATATCCGCGCGGCCAGCAAGGGCGTCAAGGTGATCGAGCTTTCGGGCGGCAACCAGCAGAAAGTGGTGATCGCCAAATCGCTGGTGCAGGAGCCCGACGTGATCATCTTCGACGAGCCGACGCGCGGCGTCGACGTCGGCGCCATCGCCGAGATCCATGCCGAGATCAACCGGCTCGCGGATGCCGGCAAGGCGGTCGTCGTGATCTCGTCCTACCTGCCCGAGGTGATGGCGCTGTCGGATCGAATCCTGGTGGCCAAGCAAGGCAAGGTCGTGGTCGAGTTCTCGGCGATCGAGGCGACGCAGGAAGGGATCATGTACGCGGCCATCCACTGAGAAGCTGCGAACAAGCCTACTGCGCGCCCCGACACGAGCCGGACCGAAGTCGCCGGCCGGTAGCGAATCGGCGCTGCGTTCGCAACGCTTTTGACACGCGCACGTCACGAGACATCCCTAGATTGCGGGGCACGCGAGGCGCTGCTTCGCCACGAAGGCCGCTTACGCCCCTTCGCCGTCTTAACGCCAATCCTTTTCGGGACACCATGCGCACCTCCACGCCCACTGCGTTCAATTCCTCGCTCAGCGTTCTTGCCGCCTCGATTCTGGCCGCCTGCGGCGGCAGCGGCAGCAGCCCGACCCCGCCCGCGGCGCAGGCGGGCGTGACGATCAACGGCGTCGTCACGGCGACCCACTTCACGCCCGGAAGCGCCACGGATCCGACGATCGCGGCCGCCTACTACCAAGGCGCCAAGGTCTGCGTCGATGCGAACGGCAACGGGGTATGCGATGCGTCAGAGAACCCGGTGACGACCGACGCTAACGGCAAGTTCACGCTGACGGTCCCGGCGAACGCGGCTCTCATCGCCGACATCGGCACGACCGCGACGAACACTGCGAGCGGCGCCAGCGTGGCGAGCCGCGACGTCCTGCGGGCGTCGCTCGACCAGGTCATCGAGCAGGCGGGCGGCGTCGTCATCAGCCCACTGTCGTCGGAGGTCGTTCGCTTGACCGAAGCCAATAACACGACTTACGCCGTCGAGAAGCAGAACGTCGCCACGCGTATCGGCGTCTCGCTCGCCAACGTGCTCGCCGACGTCAACGTCGTGACGGGCGCCGACCAGACGGCGATGCTCGCCGAATCGAAGCCGCTCGACAACCGCTTCACCTACGCCATCACCAAGCTCGATCGCGGCGACCTCTATCCCGACGCGCTCGCCGTGCCCGGCGGCGACCCGCGCCTGACTGGCCTGGCGAACGTGACGCTGGCGACGGCGCCGGCCGGTGCCGACTCGCGCGCCAGGATCACTTTCGTGCAATCGCAGCAAGCGGCGTTCAACGTGGAAGGCATCCCGCGTTACGACAACATCTTCGTTGTGATGCTGGAGAACAAGGGCACGAAGACGATCCTGAACTCGCCGAACGCGCCGAAGATCAACGCCCTTCTGCAGTCCGGCAACCAGCTGAACAGCTATTACGCCACCGGCAATCCGAGCGAGCCGAACTACACCGCGCTCGGCGGCGCCGACGACTTCGGCATCAGCGACGACAGCCAGTGGAACTGCGACGCGACCGGCGCGAACGCGGTCCAGGACCTGCCCGTTCCCGACAACACGCAGCCGGGGCTGGCGAGCTCACCGTTCGCGACCACCTGTACGCAGGCCGCGGCCGTCAACCACAACATCATCGGCAGGCCCAACCTGTTCAACGCGCTCACGTCGGCCGGCTTGACCTGGCGCACCTACAGCGAATCGATGAACCCGGGCCAGGACTTCCGCACCGACAGCGTCACCGATCCGGCCGTGATTGCCCTCGACAACCTCTATGCGCCCGGCACGCTCGCCGGCAATGCGACGACGGTCGGCACCTCCGGTCTCACGCTGCCCCTGCCGGCGGGGCTCTACAAGACCAAGCACCACCCGGGCATGGCCTATCAGAACGTGCGCAGCGCACCGGAATGGAAGTACAACAACCGGACGATGGGGGGCGGCCAGTGGGACGCAGTCCTGACGGCGAGCAGCACGGCCTATGCGGTGCCCGCCGGCTACAACATCGACCAGCTCGGCACCGACCTCGCCGCCGGCAAGATCGGCGCGCTGAATTTCGTCATGCCCGACCAGTGCGACGATATGCACGGCATCACGCTGCAGGGCACGGTCGGCGGCAGCGCGACCAAGGTCACGGCGAGCGACTGCACGGGCAGCGCGATCATCACGCGCGGCGACAACTACGTCGACGCGCTGGTCAAGACGATCGAGGCGTCGCCGATCTGGAACAACCCGCAGAAGCGCGTCGCCATCGTCGTCATGTTCGACGAAGGCACGGCGACCTCGGGCTTCAACTCGTGCTGCGGCTGGAATGTCTCGAACAGCAGCGTCGCGCAGCCGCTGAAGCAGAACGCGGACGGCAGCTTCTCCGTGGATACGACGATCAACAACTACACCAAGGGAAATCGCGGCCACGGCGAAAGCATCTTCGGCATCCTGACCAACCAGACAAGCGCCCCGAAGGGCATCTCGGACAACGACGCCTACAGTCACTTCTCGCTGGTGCGAACGTTCCAGGACATGTTCCAGCTCGCCGACCCGTCGGTCGAGGGCTCGTACATGAACCGCTCGAAGTACACCGAGCATTTCATCGCTGTGAACATCCTCAACCTGCCCGAGTACGCCGGCAGCGCCGACACGCACTTCGATTCGGTGCGCCCGATCAATCACGCCTGGGTCGCGCCGGCCACCTACACGCAGAAGCAGTCGAGCGACGTGACGGTGCCGGCGCAGATCGGCCCGGACGCGAAGCAGACCAACGTCTGGGCGCTGAAATAGGAAGCGTCGCTGGGCCGGCCGACTGGGCTCGCACGTCGGCCCGAGCGCGGGACTGATCCCATGCGAACGCTCTTCTCCGCTGCACTGGTCGCTGCCGCGCTCGGCCTTGGCGCCTGCGGCGGCGGCGACGCCGCGTCGCCGTCGGCGGCTCCGCCGGCGTCTTCGGCATCGTCGGCGAGCTCGCTCAGTCTCGCCGCGCAGGTCGGCGAGAAGATATTTACCGACGCAACGCTCTCCGGATCGGGAAAGATGTCGTGCGCGACCTGCCACGACCCGAGCGCGGCCTACGGGCCACCCAACGCACTTGCCGTGCAGATCGGCGGCGTGCAGCTCGATTCGGCCGGGACGCGTGCCGTGCCTTCGTTGCGCTACAAGGAATACACCCCCCCTTACGCCGACCTGCTCGATAACCCGGACGGCATCAGCGTCCCCGGGCCGGGCGGCGGCTACACCTGGGACGGCCGCGCCGCGACACTGGCCGACCAGGCGCAGATCCCGTTGCTGGCCGCCAATGAGATGGCCAATGCGAGTGTCGCCGACGTCGTCGCCAAGCTGCAGGCGGCGCCCTACGCCGATCTTTTTCGCCAGGCCTTCGGAAGCGATGCCTTCGTCGACAGCGACAGCGCTTTCCTCGATGCGCGCCACGCCTTGCAGGCGTACCAGCTCGAGGACCCGGGCTTCCATCCTTACTCGAGCAAATTCGATCTCTACGCTGGCAACAAGATCGGCGGAAACCTGACGCCGGCCGAGGCGCGCGGCCTCCAGGTCTTCTCCGATCCGAGCACGGGCAATTGCGCGTCGTGCCACTACCAGGGCGCCGGACTGAACGGCAGCTCGGCGCTGTTCACCGACTTCTCCTACGAAGCCATCAGCGTGCCGCGTAACGCGGCCATCCCGGTCGATGCCGACGCGAGCTACTTCGATATCGGCCTGTGCGGGCCGCTGCGTACCGATCACCCGGCGGTCGCCGGGGACACCTTCTGCGGCATGTTCAAGACGCCGACCCTGCGCAACGTCGCGACGCGCAAGACCTTCTTCCACAACGGCGTGATGCATTCGCTCGATCAGGTCATCCGCTTCTACAACACGCGCGACACGATGCCCGAGATCTGGTATCCGACCGCCGGTGGAACGCCGAAGCCGGTGCCTGACGTGGGTTTCCCTGCCTACGGCCTCGTGACGACGCAATATGTCGGCGGCACGGTGCAGAAGTTCAACGACCTGCCGGCGCCGTTCCTCGGCAACATCGACACGCAGCTGCCGCTCGATGGCCGCGCTGCGCACAGCCAGCCGCCGATGTCGGAGCAGAACATCGCCGACGTCCTTTGTTTCCTGAGCACGCTGACCGATGGTGACCAGGCGCCGGCGACGCCGCCGACTTCCGGCGCCTGCACCAGCTGAGTGCTTCTCATGTGTCCGATGCCCATGAATCCTTCGTTTCCTCTTGCCGCCGTCGCGGCCCTTGTCAGCCTCGTCGGCCTTGCCGCATGCACGCGCGCACCCGAAGCGAGCCTCGACGCATTCACCCAGGCGATGACCGTCTACCTGTCGGAGCGCGGCCAGCTTTGCCTGGCGAAAGACGCGTGGCCCATCGACGTGACGCAACACGAAGTCGACGTCGGGGCGCGCAACGCATTGCAGATGCCCGTGCTCGACAGGCTCGGTCTGGTGTCGTCGAGCGTGGCGCAGGTCGATGTCAATGATGAGGGGACCGTTCACCGCATGGCGGTCCGGCGTTATGTGCTGACCGACGCGGGACGAAGGTACTTCGTGAGACGCGGGCCCGCGAAGACCTCGGGCGCCGCATCGATTCGCAGCGACTTCTGCGCCGCCAAATTGAGTCTCGACAGGGTCGTCGACTGGAAGCTCGACACGAACCCTCGCAACCTGGCCCGGCGGGCGACGGTGACGTACACCTATCACGTCGATGCAGCGCCGTGGACGAACGATCCGCAAGTGCAGAAGGTCTTCCCCGTCGTTGCGGGAGTGATTCGCGGCGCCGGCACGGCGCAACTGCAGGAGACGTTCAGCTTGACGGAAACGGGCTGGGTTGCCGTCGACCTGCCGGTCTCGTGACGACTCAGATCCGCTTCGCGCCTGCACTCGGCGACTGGATCCTGCGGCAGCTGCAGCAGGGCGAATCCGCCGATGCTCTCGTCCAGGTCTTGCAGGAGCGCAAAGTCGCGCAACAGGCGGCGCACGCCATCGTCGCTGCCTTCGTGCAAGCCCGCCTCGGCACAGCGCCGCTGCCCGTCGATACGGTCGAGCTGCTCGACTCGGGATCGCCCGGTGAGTCATTGCCAGGCTATCGCTACGAGACACCGCGCCTCGCGCCCGGCCCATCGATCGATGCCGGCGACCGCACGATACGCGCCCTTGCGAGGGCCGAACGCCCGGTGCTTGCCGTGCTCGATGGCGTCATCGACGCAGCCGAGTGCGAGGAGTTGATCGCGATGGCGCGTGGCCGGCTGAAGCCTTCGACGGTGACCGACGCGACGACGGGGCGCGACGTCATCGCCCGCCAGCGCACGAGCTTCGGCATGTTCTTTCGCCCCTTCCAGAATCCACTCGTGGCAGGCATCGACCGGCGCATCGCCAGGATCATGAATCTGCCTCCGGAAAACGGGGAAGGGCTGCAGGTCTTGCACTATCCGCAAGGCACGGGAAGCGAGCCGCACTTCGACTTTCTGGTGCCATCGAATGACGCGAACCGGAACTCGATTGCGCGCAGCGGCCAGCGCGTGAGCACGCTCGTCACGTATCTGAACGACGTTGCGCAAGGCGGAGAAACGATCTTTCCTGCGACGGGCTGGACCGTTTCACCCGTGCGCGGCCATGCCGTCTACTTCGAGTACTGCAACAGCCTGGGCGAGTTGGACCACGCGTCGCTGCATGCGAGCCGCGCCGTGCAGACCGGCGAGAAATGGGTCGCCACCAAATGGATGCGGGCGCGGCCGTTTGTATCCGCGTAGTTGCGAGGCTCAGGCCGCCAGGAGCTTTCTCGCGCGCGCCACGACGTTGTCGACCGTAAAGCCGTACTTCTCGAGAAGCACATCGGCCGGAGCCGATGCGCCGAAGCGGTCGATGCCGAGCATGTCGCCGCGCTCGCCCACGTAGCGATGCCAGCCCTGTTCGACGCCGAGCTCGACGGCCAGGCGTGCCGTGACCTTTGGTGGCAGCACCTCGTCGCGATAGGTCGCCGGCTGGGCATCGAAGAGATCCCAGCTCGGCACCGAGACGCAGCGCACGGCGACGCCTTCGGCACCAAGACGATCGGCGGCCGCGAGGATTAGGCCGACCTCGGAACCGCTCGCCATGAGAATGAGCGCCGGCGCGTTGTCTCTCGCGTCGCTGAGCACATACGCGCCGCGGCGCAATCCTTCGGCGCTGGCGTAGCGGCTGCGGTCGAGCGTGGCGACCAACTGCCGGGTCAACGCCAGCAGCACCGGCCGGTCGCGGGCTTCTAGCGCCACCTTCCAGGCCACCGCGGTTTCGTTGGCGTCGCCGGGGCGGATGAGGGTGAGCCCGGGAACTGCGCGCAGGCTGGCGAGCTGCTCGATGGGCTGGTGCGTCGGGCCGTCTTCGCCGAGCGCGAGGCTGTCGTGCGTGAAGACGTGGACGACGTGCAACCCCATCAACGCGGCGAGGCGGATCGGCGGCCGCATGTAGTCGGAGAAGATCAGAAACGTCGAGCCGTAGCCGATGCAGCCGCCGTGTGCCGCCAGGCCGTTGACGATCGCGCCCATCGCATGCTCGCGAACGCCGAAGTGGACGTTGCGGCCGGCACGGCTCCAGCCGCCCGCGTCCGATCCTTCGCTGTCTTCGCCCGGCTGGATCGGAGGGTTGAAGTCGCCCAGCCCCTTGAGCTCGGTATGCGTCGAAGGGTCGAGGTCGGCCGAGCCGCCGCAGAGTGCCGGCAGCTTGGGCGCGATCGCGTTCATCACCTTGCCGCCGGCGACGCGGGTCGCCATGCCTTTGGCGTCGGCGGGAAAGACGGGGATGTCGGCATCCCAGCCGTGTGGCAACTCGCCGCGCAGGCGCTCTTGCAGCTCATGCACCAGCTCGGGAAAGGCGCGGGCGCAGGCCACCATGCGCTCGTCCCAGTCGGCTTCTGCCTTCGCGCCCCGAGCCAGCGCTTCGCGAAAGTGTGCCAGCGCAGGCTCGGGTACGAGGAAGGGCGGCTCGACCGGCCAGCCGAGCTTTTCCTTGGTCTTCTTCACGTCGGCGACGCCGAGCGGCGAGCCGTGCGCCTTGAAGCTGTCCTGCTCGGGCGAGCCGAAGCCGAGGTGCGTGCGCACGAGGATCAGGGAGGGCCGCACCGACTCGGCGCGCGCCGAGTCGAGTGCGGCGTCGATCGCCTTCAGGTCGTTGCCGTTGTCGACGCTGATCGTCTGCCAGCCGTAGGCCTCGAAGCGTTTCGCGCGATCTTCGGAGAACGTCATGTCGGTGCCGGCCGATAGCGTCACTGAGTTGTTGTCGTAGAGGCAGATCAGCTTGCCGAGCCTGAGGTGGCCGGCCAGCGATGCCGCTTCGGAAGCGACGCCTTCCATCAGGTCGCCATCGCTGACGATGGCCCAGGTGCGGTGGTCGACGATCGCGTGGCCTTCACGGTTGTAGCGCGCTGCCAGATGCGCCTCGGCGATCGCCATGCCGACAGCATTGGCCAGGCCCTGGCCGAGAGGCCCGGTCGTCACCTCAACACCGGCCGTATGGCCGCGCTCGGGGTGTCCCGGCGCCTTGCTGCCCCACTGGCGAAACTGCTTGATGTCGTCGAGCGAGAGGTCGTAGCCCGTGACGTGAAGCAGGCTGTAGAGGAGCGCCGAGCCGTGGCCGGCCGAGAGGACGAAGCGGTCGCGGTCGGGCCAGAGCGGGTTGGCCGGATGGTGCTTGAGGTGACGCGTCCACAGCGCATAGGCCATGGGCGCGGCGCCCAGCGGCAGGCCAGGGTGGCCGCTGTTGGCCTTCTGCACCATGTCCACCGACAGGAGGCGGAGCGTGTTGACGCATTGCTCGTCGAGCGTATTGGACATCGCGGTACCTTCGATCGGGATCAGGTTTGTCTCGGCGCGTCGGCTGCGGAGTCGTACTCGCCGCGGCGCGCGGCGCGGTTGCACTCGGCGCGATGAAAGAGCGCCTGCTGCGCCGCGGGCACGTTGGCCGCCTGCCCGTGCCAGATCTCGAGCGCCGGCTGCTGGATGGCACGTGCGAACGAGAACGCCAAAGGCCAGGGCATGCGCGACTTGAACCTCAGATTCATCGCGCTCAGGCGCGTCGAGGCCAGCGCCGAAGACTGTCCGCCGGAGAGAAAAGCGATGCCGGCCACGGCCGCGGGCACGGCCCTGAGGAAGCAGCCGAGGGTCGCGTCGGCCACGTCGTCGACGTTGCTCTGGTCGGCGCAGTCCGCGCCGGGAAGGATCATGTTGGGCTTGAGGAGCATGCCTTCGAGCATCACCTCCTGCGTGTGGAGCTGATCGAACACGGTGTGCAGGACTTCTTCTGTCACGGCACCGCAACGTCCGAGCGGGTGGTCGCCGTCCATCAGCACCTCGGGCTCGACGATGGGCACCAGCCCGGCTTCCTGGCACAGCGCTGCGTAGCGCGCGAGCGCATGCGCATTGGCCTCGATGCAGCCGCGGCTCGGCAGCCCGTCGCCGATCGTGATCACGGCCCGCCACTTGGCGAAGCGCGCGCCCATCGCCGCGTACTCGATCAGCCGCTCGCGCAGGCCGTCGAGGCCTTCGGTGACCAGCTCTCCGCAATGGCCGGCCAGTTCCTTGGCACCGGCGTCGACCTTGATGCCGGGAACGATGCCGGCCGCCTCGAGCGCCTGCGCGAAGGGCGTGTCGGCGAACGTCAGCTGGCGGATCGTTTCGTCGTAGAGGATGGCGCCGCTGATGCATTCGCCGAGGCGCGGCGTCGTGACGATCATGTCGCGATAGGCACGCCGCACTTCCGCGGTCTGCGCGATGCCGAGCCCGGCGAAGCGCCGGTTGCAGGTCGGCGTGCTTTCGTCCATCGCGAGCAGGCCCTTGTCGCCGGCGACGAGCGCCTTGGCGGTATCGACGAGTCGTTGTGCATGCATGTCAGTGGCCTTTCTTGTCGGCAGCCGCCGTGACGGCAGAGGCCGGCGGCGACGCGATCGCGTGGTCGACGATGGCTTGCGCCTCCTTCAGGATCTGCTTCAGGTGATCGGCGCCGGCGAAGCTTTCCGCATAGATCTTGTAGATGTCTTCCGTGCCGGACGGCCGCGCTGCGAACCAGCCGCTCCTGGCGGTCACCTTGATGCCGCCGATCGGCGCGCCGTTGCCGGGGGCTTTGTCGAGAACGCTTTCGATCTTCTCGCTGGCCAGCTCGGTGACATTCAATTGTTCCGGTGCGAGCGCTGCAAGTTGCTTTTTCTGCTCCGGCGTGGCCGGCGCATCGACGCGATCGGCCACCGGATGGCCGAATTCGTCGGCGAGCCCGGCATAGAGTCGGCCGGGGTCGCGGCCGGTGCGCGCGGTCATCTCGGCCGAGAGCAGCGCCGGAACGATGCCGTCCTTGTCGGTCGTCCAGACCATGCCGTCGCGGCGCAGGAAGGAGGCGCCGGCGCTTTCTTCGCCGCCGAAGCCGAGCGAGCCGTCGAGCAGTCCGTCGGCAAACCACTTGAAGCCGACCGGCACTTCGTAGAGCGAGCGGCCGAGCCGCTGGGTCACGAGGTCGATGAGGCGGGTGCTGACGACGGTCTTGCCGACCGCGGCCTTGGCTGCCCATTGCGGCCGGTGCTGGAACAGGTAGTCGATCGCGACGGCGAGGTACGAGTTCGGCGCGAGCAGACCGGCCTGGGCGGTGACGATGCCGTGCCGGTCATGGTCGGTATCGCAGGCGAAGGCGATGTCGAAACGGTCCTTGATGTCGAGCAGGCGCTGCATGGCGTACGGCGACGACGGATCCATGCGGATCTGCCCGTCCCAGTCGACCGTCATGAAGTGAAAGGTCGGGTCGACCACGTCGCTCACGACGGTAAGGTCGAGCCGGTAGTGCTCGGCGATTCGCGCCCAGTAGTGCACGCCGGCGCCGCCGAGCGGGTCGACCCCCATGCGGATCCCGGAGTTGCGGATCGCGTCCAGGTCGACGACGCTGCCGAGATCGGCGACGTAGGTGCCGAGGTAGTCGTGCCGGTGCGTCGTCGCGGCGCGCAGCGCCTGCGCGTGCGGGATGCGCCTGACGCCGTCCATCGCCTTGTCGAGGAAGCCGTTCGCCGCCGCCTCGATCCAGCCGGTGATGTCGGTTCCGGCCGGGCCGCCGTTCGGCGGGTTGTATTTGAAGCCGCCGTTGTCGGGCGGGTTGTGCGAGGGCGTCACGACGATGCCGTCGGCGAGCCCGGCCTTGCGGCCGCGGTTGTAGGTGAGGATGGCATGCGAGATGGCCGGCGTCGGCGTGTATTCGTCGCCGGCCGCGAGCATCGCCTCGACGCCGTTGGCGGCCAGCACCTCGATGGCGCTGGCGTAGGCCGGTTGTGACAGCGCGTGCGTGTCGATGCCGAGAAAGAGAGGCCCGTCGATGCCTTGCTTCTTGCGGTACTGGCAGATCGCTTGCGTGATCGCCAGCACGTGGCGCTCGTTGAAGGACGCCTCGAACGACGAGCCGCGATGCCCCGAGGTGCCGAAGGCGACGCGCTGCACCGCAATCGTCGGATCGGGCAGCTCCGTGTAGTAGGCCGTGACGAGCCTGGGCACGTCGACGAGCAAGGATGCGGGAGCCGGCTTGCCGGCCAGAGGACTGATACGTGTGGTCATGCGTGGTCGTCAGGTGATGGAGCGTTCGTCGCGGAGCCGCCGGTAGCGCCGGATCAACGCGTTCGTGGAGCTGTCGTGCCCGAGCTTCGGCTCGGCCGCGCTCTCGAGCTCGGGAATCGTCCGTTGCGCCAGTGACTTGCCGAGCTCGACGCCCCATTGGTCGAACGAATCGATGTTCCAGATGACGCCTTGCGTGAACACGCTGTGCTCGTACAGGGCAATCAGCGCGCCCAGGCTCGCCGGCGTCAGGCACTCGGCGAGAAGCGTGTTGGTCGGCCGATTGCCTTCGAAGACGCGGTGCGGCACCAGCTCGGCGGGCGTGCCTTCGGCGGCGACTTCGGCGGCCGTCTTGCCAAAGGCCAGGGCCTCGGTCTGGGCGAAGAGGTTCGACATCAGCAGGTCGTGCTGGCGGCCGAGCCGGTTCAGCCCTCGGCAGAAGCCGATGAAATCGCAGGGCACGATGCGCGTTCCCTGGTGGATCAGCTGATAGAACGAATGCTGTCCGTTGGTGCCGGGCTCGCCCCACAGGATGGGCGCGGTTTCGACCTCGACGCGCTTGCCGTCCTGGCGCGTGTGCTTGCCGTTGCTCTCCATCGCGAGCTGCTGCAGGTACGCGGGCAGGCGCTTGAGGTACTGGTCGTAAGGCAGCACGGCAAGCGTTGTGGCGCCGAGGAAGTTGTTGTTCCAGATCGCGAGCAGGCCGAGCTGCGCCGGCATGCTTTCTTCCACCGGGGCGCTGCGAAAGTGCTCGTCCATGGCGTGAAAGCCGGCCAGCATGGCGCGAAAGTGCTCGGGGCCGATTGCGATCAGGGTCGACAGGCCGATGGCCGAATCCATCGAGTAGCGGCCACCGACCCAGTCCCAGAAGCCGAACATGTTCTCAGGGGCGATGCCGAATTTCTGCACGCCTTCGTCGTTCGTCGAGACGGCGACGAAGTGCTTCGCCACGGCCTTCTCGTCGCCAAGCTGCCCGACGCACCAGTCGCGCGCAGCGTGGGCATTGGTCAGCGTCTCGAGTGTCGTGAAAGTCTTCGAGCAGACGATAAAGAGCGTTTCCGCGGCGTCGAGATCGCGCGTTGCCTCGACGAGGTCGGTGGCGTCGACGTTGGAGACGAAGCGCAGCGACAGATCGCGATCGCTGTAGAAGCGCAGCGCTTCGTAGGCCATCACCGGTCCGAGATCGGAGCCGCCGATGCCGATGCTGACGACCTTGCGGATCCTTTTTCCGGTGTGGCCGAGCCAGCGACCGCTGCGCACCGCCTCGGCGAAGGTGTTCATGCGGCCGAGCACGGCGTGAACCTCGGCGACGACGTCGACCCCATCGACGATGAGCTTGGCGCCCGCCGGCGCGCGCAGCGCCACGTGCAGCACCGATCGCTTCTCGGTCGTGTTGATCACGTCGCCGCGAAACATGGCCGCGGTGCGTTCGCGCAGGCCGCATTCGGCGGCCAGCGCGGCCAGCAGCTTCAATGTTTCGTCGCTGACGCGGTTCTTCGAATAGTCGAGGTACAGGCCCGCGGCCTCGAGGGTCAGCCGCTCGCCGCGACCGGCGTCGTACGCGAACAGCTCGCGCAAGTGGACCCCGCCGATCTTCGCGTGGTGCGCCATGAGTGCCTGCCACGCCGGGCGAGCGGTGAGTGCGGGAACTGCCGTCGTCGCGGCGGCCGGGCTCGGCAAGAGGCTCGAGCTCACTTGGAGGTCACTCCGGTCAGTTGCGAGGTCTTGTCTCGAAGGCCCGCGAGCAGACTGTTCCACGACTTCGTGAAGGCGTCGGCGCCTTCGTGCTGCAGGCGAGTGGCGAGGGCGCCGTCGTCGATACCCTGGCGGCCGAACTCGGCGATCACGGCTTCGGCGTCGCCACCGTCGAGCGGCATCACCGCCGCGATGTTCCCGTGATCGGCAAAGGCTTGCAGGGTCTTGTCGGGAATGGTGTCGACCGTATCCGGAGCGGCGAGCGCTTCGACATAGAGCGTGTCGGGCGCCTCCGGATCCTTGGTGCCGGTGCTGGCCCAGAGCAGCCGTTGCGGGTGGGCACCGGCTTCGGCGAGCTCTTTCCAGCGCGGCGCAGCGAGCAGGTCGCGGTAGGCCTTGTAGGTGCGCCTGGCGATGGCGATGCCGAGGCGATTCCGGTACTCGGGCGAGACCTGGTCCTTGACCGCGACGTCCCATCGACTCACGAACAGCGACGCGACCGACTCGACCTTCGGATCGAGCCCCGCGGCGATGCGCCGCTCGATGCCGCGCATGTAGGCGCCGGCGGCGGCAAGGTATTGCTCGCGCGAAAAGAGCAGGGTCACGTTGATCGGCACGCCGGCGAAGATCGATGCCTCGATCGCCTTGATGCCGGCGGCCGTGCCGGGAATCTTGATGTAGAGGTTCGGCCGCGCCGCCGCGGCGTGCAGGCGTGCGGCGGCCTCGACGGTCTGGGCGGCGTCGTCGACGATGAGCGGCGAGACTTCGAGCGAGACCCAGCCGTCGATGCCGCCGGTGGCCTCGTGGACAGGCTGGAACAGGCCGGCGGCTCGCGTCAGATCCTGCAGCGCCAGGCCGAAGAAGAGCTCCTCGCCCGACTTGCCGTGGCCTGCGAGGGCGGCGATCTGCTCGTCGTATGAGTTGCCGGTGCCGATCGCGTGCTCGAAGATCGTCGGGTTCGAGGTCAGTCCGGTGACGGAGAGCTCCGAGAGGTAGCGTGCCAGCGTTCCGTCATCGAGCATCTGCCGCGTGATGTTGTCGATCCACAGGCTTTGCCCGAGGGTGTGCAGCTTTTGGGTAAGGGCGTTCATGTTTTCTCCTGTGTCGTCGCGCCGAGCCAGGGCGCGACGTCGAGTTCGAGCAAGTCGCCGATGCGCTCGACGCTGACGTCGGCGGCGGGATAGCGGGCGACATTGGCCGGGTCGTGCGCGTAGTGGCCCTGACGCGGAAAGACCGTGATCAGGCGCTGCCCCAAGACCTGCTTCATCGCCGTCAGGATGCGTTGCTTGTCGTCGACCATGACGTAGCGGCGCGCCGGATATTGGCGCTGCACCGCGTCGAGCATGTTTTCCTTGTGGATGTAGATCAGCACGCGGCCTTGCACGGCATTCCACAGACCCGAGCGCTGAATCTTGCGCGGCTGAAACACGACGTCGCCGTCGGAGAGGATCACCGTCGGCCCGAGCTTGCCGAGATGCGCGATGACGTCGAGCGCGTGCGGGTAGAGCCGCTCGGCGAATGGGTAGTCGATCAGGAAGCTCGACATCGAGAGCAGCCGCGGCTCGCCGGCGTCGCTGTGCTCCGCCTCGGCCCGGTATCGCTGCAGGGCGCCGAGATAGTCGGCGTAGCCCAGCTCGCTGCGCAAGGCTTCGAAGGTCGCCCAGAAACGGTCCGAGCTGGCGATGCCGAATTCATCGGCGATATGCAGCCGCAGGTCGGCGATGATGCGGTCGTTGTCGAGCAGCGTGTTGTCCACGTCCAGGAGGAAGACGACGTTGGAGCTCATGCCTGCCTGCCGGTCACGNNTGCGGCCCCCAGCTGCCCGGCGCATAGGGCAGGCAAGGAGCGTGGTCGACGAGCACCGGGTCGACGACGATCCACGCCGCCTCGACGGCGTCCTGGCCGGTGAAGAGCGAGCCGTCGCCGACCATCGCGTCGCCGAGCAGGCGCTCGTAGGTCGTCTCCCCGCCCTGCCCGTCTTCGCACAGGTAGAGCTCGCGCTGGTCGCCGACGAAACCCTTGCCCGGGCGCTTGATGCGGGCCGCGAGAGCCACCGCCGAGACCGGCTGCAGCTTGAAGCGAACGTAGTTGGCGCGGCCGTGGCCCGGCCCGGCATCGTCGAACAGCTTTTGCGGCGGCGGCCGCAGTTGCACCAGCACCTCGGCAGCGGTGGTCGGCAGCAGCTTGCCGGAGCGCAGATACCAGGGCACGCCGGACCAGCGCCACGAGTCGATGAAAAGGCGCAGGGCACAGAAGGTCTCGACGTCGGAGTCCGGCGCGACATCCCTTTCCTTGCGATAGCCGTCGTACTGGCCGCGCACGACATCGTCGGCCGTCAGCGGCCGCATGGCATGAAAGACGCCGGCCTTCTCGCTCTGCACCGCGGTGAAGCCCTGGTACGCGGGCGGCTCCATCGCCAGCAGCGCGACGATCTGGAACAGATGGTTCTGGATCACGTCGCGCAGACACCCTGCGCTTTCGTAGAAGCCGCCTCTCTGGCCGATGCCGAAGTCTTCGGCGAGGGTGATCTGCACGCTGGCGACGTGATGACGGTTCCAGATCGGCTCGAGGAAGGAATTGGCGAAGCGGAAATAGAGGATGTTCATGATCGCCTCCTTCCCGAGGTAATGGTCGATCCTGAAGATCGACGATTCCTGGAACACTGCGTGCGCGACGGCGTCGAGCTCGATGGCCGATGCGAGATCGCGGCCGAAGGGCTTTTCGACGATGACGCGTGCATCACGCGCGAGGCCGGCGGCGCCCAGACTCTTGATTACCGTCGCGAACAGGGCCGGCGGGATGGCAAGGTAGTGCGCAGGCCGTTCAGCCGGCCCGAGCGCCGCCTTCAGCGCCTGGAAGGTCTCCGGATTCTTGTAGTCGCCGCTGACGTAGCGCAGCAGCGAAAGCAGGCGATCGAAAGCGGGCGCGTCGTCGATCCTGCTTTCATGCTCGATGCTGTCGCGCACGCGTTGCTGCAACTGCCCGGTGCTAAAGCTCGTCGTCGCGACGCCAATCACCGGCACGCTCAGCGTCTTCTTCTTCACCATCTCGTAGAGGGCCGGGAAGATCTGCTTGCTCGCCAGGTCGCCGCTGAAGCCGAACACCACGAGTGCATCGGAGCGCGGCGCACCTGCGCCTCGGCCGGCCATGGCTGCCGCGCTCACCGGCCGCTCTCCACAGCCTTTTCGACGTGACCGCCGAACTCGTGACGCATCGCCGACAACACCTGGTTGGCGAAGTCGGCCTCGCCACGCGACGCGAAGCGCTCGTAAAGCGCGGCACTGAGCACGTGGGTCGGCACCGCCTCGTCGATGGCCGCCTCGATCGTCCAGCGGCCTTCACCCGAATCGGACACGCGGCCGCCATACGCGACGAGCGCCGGATCCTTCAGCAGCGCGTTCGCGGTCAAGTCGAGCAGCCAGGAGCCGATGACGCTGCCGCGGCGCCACACCTCGGCGATGTCGGGCAGGTTCATCTCGTACTGATAGAACTCGGGGTGCCGCAGCGGCGTCGTCTCGGCATCGCTCGTTTGCTCGCGCTTGCCGACGTTGGCGTTGCGCAGGATGTTGAGGCCCTCCGCGTATGCCGCCATGACGCCGTACTCGATGCCGTTGTGNNNTAGCCGCGATCCTGGCCGGCGACGCCGCCGCTCGTGCCGACGTCGACGTAGTGATGGCCGGTTGCGCTCAGCTCCTTCGCCCTGCGGATGTCGTCGCGGTAGTACGAGTTGCCGCCGTCGATCACGATATCGCCAGGATCGAGATGCGCGACCAGTTGCTCGAGCTCCTGATCGACCACGGCGGCCGGCACCATCAACCAGACGGCGCGCGGCTGCGTCATTTTCGAGACCATCTCCTGCAGCGAGGCAGCGCCTGTCGCGCCTTCTTTCTGAAGAGCCGTCACCGCGGCGGCCTGCATGTCGTAGACCACGCATTCGTGACCATGCTTCATGAGGCGCCGCACCATGCTGGCGCCCATGCGACCCAATCCGATCATTGCGAGCTGCATTCTTCTTCTCCTTGGCGGGATTGCGGATCAGGCGGCAAGCGGCCGGCGATGTCGCCACGCGCTCACGACCACCGCGTGGGTCTTGCCATCATCGAGCAAGCAAACCCAACCATCCGCTGCAGCGACGCCGTCGAGCGTGACCGCCTCGGCCTCGAGCGGTTTCGCTTCGCGGCAGGCGATCTCGTAGATCGATTCGCCGAAGCGATAGCACATGTCGAATGCCTGCCAGTGCTTCGGTAGGAGAGGGCGCACGCGCAGTTGGTTCCCGCGCCGTTCGAGGCCCAGCAGCGACTCGACGAGCAGCCGGTACATCCAGCCGGCCGAGCCGGTGTACCAGGTCCAACCGCCGCGTCCGACGTGAGGCTTGGTCGAATAGATATCGGCGCAGACGACGTAGGGTTCGACCTTGTAGCGATAGGCGTCTGTGCGGGTTCGCGAATGGTTGATCGGATTGAGCATGGCGAAGAGTTCCGCCGCCTTGTCGCCATCGCCCAGCGCGGCGAAGGCCATCACCGACCAGGTCGCGGCATGCGTGTATTGCCCGCCGTTCTCGCGCACGCCAGGAGGATATCCTTTGATATAACCGGGATCAGTCGGAGTCTTGTCGAAGGGCGGCGCGAACAGGAGCGCCAAGCCGTCGTCGCGGCGGATCAACTCGCGATCCACCGAGGCCATCGCGCGAAGGGCGCGGCCCTGAGTCGCCGCTCCTGACAAGACCGCCCAGGATTGCGCAATGGAATCGATCCGACATTCGTCGCTGCGCGACGCGCCCAGCGGCGTTCCATCGTCGAAATATCCCCTGAGGTACCAATCGCCGTCCCAGGCCTCGCGCTCGAGCGCGACCTTCAGTGCGTCGGCGTGCATGGTCCAGTGTTCCGCGCGAGCGGTCTCGCCGCGCGCGGCTGCGAGCGGCGCGAAAGCCGTCAGCGTCGCGTAGAGGAACCAGCCGAGCCA